>NZ_CP013910.1:1820000-2135625 GCF_001507665.1 Deinococcus actinosclerus | reverse complement strand
CGCCGAGAACAAGGCCCCCAGCGAGTACCGCAAGGAGGGCCTGGACAAGCAGGACGTCGCCATGACCCAGAGCATGGACGCCAGCGATCCCCCCAGCACCAACATGGGCGACAGCGACAGCTGAAGCGTCCCGACGCGCAGCGCCCACGCCAGTTTCTTCCGGCGTGGGCGCTGCGCGTTCAGGCCCGGGGGTCTTTGCCCCTGCCGGGTCAGGCCCGGCGCGCCGGGGAAGGGGACTGCCAGAGGCAAGTCTGGTTCCGCCCGCCGGTCTTCGCGCTGTACAGGGCCTCGTCGGCGCGCTGGGTCAGCTGCGTGGTCGAGACGGCCATCCAGGCCACGCCCCCGATACACGGCCGCGTGACGCAGGCCGTCCACCTTCACGTCGCGCAGGATGACGGCGAATTCCTCCCCACCGTAGCGGTACGCCCGGTCACGGCCGCGCCCCTCGCGTTGCAGGACCTGCGCCACCTCCTGCAGCACCTCGTCCCCCACCTGATGACCGAAGGTGTCGTTGACCCGATTGAAGTGATCGACATCGACCAGCAGCAGGGCGTCGCCGGGGCCCATGGCGGTCAGGTCCAGATCGAACTGCCGCCGGGCAGAAGCAGTGGCAGGCCGTTCGCGCCGAACATCAGGATCAGGCTGGGCCAGTGCGGCCAGAACAGCGGTCCCACCGCGGGAATGCGGCGGCGCAGCAGGGCCGTCACGCCGATGACGGCCAGCAGGCTGGGCACGGCCGCGTACACGCCGGCTCCGCCCAGCCAGATGCGGTACGCCAGGGCGGGCAAGGCCACGAGCAGGCCCGGCAGCGGCCCGAACTGCAGGGTGACGAAGGCGACCGGCACCGCCCGCGCGTCGAGCACGATGCCGGGTGTGGGCTGCGCCGGGAACAGCAGGAGCAGCAGGGTGGCGGCGGCGAAGGCGGCCAGCCGCGCCATGGGCACGGGGCCGCTGCGGGAGGTGGGCCAGGAGCGGAAGGTGAAGCGCAGGACGGAATGAACGCTGATCAGCAGGCAGAAGTTGAAGAAGAGTTCACGCAGCATTCGGCTCCCCGGCGCGCGGCACGATCATTCCGGTGCCGTCCAGTGTAGATACGCGGCGGCTGCCTCTTTATTGATCGGGGCGTCTCAACAAGTGGTATCCTGAGTCCATGACCGCCACCCGCAGCACCCGCCAGCGCGACGTGATCACCCGCGTCCTGCACGACGCCGAGGGACCCCTGGGCGTCGGGGACGTGCTGGAACGCGCCCGCACGGACCTGCCCGCCCTGGGCGTCGCCACCGTGTACCGCACCCTGAAACTCCTGACCGACCAGGGCCGCATCCATCCCGTGACCCTGGACGGCGAGACCCTCTACGAATCGAGCGGCAAGGGCCACCACCACCACTTCGCCTGCACCCGCTGCCAGCGCGTGTTCACGCTGCACACCTGCCCGGTCGCGCTGCCCAGCGGCACCGTCTACCCCGGCGGGTTCATCGTGGAAGCGCACGAGGTGACCCTGTACGGCCAGTGCCCGCAGTGCGCGCAGGCCAGCTGACGCCTGCCGGAAGCAGCAGAGCGCCGCCCTCCACGACCAGTGAAGGGCGGCGCTGCCAGGGGCCGGCGGGTTTACTCGTAGCCGAGTTCGCGCAGGGCCTCGACATCCTCGCGCCAGCCGGGAATCACGATGACTTCAAGCCCCAGGTACACCTTGCGGTCCAGGAAGACCTCCAGCTGCTTGCGGGCCGCCTGACCGATCTCCTTGAGCTGCTTGCCGCCCGAGCCGATCACCATGCCCTTGTGCGCGTTCTTCTCCACAACGATCTCGCCCTCGATGCGCTGCAGGCCATCCTCGCGTTCCGTCCAGCGGTTCACGCGGGTGGCGACCGCGTAGGGCAGCTCGTCGCGCAGCTTCTTCATGGCCTCCTCGCGGATGATCTCGGCCGCCCACTGCTCGCGGCTCTGGTCGCTGGCGGGACCCACCGGGAAGAAGAAGGGACTCTCGGGCAGGATCTCGAGCAGCTGCTCGCGCAGGGTCGCCACGGCGTTCGGGTTGTTCTGCGCGCTGAGCATCGTGTCGCTCAGCTCGGCGTCACGGCCCTCGAGCAGCGCGCGGTAGAGCTTCATGGCCTCGTCGGGGTACTTGGCGGCGTCGGTCTTGTTGCCCACTAGGAACAGCGGCTTGGGCAGCTCGCGCACCTGCCGCGCCACGAGCTGATCCTCGTCGGTGGGCGGGTGGCGCAGGTCCACGACCCACACGACCGCGTCCACGTCGGCCAGGGCGCTGTGCACCTCGTGGTTCATGTACTTGCCCAGCGCGTCTTTGGGTTTGTGCAGCCCGGGCGTATCCACGAAGACGATCTGACGTTCGCCGCTGGTGTGGATACCGCGCACGCCCCGGCGGGTGGTCTGGGGCCGGGGGCTGGTGGGGGCCACCTTGGTCCCCAGGAAGGCGTTCAGAAGGGTGCTTTTGCCGACGTTGGGCTTGCCCACGATGGCCACGAAGCCGGAGTGGGTCTGCTCGCCGGAGGTAATGGAAGGTTCCGTCATCGCGCCGCATTGTGACATGCCGGGGCGCAGACAAAGGTGCCCCCGCCCCGTCCGGACATGAAGGGAGGATGAACGGGCCATGTGGCAACTTCGCTGGCCCAGCGGCCGTACTCCGTGCCATGAAAAGCCCCGTGACCAGCCGGCCCGAGAGCAGCGTGCAGGACATGTTCGCCCAGAGCGTCGCCGTCCTGAGCCGCCCCAGCCCCGCCACCTTCGAACGTTTCGAGCGCCGCGGCGGCCTGAGCAGCGCCCTGACATACGTCATGATCGCGGCCGTCGTCTCCGCCGTGATCGCCGCGCTGTTCGCCGGGCTGCACAGCGACGTGACCTTCTTCGGCCAGCTCCTGAGCCGCCTGATCAGCATTCCCCTGGGCTTCCTGGCCTACACCGGCGCGGTCTACCTGATCGGCCGGACCCTCTTCAAGGGCACCGGCACCTACGCCGAGGTCGCCTACTCCTTCGCGCTGTTCTACGTGCCGCTGAGCATCGTCAGCACCCTCCTGGGCATCATCCCCATCCTGGGCTGGCTGGTGATGTTCGTGATCGGCCTGGTCATGATCTACTTCGGGTTCCTGGCCGCCCAGAGCAGCCTGAACCTGCGTGACCAGACCCAGGCGATCGTCACGCTGGTGCTCGCCTGGATCGCCCAGCTGATCGTGGCCGGCGTGATCGGGGGCCTCATCAGCGGCCTTTTCCTGACCGGGCGCGTCATCTCCGGCAACTGAGCCGCCCAGCGGCAGGCGGGCTCCCGGTCACCTGGGGGCCCGCCTCGCTACCACCTGCCGCTGGGCGGACGCTAGGTTTCGCCGTACACGTACACCGCCACCGACATGCTGCCCTTGCCGCCCCCGTAGTACGTGCCGCGCACCGGCGAGACGTCGCTGTACTCGCGCCCATGCCCGATCTTGATGTGCTTCTCGCGCGCCACGCAGTTGTTCGTGGGGTCCAGCCCCAGCCACCCGTACTCCGGGATAAAGCATTCGACCCAGGCGTGGGTGGCCTCCGCGCCGCGCATCTCGCCGCCGCTGTACAGGTAGCCGCTCACGTACCGCGACGGGATGCCCAGCTGCCGGGTGATGCCCAGCATCGCGTGCGTGAAGTCCTGGCACACGCCCCGCCTGTGCTGGGCGAATTCCGCCAGGGGGGTGCTGACTGTCGTGGCCCTGGCGTCATAGGTGAACTGCGAGTACAGGAACGAGTTGAGGTGCTGCAGGTACTCGCCCAGATCGTCCTGCTCGCCCGGGCGGGTCACCCCGAACACCTCTGGCCAGGGCCCGGCCGGGACCCGCTGACACGGCACCAGAAACTCGGTCAGGGGACCGCGCGTGCCGCGCAGGGCCATCACCGGGGTCGGCCCCGGGTCGGGCAGCGCGTGGGTGTCCACCATCGCCTGCGCCTCAATCCGCAGCTGGGTGTGCTGGTCGTGCACGTGCACGTGATGCACGATCGCGCCGAAATAGTCCTTGTGTGAGGTGACCTCGGCCTGAGGCACCACATGCAGGTGGAACGACCGCACGGCCTGCCGCGCCTCCTGCGTGGGATGCAGGCGGACCTGATTGAACGAATCCCACGCCGGTTGCGGGTAGCGGTACTCGGTCACGTGCCGGATCTCACAGCGCACCGTTCACCTCCCTGAACCCTTGCCCGCCGCGCCTCATTCCTGCTCAAAGTACGCCGCGGTGATCGCGGCGCCCACGCCGTTCACATCGACGAGCAGGTCGGGCAGGCCCGGCTGCTGCCGGGTCAGGATGTCGTCGACCTGCGCGAATTCCAGGCGGGCCACCAGCCAGCGCGACAGGCGCAGCACCTCCGGATGCTCGCCGGGGTGACAGCGGTGAATCTGCTCCAGCGCGTCGTGCAGGTTCTGCACGCTGTAGCGCACGCTGCGCGGGAAGTACTCGTCGAGCAGCAGGAAGCCGGCGATCAGCCGCGGATTGATGCCCGCGTGGATGCGCTTGCGGTACGCCTCGTAGGCGCTGGCCCCCTTGAGCACCTGCGCCCAGCGCTGCTCGATCTGCACGGCCGCGGCCGGCTCCAGCGCGCCGCGCAGGGCCTCGGGTGTCAGGCGGCCCTGCAGGACGCGCAGCGTGTTGTCCGCCCGCTCCAGCATCTGACCGGCGCGCATGAACGACCAGCCCTCGTCGCGCGGCAGGGTGGCGAACGCGATCCCGAAGAAGAACTGCGACGCGTCGCGCGCCGCCACGCAGAACTCGAACAGCCCGTCCCGGTCGAGGATGTCGCCGGTCTCAAAGCACAGGTTCAGGTACGCGCGGTTCACGGCCTCCCACATCTCGCTGGGAATCCGGTCGCGCAGGCCCCGCGCGTTTGAGCGGGCAAACGCGAGGCTGCTGGCGATACTGGATGGATTCTCGCGGTCAAACGCCAGCCACGACCCCACGCTGCGGGCGTCCACCCGGCCGTAGTGAGCGCGCAGGGCCCCCTCGCCCCCCGTGAGATCAAGCAGCGGGCGCCAGTGGTCGCGGGCGCTGCCTGCCGATTCCAGGGTGGCGTAGTAGTTCACGCTCAGGAGCCGCGCCGTGTTCTCGGCGCGTTCCATGTAGCGGCCCATCCAGAACAGGTTCTCCGCCAGTCGAGACAGCAGCAGCATCAGCGGTCCTCCCCGTCAGCGTCCAGCTGATCCTTTTCCAGCTGCTGCTGGTACGACTGCGGCCCGCTGCGCCCGGACGCCACGCCTGCGGGCGGCGGACCCTCCGGGGCGCGCTGACTCTCGCCGTAGGCCGCCACCTGCGCCTCGTCGGCCGCCTGCGCGCGGTGCAGCGCCGCCTGGTCGGCCAGCACGGCCAGCGAGTCGGGAGACAGCGGCTCGCCCAGCGGCACCGCCCCGAAGCCCCCCTGCCACTGCGACTGGGATTGCGACTGTGACTGCGCCTGCCCGCCGCCCGACTGGGACTGCGTCTGACGCTGGCCCTGCCCGCCGACCGGATCGGTCGTTCCGTGCAGCAGCTGCGTCATGCCCAGCGGCGCCGCCGGACCGTCGTGATCGAGGACCCAGGTGTCCTTGCTGCCGCCCCCCTGCGAGCTGTTCACGACCAGGCTGCCCCGGCGCAGCGCCACGCGCGTCAGGCCGCCCGGCACGATCGTCACGTCCTGCCCGAAGAGGATGTACGGCCGCAGGTCCACGTGCGCCGCCTCGAACCCGCCGCTGTCGGGGTAGAAGGTCGGGTGCCGCGACAGGCCCACCACCGGCTGGGCGATGAAGTCGCGCGGATCGCGCCGCACCTTCTCCAGGTACGCCCGCACCTCGTCCCGCGTGGCGTCCGGGCCGATCAGCATGCCGTACCCGCCCGCCTCGCCCACCGACTTGAACACCAGTTCCTGCGCGTTCGCGAGCATGAACTCCAGATGTTCGGCGTTCCAGCCCAGGTAGGTGGGCACGTTGTTCAGGACCGGCGACTCGTTCAGGTAGTAGCGGATCATGTCGGGCACGTAGGCGTACACCGCCTTGTCGTCCGCGACGCCCGTCCCGATGGCGTTGGCGATCGCCACGCGCCCCTGCCGGTACACGTCCACCAGTCCGGCCACGCCCAGCGCGCTGTCCCGGCGGAACGCCAGCGGGTCCAGGAAGTCGTCGTCCACGCGGCGGTAGATTACGTCCACCTGCTGACGGCCGCCGGTCGTGCGCATCCAGACCCGGCCGCCGTCCACGAACAGGTCACGCCCCTCGACCAGTTCCACGCCCATCTGCTGCGCCAGGTAGGCGTGCTCGAAGTACGCGCTGTTGTACATCCCCGGCGTCAGGACGACCACCGTACCGTTCTCGCGCGGGCTGCTGTCGAGCAGCAGTCGCAGCAGCGCCGAGGCGTAGTGCTGCACCGGCCGCACGCCCTGCCCCTCGAACATGCCCGGGTACACCCGGGTCATCGCCTGCCGGTTGGCCAGCAGGTACGACACGCCGCTCGGCGAGCGCAGGTTGTCCTCGAGCACCAGGTACTCGCCCTGCTCGTTGCGGATCAGGTCCGTGCCGACCACGTGGGTGAACACCCCGCCCGGCGGGAGCACCCCGTGCACCTCGCGCCGGAAGTGGGCGCTCGTGTACACCAGTTCCGCCGGGATGACGCCGTCCCCGAGAATCTGCGCGCCACTGTAGATGTCGGTCAGGAAGGCGTTCAGCGCCCTTACCCGCTGGGTCAGCCCCGCCTCGATATGCGACCACTCGGTCGCCGGAATGATGCGCGGCACCGGATCGAACGGGAAGGTGCGCTCGGTCCCCTGCGCGTCACCGTAGACCGTGAACGTGATCCCCTGATTGCGGAACGCCAGATCCAGCAGCTGATGCCGCCGCCGGAACTCGCTCACCCCCAGGGCGTCCAGGTACGCCTGCACCCCCTGGTAATGGGCGCGTGCCACGCCATCAGCGGTGACCATCTCGTCATAAAACCTGCTCCCCGGCTCGTACTTCATTGCAGTCCTGCCCTCCCCGCATCCCCTGAGATGCACCAAGATACGCAGCGCTCCCGCGCCCCCGCGAGTCATGAGAGGCGACATGAAGAAAGCCGCACGGCCCGGGATACACTGCGCCCCATGACCGGAACCCCCATTCAAGCCGACGACCGGGCCCGCCTGGATCAGGTGTTCATGCAGGTCGTGCTGGACGTGCAGGCTCAGGCGCAGCAGACCGCGCCGGCCCAGAGCGGCACCCTGGCCGCGATGTTCCACAAGGAAACCGTCAGTGACGCCCTGCAGGGCTGCGCCATGCTGATCGCCGGCTGGAACCAGGGCCGCGTGGACGACGCCGGCCTGGCCCGCACGACCAAGGCCCTGCGCGCCCTCGAACTGCCGGAACTGGCCACCCGCGTCGAGAACCTGCGCCGCATCGCCCAGGGCTGAGCCGGGGCCCCCCCGGGCCGGTGCGGATGCCCCTGACGGGCGGGCGCAGCGGCAGGCGCGCCCCAGCGCGTACCATGATCCATGCCGCTGCATTTCCTGAAACGGGGAGAGGTCGAGCGTCCAGGTGCGAAGGCGCCGCGGACCGAACGGTCACGCCAGGAAGACCGGTTCGAGCAGCAACTTCGCCTGGCGCTGCAGGACCAGCCGGTCGAGGTGCGCGGGCCCACCATCCTCAGGGACGTGCTGGCCTTCGAGGTGCTGCCCGCGCGGCCCCAGGGCACCCTGGCCCAGAAGGCGCAGGTGAAGGTGGATTACGTGCTGGTCAATCCCCGCACGCAGACGCCGTTTGCGGGCATCATTCTGTCCTCCCGCTCGTACGGCCGGGACCGCCGCCGCCCCCCCACGCCGGCCACCGAGGCCGCCGGCGCGCAGCGGGCCATCGTCACGGTGCTGCACCTGAACCCCGCGCAGCTGGCGGACGCGCCCGCCATCCAGGTGGCGCTGAAACCCTACCTGCCCTGAGGCGGGCGGCGCGGCCTGTCTGCCGGTGCCCTAGACCGCCCACCCGGTTCACGCCGGGGGGTGGGCCTACACTTCAGGGCATGACCCCGCGCGGCTTCTTCTTTTATTGGTTCGGTTCCCACCGGGCCTAGTCGCGCTTGCATTCCACCCCCGACGCCCGGTGAGCCCACAAGCCACCGGGCGCTGCCTTACACCCCAGGAGCCCCGCCATGACGCACCCCGAACCCACCATCCACGCCGGCCGCACCGAGAACCTGAACGTCAGCGGCTTCACGCCCCTGATCACCCCCCGCGCCCTGAAGGCCCTGCACCCGCTGACCCCGCAGGCCGAGGCGACGGTGCTCGCGGGCCGCCGCGCCGCGCAGGACATCCTGCATGGCCGCGACGACCGGCTGCTCGTGGTGGTGGGGCCCTGCTCCATCCACGACCACGAGCAGGCGCTCGACTACGCCCGCCGCCTCGCCGCGCTGCGCGAACGGGTGGGAGACCGGCTGGAAGTGCACATGCGGGTGTACGTGGACAAACCCCGCACCACCGTCGGCTGGCGCGGCTACCTGCTTGACCCCGACATGAACGGCGCGAACGACATCAACAAGGGCCTGGAACTCACCCGCAAGCTGATGGTGCAGGTCAGCGAGCTGGGCCTGCCGGTCGCCACGGAACTCCTCGACCCGTTCGCCCCGCAGTACGTGTTCGACGCGGTCGCCTGGGCCTGCCTGGGTGCCCGCACCACCGAAAGCCAGACGCACCGCGTCATGAGCAGCGCCGTGTCCGCCCCGATGGGCTTCAAGAACGGCACGGGCGGCGGCATCAAACTCGCCGTGGACGCCATCGTCGCCGCGCGCGCCTCGCACGCGTTCTTCACCATCGACGACGACGGGCAGGCCTGCATCGTCCATACGCTCGGCAACCCCGACGGGCACGTCATCCTGCGCGGCGGCCGCGGCGGCCCCAACTACGCCCCGCAGTTCGTGAAGGAGGCCGCCGACCTCATGACCGCCGCCGGCCTGACCCCGGCCGTCATGGTGGACTGCTCGCACGCCAACAGCGGCTCGGATCACACCCGCCAGAGCCTCGTGTGGCGCGACGTGCTGCACCAGCGCGCCGCCGGGCAGAGCGCCGTGAGGGGCCTGATGATCGAGAGCAACCTCCGTCCCGGCAAGCAGGGCATTCCCAAGGACCTCAGCACCCTGGTGCCCGGCCTGAGCGTCACGGACGCCTGCGTCGGCTGGGACGAGACCGAGGCGCTGCTGCTCGAGGCGCACGCCGCACTGGAGAAGCAGGCGGCGGGCCGCGAGACCGTCAGCGGCTGACCACACGATCCGGCCGCAGCCTTCGGAGGTCTCGGGGAGCATCCTCAGGGCCTCCGAGTGAGTTGGGTGACCGCCGTGAAACCAGCCCCCCACCCCGGACGCCTGCCAGGGTGAGGGAGAGGCCCCGTTCAGGTCAGGGATTCTGCACGAGGCGGAAGTCACGGAAGCTCAGGCCGTAGCTGCTGCCCGCCGCGCCGACCGCGCCGAGAAGCTGGAACTGCGCGGCCGGGTTCGTGACGGGCGCCGTGAAGGTGTACGTGAAGGTCTGCTCGGTGGCGCCCAGGGCGGCCTTGCCGTCCAGGTAGCGGGCGTAGCTGCCGCCGTTCTCGCCGATGACCACGGCGACCTCGCGGGCGTCGCTGGCCCGGCCCCTGAAGGTCAGGGTGTAGGACTTCCTGGCGGTCAGGGGGACCTCGGTCTGGTTCAGCTGCACGTGCCAGTTGTTCGCGGGGTCCACGTCCCTGACGTTCAGGGTGATCACGCCGCCGCTGACGCCCGCGCTCAGGCGTTCGGGCACGTTGCTCCAGGCGGTCCAGTACGCAGTGCCGGGCACGCCCGCGATGCCGGGGACGGTGGCGGTGGCGTCCTGCGTGAACGCGGCGTTGTACAGCAGGTTGCCGTCCGCGGCGGGTGGGCGCGCCCCGGCGGCCGTCCCGACGCGCCGCACGACCACGTTGTCGAACCACACCGGGCCGGTGCCGGCGTTCCCGAGGTTGAATTCCAGGCGGGCGGCGGCGTCGGTGGTGGCCTTCATGTCGAAGGTGACGGTCTTGCGTTCCTTCGTGGTGCCGATCTGCACGGCCCGCTCGCCGGAGTACGCGGCGTACCCGCGGTCCTGCCCGCCGCCGACCTTGAGCATCATGGGGCGGGCGCTCTGCGCCCAGGCGTCGAAGCTGACCTCGTACCGGCCGCCGGACTCGATGTTCAGGCCGTCCTGGCGGACCTGCACGGCGTAGTTCACGCTGCCCGCATTGGTGACGTCGGCTTTGAGGGCCCCTGCGTCGTTGCTCAGGGTGACCTGCCCGTCACTGGTGTACAGCGTCCAGAACCTGCTGTTCGCCGCGCTGCTGAGGCTGCTCGTGTCGGGCGTCACGCGCGGGTCGGTGTCGGCCCAGTCGAAGGACCCGTTGTACACGAGGTTCCCGTCGCTCAGGGCCGGGCGGGCGGGTTTCGGCGTCCAGGGGTAGGTCATGTCGGGGCGCGGTCCGGCGCTGCCGGTCTCGGTCTGCATGCCGTACACGCGCACGTAGTCCACGAGCATCTGGCCCTGGTCGGGGGTGGTCGCGTCGGGGTTCCCGTCGAAGTTGCCGCCCACGGCGAGATTCAGCAGCAGGTAGAAGGGCCGGTCGAAGGGGGCGGGCCAGGCGTTCAGGTCGGCGTCGCTGCTGGGGGGATTGTTCTTGGCGCTCCACCACTGGGTCTTCTCGCTGGTGACCTGCCCGTCGATCAGCCACTGGATCTTGCCGGGCGTCCACTGCAGGGTGTAGGTGTGCCACTGGTCCATGCTGCCCGCGTTCGGGTAGCTGGCGGTCTTGCTGGCGTACACGTTGTTCGGCCACACGCCGCCGTAGTGGATGGTGTGCGCGACCTCCGTGGGTCTGCTGCCCCATCCCTCGGCGATGTCGATCTCGCCGTTCGCGGCCCAGCTGGCGTAGGGGCTGGGTTCCTCGGGCAGCATCCAGATGGCGGGCCAGAACCCCTTGCCTCTGGGGAACTTGGCCCGGATCTCGAACTTGCCGTACGCGCGGCTGAACTTCCCGGCGGTGCGGATACGGCCGGACGTCCAGTCGAAGGTGCCGGCGGTGCGGCCAGCAGGGCCGGTGATCTTCTCCCTGCGGGCGGTGATGACGAGGGTGCCGCCCTGCACGCTGACGTTGCTGGCGCGGTCGGTGTAGTACTCCAGTTCGTTGTTGCCCCACCCGGCCACGTAGTCCGTGCCGGCCGTGAACCCGTTGCCGGTCTGGTAGCTCCATTTGCTGGTGTCGAGGCCGGTGCCGCTGAATTCGTCCTGCCAGACGGGTGTGGCGCTGCTGGCGTCCGTGAGGGTGCAGGCGCCGAGCAGCAGGGACAGGGGGAGGAGGACGGGCAGGGGAGAACGGGACATGAGACCTCCTGGGCGCCCACAGGCGCAGGAACGGGACGCGCCGCGCCCGCTGGGACGTGACGACAGGGGTGACCCCGGCTGGGTGGGGTCGGTGGACGGTGGATTGACCGGAGCGTAAGCCAAGCTGAAAGCGCTGTCAAGGCAGAGGCGAAAGCCGGGATTCGCGCGGCAGGACGCCTAATCTGGCTATCCGGCGAACGAATGGAGCGTGCGGCGTATAGCGCTCGCTCACCCACGAATTCGGGTGGTGCCGCTCCGGAGGGCGGACTGGCGTCGCCCCACACGCCGCGCAGCCCGGTTCCGGTATGGACCGGGCTCACCTCCGCTGGTTCGCGGTCCTCTGCCCGAAGATCGGTATAAGTTTTCCAGGCGAACGAATGGCCCGCCTGACCTGCCGTGAAGGGAACTTCACCCCCCGCTACGGAAGGGCACGCCAGATCGGCCCATGCTGGGGGATATGCCTCGCCCGGAACGCACCTTCGGCGGCGGACGCCCGCCCAGCCAGCGCCCCAGCAAGACCTGCGCCCACTGCGGCCTCCCGTTCACGTGGCGCAAGAAATGGGAACGCGACTGGGACACCGTCAAGTACTGCTCCGACCGCTGCCGCTCGGCCGCGAAACGCAGGACCGAATGACCGGCCCCGCCTACGGCCTCGTGTGCCTGACCACCGGGCCCGAGATCCGCTTCCGCACCATCACCCTCACCCGCTACCGCGCCCTGCCCCCGGCGCAGCGGTACGGCACGCTGCTCGACCTGTACGCCGACAACGTCGCCCGCGTGCGCCGCGCCGCCGACTACTGCGCCGCGCGCGCCATCCGCCTGTACCGCCTGAGTTCCAGCCTCTTTCCCATGCTGGACCTGGACGGGGACGACACCGGCGCGCAGGTCCTCGCCCATCTCGCCCCGCAGCTTCGGGACGCCGGGCACGCCTTCCAGGACCACGGTATCCGCGTGCTGATGCACCCCGAGCAGTTCATCGTGCTGAACAGCGACCGCCCCGAGGTCCGCGCGAGCAGCCTGCGGGCCATCACCACCCACGCGCAGGTCATGGACGCCCTGAACCTGGAGCGCAGCACCTGGAACCTCCTGCTCCTGCACGGCGGCAAGGGCGGCCGCGCCCAGGAACTCCAGGCGATCATTCCCGACCTGCCCGACGCGGTCCGCCTGCGCCTGGGCCTGGAAAACGACGAGCGCGCCTACAGCCCCCGCGACCTGCTGCCCGTCTGCGAGGCCACCGGCACCCCGCTGATCTTCGACGCGCACCACCATGTCGTCCACGACCGCCTGCCCGATCAGGAGGACCCCAGCGTGCGCGAGTGGGTCCTGGCCGCCCGCCGCACCTGGAGCCCGCCGGAGTGGCAGGTCGTGCACCTCAGCAACGGCCTGGACGGCCCGCAGGACCGCCGCCACAGCTGGCTGATCGATCAGCTGCCCAGCGCGTACCACGACGTGCCCTGGATCGAGGTGGAGGCCAAGGGCAAGGAAGAAGCCCTGGTCGCCCTGGGGGCCTGCGCCCCTGCCCTGACCGCGTGACGCCCTCCCACAGTCCCCTGCGCGTGGTCGTCATGGGGGTCTCCGGCAGCGGCAAGAGCACCCTGGGCCGCGCCCTGGGCGCCGCGCTGCACGCCCCCTTCCTGGACGGCGACGACTACCACACCTCCCAGGCCCGTGAACGCATGCACGCCGGGCACGGCCTGACCGACGCCGACCGCGCCCCCTGGCTGGCCCGGCTGCGCGCCGAACTGGACGCCCAGGGGCGCGTGGTGCTGGCCTGCTCGGCCCTGAAGCGCACCTACCGCGACGCGCTTCGCGCGCCCGGGACCCGGTTCCTGTACCTGGACGTCCCCGAACCCCTGCTGGCTGCGCGCCTGCGCCAGCGGCCCGGCCACTACGCCGGGGCGGACCTGCTCCCCTCACAGCTCGCCACCCTGGAGGCCCCTCAGCAGGGCGAGCACGACGTCCTCACCCTGCCCGTCACCCCCGCCACGACCCCCACGGCGCTGCTAGCACAGGCCCTCACTGCACTCAAGGTCACCTGAGGCAGCGCCGCCCGACCCCGCCACTTACGCTGCGGACATGCCGCGACTCCTGAGCTTCCTCCCCGCCCTGCTGCTCGCCCCCGCCAGCGCCGCCGGCATCATCGGGAGCAGCGTCACCACCACCCAGATTCAGCAGTCGGCCTTCTGCCAGCAGTACAGCTGCGGCGAACCGTTCGTGTGGGGCCGCGACTGGCAGTATCCGTTCACCCGCTACCAGGGACTGACCGTCACGCGCGAATCCGGTGAGCCCGGCAGCCGCGTCGTCAGCGTCCAACTGTGGGTCCGCAATGACGGGCTGAACGCCACCGCCGACCGGCAGGCCTTCCAGCAGATGCAGAAACTCGCCCTGGGCTACGTGCCGTATACCGGCCCGGTCGAACCCTGTTACGCCGCCATGAGCACCCGCACCCTGGTCAGAGCTCCTGACGAACGCGCCTCGGACGTAGGCTGCGAACTCTGGGACAGCACCACCGATTTCACGGTCAGGGCCGACCGCGCCTACCTGACCCGCACCGCCCCTGCCCCGGTCACGATCAGCAGCGGCCCCACCAAGCTGAACACCTGGACCTTCACCACCTGCGTGGGCGCGGGCGGCACGAACAGCTACCTGACCATGGGCGAGGCGGCGCGCTGCACCCTGCGCGTTACCACCAAGGGCGAGCAGAGCCCGGTCGTGAAGGCCGAACTCCAGTACGAGATCGAGTACGTCCAGAACGGCCAGTACGTCAAGACACTCCTGCCGGCGAAGGAACTGTGGCTGCCGGGCCGCGCGCCCGGCCCGCTCGACCCGCGCCTGACCCAGCAGGGCCGCGTGATCGACCTGAATGTCAGCCTCGCCGTGAAGAAGGTGCCGGGCCGCACGGTGACCAGCCTCAACACCATCGCGCGGCTGACCTTCGCGAACGGCGCGGTCAAGACGGCGTACGAACCCCTGCTCGTGCGCTGACCTGCCCAGCGCGCCGACCTGCCCAGCGCGCCGACCTGCCCAGCGCGCCGACCTGCCTCCCGTTCACGCCCCGCACGCGCTACCCTGCGGGGCGTGAATGTTGTCGTGTTCGACCTGGAAACCACGGGCCTCTCGCCGGAACGCGACGGCATCGTCGAGATCGGCGCGGTGCGCATCGTGGACGGTCAGGTGGACGAGACGCAGCGCTACGAGACCCTGGTGCGCCCCACCACCGCCGAGGGCCGGCCCCTCCTGATCCCCTGGCGCGCCGAGCAGGTGCATGGCATCAGCAACGACATGGTGCGCGCCTCGCCCACCATCGGCGAGGTTCTGCCCGAGTTCCTGGAGTTCGTGAACGGCTGGCCGGTCGTGGCGCATAACGTCGGCTTCGACGCCGGATTCATGCGCGCCAACGCCGCCCGCGCCGGCCTGCACTGGAACCCGCAGGCGGAATACTGCACGGTGCAGCTCTCGCGCCGTGCCTTTCCGAGGGAGCGCGCCCACAACCTGACCGTCCTCGCGGAGCGCCTGGGCCTGAACTTCGCGCCCGGTGGGCGTCACCGCTCCTTCGGGGACGTGCAGGTCACCGCGCAGGCGTACCTGCGCCTGATGGACCTGCTCAAGCAGACCTGAGTCCGGGCGAGGTCGGCGGCTGAACTGGCAAGGGAAGAACCCGGCCAGCGCGACCGGGTTCCTGCGGCGCGGAGGCCTTATTTCATCAGGCGGAGTTTGCGCTGCTGCGCGGTCTCCTCGGGGAAGACGACCACGCCCGTCTGGGCCTTGAAGGTGGGGCTGAAGCGCATCTTCGCGCCCTTGCCGACGCTCAGGCCTTCAAGGCCGTTGAGGTTCTCGTACCACTTGTACGCAGTGACGGGCACGCCCGCACTCTTCGCGGCGTTCAGGACGCTGCGGTAGCCCTCGTGCGCGAGCTGCGCTGCCCCCAGGTAATCCAGGGCGTCGTACTTCGTCTTGGCCTGCACGAACTTGCTGTCGGCGCCCTGCGCGGCGCTGCTGACCGTTCCCGCCTTGTTGGCGCGGCGCACGAGTTCCAGGATGGCGTTGGTGTTGTTCAGGTAGGCGGCCGTCAGGTAGCGGTACTGGCTGTCCAGGTTGAACTGCCCGAAGGTGCGCGACAGGTCGTTGTAGGACATGATTGAAGCACTCTGGTCGCCGGTGTTCACGAAGTAGAACTGCCCGCTGGGCCCGTAGGAGAGGTCCTGCTCGCTGTCGTACCCGTCGTGCGGGTGGCTCAGGCTGAGGTGGTGACCCGTCTCGTGCACCGTGGTGTCGGTGAAGCCGTATCCGGCGGCGACCAGGCCGGGCGTGAGGAAGGAGTACACGAAGCTCTGGGTACCGGTCTCGCCGTCGTCGTAGGCGACGCCCAGCAGGCCGCCCTGGCTGTCCTGGTTGTCGTTGAACGAGTAGATGGGCAGCTGGTACGTGCCTGCGGGCGTGGCCTTGTACTCCTCGCGCAGTTCCTTCACGCCGAACTGGAAGAGTTTCTCGCCGCTGAAGTCCGCGTAGTCCGGCGAGCAGATGTCGTCGGCCACGACCGGGAAGAAGCACTTGTACACGTCGGCCAGGTCACCGTCGAGCGCGGTGGTCTTGCGCGTGGAGCTGAAGGTCGTGAACGGCTGGAGCACCTTCACGCGGTCCTGCAGCAGCGCGCTGTTCAGCAGCCGGGTGGGGTCGGTGGCGCCCTCGCCCTGCTCGACGTGCACGTCCAGGTTGATCTTCTCGGGCATGTCGGGGGGCGTCAGCGCCGCGCGGTAGATGGGACTGGGCGTGAACAGCAGGTTGATGGCGGTGTAGCGCGCCACCAGGGCCAGATCGGGGCTGACCTTGCGGCCGTAGCCGATGCTGGCCTTGCGGGTGCCGTACTCCCAGACGGGAGGCATGCGGTAGTCGGCCGCGCCGTCACCGTCCACGTCGTCGTTGGTCACGTCGTAGGCATTCGTCCAGGGGTCGGGGTTGGCGGAGAGGTCGTAGAACCATACGCGCTGCGCGGGGGCGTTCTCGCGGGCGCTGCCGCCCCAGGCGATCAGGCGGCGGCTGCCACGCGCGCCGAATTTCGTGCCGGTGTCGGTGTCGGCCGCGTCGGCGCGGGTGTAGCTGTGGAACTTGAAGTCGGGGCGGTCATACCAGTTCACGAAGTAGATGGTGTACTCGCCGTTCTTCACGCCGACGCGCGCGCCGTTGTCCGCCAGCCAGTTCTCGGTCTTCAGGGCGTCGATCTCGAAGTTGCCGGTGATGACGCGGTTGATGTTCCCGGCGGGCGCGTCGCAGTCGGGCAGGCCGGTGTCCGGGTCCGAGCTCTGGCAGTTGTACACGCTCTGCTGCACGGTCAGGGGTTTTTCAGCGCCGGCAGACTGCACGAACTTGAAGAAATCATCCTCGAAGCTCTGGTCGGCAAAGACATAGTTGTAATCGAAATCGAAGCTGGTCCCGGTCTTCTCAGTGCGGCCGTACGCGCTGGGAATGCGGTTCACGGCGTCGTAGCTGCCAGGGAGGCGCTGATCGAAATCCTGGGTGTTGATCTGCCGGGCCGTGGCGGGCTGACCGGGAGGGGTCTGGCGGTAGCCGACGAATACGATGTTCACCTTCAGCTTCGTATTGATGGTGTCCTGCACCCCGGGTTTCAGGGCCTGCAGGACGCCGAAGGCGCTCTGACCGGGTTCAGTGCCCGGGGTGGGCGTGGTGGTGGCGTTGGGGCTGGTGCAGCCGGCCAGGAGGGCGGCGCTCAGCAGGGCAGTGGCAACAAGTTTGTGGTTCATGAGACTCCTGATGGGTGGGGGCGTGAGAGATCCGCGCTGGATCAGGGTGGGTCCGTGTCATGCCCGGCGGGTCACGCAGAGCACATCTGAATGGAATGACCTGCTCATCCTACTCCTGTTCCCCCAAACAGGTGTGTAGGTATGCAGCCCGGCGCAGCTGACCGGTCACCTTGACCCTGCCGGCCAGCGCGCGCTACCCTCTTCGGTAGCTCCCGCGTGGAGCGACCCACTTCAGAGCGCCCGAGAGACCTGGCTCGTTGACGGCGCGGCAACCGGACCTCATCACGTCACGGTGCCAAGGCCAGCCCCGCAGGCGGGTCAACGATGACCGCCGCCGGGGAGCAAGAGGGAAGGTCACGCGGTGATATCTCAGCGCCCCTTCTCGCATCCCACGAGCAGGGGCGCTGCCTTCGTATCTGGCGCCCCACCGACGCACCCCACCCCAGGAGGCGCAGTCATGGCGCACAAATTCGAGACCTTGCAGGTTCACGCCGGGCAGAAGCCCGACCCCACCACGGGCGCGCAGCAGACGCCCATCTACCCCACGAACAGCTACGTGTTCCAGTCCCCGGAGCACGCGGCGGACCTGTTCGGGCTGCGGCAGTTCGGGAACATCTACAGCCGGATCATGAACCCCACGAACGCCGTGTTCGAGGAGCGCGTGGCGGCGCTGGAGGGCGGCGTCGGGGCGCTCGCGGTCGCCAGTGGGCACGCCGCGCAGTTCCTGGCGATCACGAACGTCGCGCAGGCGGGGGACAACATCGTGTCCAGCCCGAACCTGTACGGCGGGACCGTGAACCAGTTCCGCGTGACCCTGAAACGCCTCGGGATCGAGGTGCGCTTCACCAGCCGCGACGAGCGCCCCGAGGAATTCACGGCGCTGATCGACGACCGCACGCGCGCCGTGTACCTGGAGACCATCGGCAACCCCGCGCTGAACATCCCGGATTTCGAGGCGATCGCGGCCGCCGCGCACGCGCAGGGCGTCGCGGTGATCGTGGATAACACCTTCGGTGCGGGCGGGTACTACTGCCAGCCCCTCAGGCACGGCGCGGACGTGGTGCTGCACTCCGCGAGCAAGTGGATCGGCGGGCACGGCAACGGCATCGGCGGCGTGATCGTGGACGGCGGCACCTTCGACTGGGGCAACGGCCGCTACCCGCTGATGACCGAACCCAGCCCCAGCTACCACGGCCTGAACTTCTGGGAGACCTTCGGGGCGGGCAACCCGCTGGGCCTGCCGAACGTGGCGTTCATCATCCGCGCCCGCACCGAGGGCCTGCGTGACCTGGGCCCCACGCTGGCCCCGCAGCAGGCGTGGCAGTTCCTGCAGGGCCTGGAAACCCTGAGCCTGCGCGCCGAACGGCACGCGCAGAACGCGCACGCACTGGCCTCCTGGCTGGCCGCGCATCCGGACGTGGCGCGCGTCACGTACCCCGGCCTGAGCAACCACCCGCACTACGACCGCGCGCAGCATTACCTGCCGCGCGGGGCGGGCGCCGTGCTGACCTTCGAGCTGCGCGGCGGGCGCGCGGCGGGCGAGGCGTTCATCCGTTCGGTCGCGCTGGCGCAGCACGTGGCGAACGTGGGGGACACCCGCACGCTGGTGATCCACCCGGCCAGCACCACGCACAGCCAGCTGGAGGAGGCCGCGCAGCGCGCCGCCGGGGTCACGCCGGGACTGGTGCGCGTGTCGGTGGGCATCGAGCACATTGACGACATCCGCGAGGACTTCGCGCAGGCGCTGGCCGCCGCGCTGGTCGAGGCAGGCGACACCGTCGGAGAGGAAGCGTGACCGCCCTGACGCACCCCGCGTCCACCCTCTTCCCGCTGACGGCGCCGGATGACACGCCCGAACGATGTCAGGCCGGGGAACGCCCTCGCCTGCGGGTCGCGCGGCTGTTCCGCACCGCCCCGTTGCTGCTCGACTGCGGCCTGCCCGTCAGTGACGTCCGTCTCGCCTACCACACCTACGGCCAGCCGCAGGAGACCGCCACCCTGGTCCTGCACGCCCTGACCGGCACGAGCGCCGTGCACGAGTGGTGGCCGGATTTCCTGGGAGCGGGCAAACCCCTCGACCCCGCGCGCGATTACGTGATCTGCGCCAATGTCCTGGGCGGCTGCGCGGGCAGCAGCGGCCCCGCCGACCTGCCCACTCTGGGCGGCCAGGACGCCCCGCTGACCCTGCGCGACCTGGCCCGTGCGGGCCGCGCCCTGCTGGAGCAGCTGGGCGTGAAGCGCGTGCGGATCGTAGGCGGCAGCATGGGCGGCATGCTCGCGTATGCGTGGCTGCTCGAATGCCCGGACCTGGTCGAGAAGGCCGTGATCATCGGTGCCCCGGCCCGCCACTCCCCGTGGGCCATCGGCCTGAACACGGCTGCCCGCAGCGCCATTCGCGCCGCGCCCGGCGGGGAGGGGCTGAAGGTCGCGCGGCAGATCGCCATGCTCTCCTACCGCAGCCCCGAGAGTTTCGCCGCCACGCAAACTGGGCAGCGCGCCCCGGGCGTTCCCGCCATCACGTCCTACCTGCACCACCAGGGCGAGAAGCTTCAGGCGCGCTTCTGCGAACGCACCTACGTTGCCCTGACGGGCGCGATGGACGCCTTCCAGCCCAGTGACGCGGAACTGCGGACCATCCGCACGCCCGTCCTGGCCGTCGGGATCAGCAGCGATCAGCTGTATCCGGCCGCCGAGGTGCAGGCCAGCGCGGCACTCCTCCCGCACGCGCGGTATATCGAACTGAACAGCATCCACGGGCACGACGCGTTCCTGATGGACGCGGGCGACCTGCCAGAGCAGGTCAGCGGGTTCCTGACCGCCTGAGCCCCACCTCAATCCACATCAGGAAGCCGCGCCGCGTCCGGGAGTCATGCTCAGACGGGCGCTTCCGGCATGGTTACACGCGCCGCAGGGACTCATGCGGTTCCGGCGGCAGAGTCACGTGGATGGTGTCACCGGGTGTCACTTCGCCCCCCTCCACCACGACGCCCATCACCCCGGCGAGGAACACCGGGGCGCCCGCGTCGTCCGTGCCGATCAGGCGGCGCATCAGGCCCGGCTGGAACGCGTCGATCTGTGCGCAGGGGTTGCGCAGGCCGGTCACCTCGACCGCCGCGCCGGACGGAAAGGTCAGCCGCGTGCCGCGCGGCAGGGCCAGCAGGTCCAGGCCGCGCGTCGTGATGTTCTCCCCCAGGTCAGCCGGTTGCACCCGGAAGCCGTCTGCCGCGACCTGACCAAACAGTTCGGCGTGGATCAGGTGCACCTGTCGCAGGTTCGGCTGCGTGGGGTCCGCCCGGACCCGCGAGCGGTGCCGCACCGTGTCGCCCGCGTGCGCGTCGCCCTGCACGCCCAGCCCGGCCAGCAGCGTGATCCCCGGCTGCGGCGCCTTGCTGAAGCGGTGCGTGCCGTCCCGCGCGACGGCGATGACCTCGGCCTCATGGATCGTCATGCGCCGAGCGTACCCCGCACCCGCTACAGCAGCCGCTCGGGTTCGTTCAGCAGCGCCCGGATCGGCGCGAACGACCGGCGGTGCGCCTCACTGACGCCCAGGTCACGCAGGGCCGCGCGGTGGGCGGGCGCGCCGTACCCCTTGTGCCCCGCGAAACCGTAGCCGGGGTGCTGCGCGTCCAGTTCCAGCATCAGCCGGTCGCGTTCCGTCTTCGCCAGGAGGCTCGCGGCGGCCACCGAGTAACTCAGCGCGTCGGCCTTCGGCGGGGCTGTCAGGGGCAGGTCCGTGCGGAGCTTCAGGTAGTCCGTGACCAGCGCCTGCGGGGGCGGGTCCAGCCGCGCCAGCGCCCGGGCGGCAGCCGCGTGGGTGGCGCCCAGGATGTTCAGGCGGTCGATCTCGTCCGGCCAGGCGTGCTCCACCGCCCAGCTCACCGCCACCTCGCGCACCTGCGCCGCGTAGGCTTCCCGCTGCGCGGCACTGAGCTGCTTACTGTCCCGGAACGGGTACTCCGCCGCCGCGCCCGGCAGGATCACGGCCGCGACCGTCACCGGCCCCGCCCACGCGCCGCGCCCGGCCTCGTCCACGCCCGCCACGCGGAAGAAGCCGCGCCGCCAGTGCTCACGCTCGAAGGACCAGTCGGGGGTGACGGAGGGTCGGGTCATCGCGCGTACCCTAGCGCAGCGGCGCCGCCGACGCCTCCGGGCCCGCCGCGCGGCGGCGCAGCACGTGCCGCAGCACCTTTCCACTGGCGGTTTTCGGCAGGTCAGTCACGACGTGCACGCGGCGCGGCCAGGCGTGCGTGGGCAGCAGCGGCTCACAGAAGCGCTGCAACTCGCGGCCCTGAACCTGCGCGCCGGGGTGCAGGGTCACGAACGCCACGGCGATCTGCCCGGCGTCCGGGTGGGGGGCGGCCACCACGACCGCCTCGCGGACGCTGGGGTGGCGGTACAGCGCGGCCTCCACCTGCGCGCTGCTGACCGGCTGCCCGCCCAAGTGCAGCAGGTCCCCGGCGCGGTCGAGGATCTCCAGGCGGCCGTCGGGGTGCATGACGGCCAGGTCGCCGGTGTGCAGCCAGCCGCCGTCCAGGGCGCGGCGGGTCGCGGCGCGGTTGCGGTGGTAGCCGCGCATGACCTGATTGCTGCGCACGACGATCTCGCCGGGCGTGAAGCCGTCGTGTGGGACGCTCTGGCCGTCCTCGGTGACGGCGCGCACCTCCCCGGCGAACGCCATGGGGTGTCCCTGGCGGTTCAGGGCTGCGGGCAGCTGCCCGGGCGGGGTGGGGGGCAGGTCGGCCGGGTCGGTCAGGGTGAGGAGGGCGCTCGTCTCGATCAGGCCGTAGCCGTGCAGCACCTCGAAGCCCTGCCCGGTCAGCGTGCCGAGCAGGCGCGGGCCGGGGCTGGTGCCCGCCACGAGCACCCGTGTGGGGCTGCCCAGCGTGAGGGGCGCGGCCGGATCCGAGAGCGGCGCGAGCAGCGCGGGTGAAGCGCACAGGTGCGTGACGCCGCGCGTGAGCAGGTCCGCGCGCAGCGAGTCGCCGGGCAGCAGGTGGGTCGCCCCGGCGGCGCTGACGGTCCACGGGCTGCCCCAGCCGTTGCCGTGCGTCAGGGGCAGGGCGTGCAGGTAGCGGCTGGGGGGCCGGAGGTTCAGGTGGTACAGGAGGTTGGCCTGGTTCACGAACGCGGCGCGGTGCGTGAGCATGACGCCCTTGGGGTCGCTGGTGGTGCCGCTGGTGTAGTTGATGCTGATCGGCTGGTCCTCGTCCAGCGTGTCCGGCAGGGCCAGCGGGGCGGGGGAGAGGCCGCCCAGGCGCCCCAGCAGCGGCGCCCCGGGTCCGGTGGGGACCACGGGGACGTTCAGGGCCTTCAGGGTGTCCTGCACGCGGGGGAGGTCGCGGGTGTCGATGAGCGCGGCGGTGGGCTGGGCGTGCTGCGCCAGGAAGCGCAGGGCGTCGTCGGGAAAGGCGGGGTTCAGGGGCACGATCACGGCCCCGGCCAGCGGGACGGCGTGGAAGGCCAGCAGGGCGTCGGCGGTGTTCGGGCCGATCAGCAGGACGTGCGCGCCGGGCTGCACGCCCAGCCCCCGCAGGTGCGTGACGAGGCGGGCGGTGGCCCCGGCGAGGTCGGCGTAGGTCAGCGCCGCTTCGCCCGGTGCCTGCAGGGCGGGGCGGTGGGCGTGGACGGTCAGGGCGCGCAGGACGGCACTCAGTGGGCTGAGGGGGATCTTCACGGGGGGCCTCTGGGCGGGGTGGGGCGCGTGTGGGGGCGGAAAATCAGTCTGCCCGCATGGAACGGTGGGCTCACTGACCTGTCTAGATCAATAGAGTCATATTCTCAGGAAAGGTCGATCTGTCTAGTCAGGTTAGCTGGCAGCCGACCCACCCCATCCGCATAATCGACTCACCCAAATTCACGTTCCGACGCCCGGCTCCCCCGCGAAGCCGGACACCCCTGCCACACCCGCGAGTTCCGCCCACGGCCCCGCGCCGGGAGGTGCCATGCCGCAACTGCACGTGGAGAACGTCACCCTCACCTTCGGCGGCCTGAACGCCCTGACCGACGTGAGCCTCACCGTTCCCGAAGGCGAGATCGTCAGCATCATCGGCCCCAACGGCGCGGGCAAGACCAGCCTCCTGAACTGCGTCAGCGGCTTCTACCACCCCACCCGCGGCCAGATCCGCTTCGGGGAACACGACCTGACGCACGCCGCGCCCAACGTCATCACCGGCTACGGCGTCGCCCGCGCCTTCCAGAACCTCGAACTGTTCCGCGGCCTGAGCGTCACCGAGAACCTGCTGCTCGCCCGCCACACCCACCTGCGCTACGGCCTGCTGAGCAGCCTGCTCTACTACGGCCGCGCCAGCCGCCAGGAAGCCGAGAACCGCGCCTACGTCGAGAGCATCATCGACTTCATGGAACTCGAGGAACACCGCGCCCATCCGGTCGGCACCCTCGCCTACGGTATCCAGAAACGCGTCGAGGTCGCCCGCGCCCTGACCCTCGCGCCGCGCCTGCTGCTCCTCGACGAACCCATGGCCGGCATGAACGTCGAGGAGAAAGAAGACATGGTGCGCTTCATTCTCGACATCAACCGCGAGCACGGCGTCACCGTCGTCCTGATCGAACACGACCTCGGCGTCGTCATGGACATCAGCGACCGTGTGTACGTCCTGGACTTCGGGCAGCTGATCGCCGCCGGCACCCCCGCGCAGGTCAGCGCCGACCCGCGCGTCATCGCCGCGTACACCGGCGCGCAGGAGCTCAGCGCATGACCGACGTCACCAGCCTGACCCTCCCGCAGCTGCTCGCCCGGCGCGCCCACGACACCCCGGACGCCGTCGCGCTGCGCCACAAGCAGCTGGGCATCTGGCAGGAGACGACCTACGCCGCGTACCACGAACGCGCCCGCGAGGTCGCCGCCGGCCTGCACGCCCTGGGCGTCCGGCGCGGCGACAAGGTCGCCATCATTGCCGAGAACATCCCCGCCTGGGCCTACACCGAACTGGGCGCCCAGGCCCTCGGCGCGATCAGCGTCGGCGTGTACCACACCAGCGTCGCCGCCGAGGTCGAGTACGTCCTGACCTACACCGATGCCAGCGTCGTCCTGTGCGAGGACGAGGAACAGGTCGACAAACTCCTGGAACGCCGCGCCGCGCTCGGTCAGGTCCGGCGCGTGATCGTCGAGGACCCGCGCGGCATGAGCAAGCACGCCGGGGACGACTGGATCATGACCTTCGGCGACCTGCTCGCGCTGGGCCGCGCGCAACCCGAGGACCACTACGCCCGCGAGGCCGCCCTGGGCCACCCGGACGACGTGTGCCACTTCAGCCTCACGAGCGGC
Source organism: Deinococcus actinosclerus (assembly GCF_001507665.1). Taxonomy (NCBI): domain Bacteria; kingdom Thermotogati; phylum Deinococcota; class Deinococci; order Deinococcales; family Deinococcaceae; genus Deinococcus; species Deinococcus actinosclerus. Next base: position 2,111,265 of record NZ_CP013910.1, on the reverse strand, counting down.
ACCACCGGACAGCCCAAGGCCGCCATGCTCAGCCACCGCAACCTGCTGTTCATGGGCCAGGCCCTCGGACAGGTCGAGGGCTTCCGCGCCGGGCAGGACTACCTGAGCTTCCTGCCGATGGCCTGGATCGGCGAGCAGATGATGACCGTCGGCGTGGCGCTGGCCAACGGCGTCACCGTGAATTTCCCCGAGAGCAGCCACACCGCCATGCACGACCTCGTCGAGATCGGCCCGCACTTCATGTTCGCCCCGCCCCGAATCTGGGAGGGCCTGCAGAGCCAGGTGTTCCTGCGCGTGCAGGAATCCTACCCGCTGAACCGCGCCGCGTACCGCACCCTGCTGCGCTGGAGCACCGACGCCGCCGACGCCAGCCTGCGCGGCAAGCGGCCCACCGGACTGGCCGCCCTGAAACGCTTCGTCGCGTACCACGCGCTGACCCGCCCGCTGCTCGACCAGCTGGGCCTGCTGCGCCTGAAGCACGCCTACACCGGCGGCGCGGCCCTCGGCCCGGACGTGTTCCGCTTCTACCACGGCCTGGGCGTGAACCTGAAACAGATCTACGGACAGACCGAGAACATCGGCATCGCGTACGTGCACCGCGACGGGGACGTCCGCTTCGACACCGTCGGGCTGCCCCTGCCGGGCGGCGAGTGCCGCATCAGCGACACCGGCGAGATCCTCTCGCGCAGCCCCGCCGTGTGCCAGGGCTACTACAAGAAAGCGGACGCCACCGCCGACACCATCCGGGACGGCTGGCTGCACTCCGGCGACGCGGGCCGCCTGACCCCCGAGGGGCACCTCGTGGTCATCGACCGCCTGTCGGACGTCATGCGCGCCGCAGGCGGCGAGACCTTCAGCCCGCAGTACATCGAAAACCGCCTGAAATTCAGCCCGTACATCAAGGAAGCCGTCGTGTTCGGCGACGGGCAGGACGACGTGACCGCCTTCCTGAACGTCGATCCGCTCACGGCCGGGCAGTGGGCCGAACGCCACCGCCTCGCCTACACCACCTACATGGACCTGAGCGGCAAACCCGAGGTGGCCGACCTGATCCGCAAGGAGGTCGCGGGTATCAACGACCTGCTCGAAGAGCACGAACGGGTGCGGCGCTTCGTGCTGCTGTACAAGCTGCTCGACGCGGACGACGACGAACTGACCCGCACCGGCAAGGTCCGCCGCGCGGCCATCCGCGCCAAGTACGCCCCCATCGTGGACGCGCTGTACGACGGCAGCCAGCAGGTGCGCGTCCACGCCACCTTCCGCTACCAGGACGGCCAGGAGCAGCACATGGACACCGACGTGCAGATCCACCGCGCCGACTCCCCCGCCCCGGTGACCGCGCCCCGCGCGCGGCAGGTGACCGCATGAACCTCGACCTGCTCCCGCAACTGCTGCTCGCCGGCGTCGTGATCGGCAGCATCTACGCGCTGGCCGCGCTGGGCTTCGTGCTGATCTACAAGTCCAGCCGCGTCATCAACTTCGCGCACGGGCAGGTGATCGCCACCGGCGCGTTCATCTCCTTCGCCCTCACCCAGTCCGGCATGAACTTCTGGCTGGCGGGCCTGCTCGCCATGCTCGCCACCTTCGCGCTGGGCATGCTGATCGAACGGGTGTTCCTGCGCCGCATGGTGGGCGAACCGATCATCAGCGTCATCATGGTCACCATCGGACTGGCCAGCGTCGTCGACGGCCTGCTGCACCTCACGCCCTACGGCGCGGGCAACTTCAGCTTCACCACGCCCGCCGCGCTGGGCGGCGCCGGGATCGACCTGCTGGGCACGCAGCTGTCCCGCGTGCAGCTCGCCGGGGTGCTCGCCGCGCTGGCGCTGCTGGGCGGGTTCACGTACTTCTTCAACCGCAGCACCATGGGCATCACCATGCGCGCCGTCGCCGACGACCAGATGGCCGCCATGTCCGTCGGGACCAGCGTCGAGCGGGTCTTCGCCCTCGCCTGGGCCTTCGCGGGCCTGACCGCCGCCGCCGCCGGGGTCATCCTGGGCCTCATGAGCGGCCTGACCCTCACCGGACTGGCCGGCATCGGCCTGAAGGTCTTCCCGGTCGTGATCCTCGGGGGGCTGGACAGCGTCCTGGGCGCCATTGTGGGCGGCATCCTGATCGGCGTGCTGGAAAACCTCGCCGCCGGGTACCTCGACGGCCTCGTGCCGGGCGGCGGCACCCGCGACGTCTTCCCGTTCATCGTGCTGCTCATCGTGCTGCTGCTGCGCCCCTACGGTCTGTTCGGCACCAAGGAGATCGAACGTGTGTAACGCGCCCCAGGAGCAGTGCGCCGACGTGCAGCAGGAAAGGGCATTCCTGACGCTTCCATTCTCTGCTGCGCAGCTGTTCCAGCCCGCCCCCCTCAGTGAATTCCACTCGCCCCGCTCGGCCGTGAGCGACAGGCCGTTACGGCAGATGCCCCAGGAGAACCGCTGACATGCCCGCCTCCCGCTTCACGCAGACCGGCAACTACCGCGTGCGGTACACGCAGGACCAGACGATCTTCGCCACCTACGCCGAGCAGCTCAGCCTGCTGCTGCTCATCGCCGTCCTGGCCGTCCTGCCGCTGATCGTGCCCCGCGCGTGGTTCCCGTACCTGACGCAGATCGTGATCTTCAGCGTCGCGGTGATCGGCCTGAACGTCACCACCGGCTACACCGGCCTGATCAACATCGGGCAGGGCGCGTTCATGGGTGTCGGCGCGTACGCCACCGCGCTGGCCGCCACCCGCCTGAACCTCCCGTTCTACCTGGCGATCCCGCTGGGCGGCGTGGCGGGCGCCCTGATCGGCACGCTCGTCGGGCTCCCCAGCCTGCGCCTGAAGTACCTGTATCTGGCGATCGCCACGCTGGCGTTCCAGATCATCTTCGAGTGGGGCGTGGGGCACGCGCCGCTGCTCGAACAGGGCGGCGTGATCAAACCCCCCACCCCGCAGGCGTTCGGCGTGAAGGACTCCTTCCTGAACCACAACGTCTTCTGGTACCTCGTGAGCCTCCCGGTACTGATCAGTGTGGCGCTGCTGTGGCGCAACGTGCTGCGCACCCGCCACGGCCGCGCCATGATCGCCGTGCGCGACAACGACCGCGCCGCCGCCGCCATGGGCATCCACCCGGGTCGCGCCAAACTCACGGCCTTCCTGATCGGCTCGTTCTACGCCGGGGTGGCCGGGGGGCTGTTCATGTACTTCCAGAAGGGCGCCGTGATCGAGGACTACAGCCTGGGCCTGTCCGTGAAACTGCTCGCCATGGCCATCGTGGGCGGCCTGGGCAGCCTGCCCGGCTCGTTTCTGGGCCCGCTGTTCATCGTGGGACTCGACCGGAGCGTGGAACTCCTGAGCCAGAGCGCCCTGCTGGGCCGCGTCACCGCATTCGCCGAGGGCGTGGACGTCGCCTCCGCGCTGCGTCCGTTCTCGTTCGGGATGGCCATCGTGCTGTTCCTGATGTTCGAGCCGCGCGGCCTGGCGAACTGGTGGCGCCTGACCCGCCTGTACTTCAAACGCTGGCCGTTCAAATTCTGACCCCCCCACGCGCCCCCCGCCGGGCCGACCGAAGTTCCGCCCCCGCCCTCAGCCTCGCCCACAGCCCCACGGAGGTTTCACCATGAAACGAGCTGCCGCCCTGTCCGCCCTGCTGACTCTGAGCCTCGCCGCCGCGCAGAAGACCGCCACCATCGGCTGGTCCGGCGCGATCACCGGCCCCACCAGCGACGCGGGCGCCAGCTACGCCGCCGGGGTCGAGGACTACTGCCGCTACGCCGTCAGCCAGAACACCCTGCCCGGCATCAAGCTCAACTGCGTGGTCCGGGACGACCAGTACAACAACGCCAACACCCAGCGGAACTTCGAGGACTACGTCGGGAACATGAACGCCAGCGCCTTCCTGGGCTACTCCACGGGCGGCACCCTGCAACTCAAGAGCACCGTCCAGGAAGTCAAGGTGCCCACCCTGCCCGGCAGTTACCACATCGGGAACGTGGACGGCGCCGACAGCCAGTACATCTTCCTGCCGATCAGCTCGTACTCCGAGCAGCTCGTGAGCCTCGTCGAGTACGTCGCGAAGAAGGACCGCGGCGCAAAGATCGCGCTGGTCGTCAACCCCAGCCCCTTCGGCCGCGCCCCCGTGGACGACGTCCGCAAGGCCGCGCAGCGCCTCGGCGTGCAGATCGTGGACGTACAGGAGGTCGGCGGGAACAACCTCGACAACACTGCCCTGCTCAAACGCTTCGAGTCCGCCGGGGTGAAGTACGTCCTGAACCAGAACACCGCCGGACCGGTCGCGAACATCCTCAAGGACGCCAAACGCCTGAACCTCCTCGGCAAGATGCAGTTCATGGGCGCGCACTATGCGGGCGGCGAGGACCTGACCCGCCTGGCCGGGGACGCCGCGAACAACTTCATCTGGGCGACCAGCTACTACATGTTCGACGAGGCCGACAAACCCGGCATTCAGCTCGTGAAGAAGATCGGCGCGGCGAACAACCGCAAACCCGACACGATCCGCAGCGTGCACTACACCAGCGGCATGCTGGCCGCCAGCATCGCCATCGAGGCGATCCGCCGCAGCAAGGACCCCAGCGCCGCCGGGGTGTACAAGGGCATCACCTCCATGACCGGCAGCCGCGCGTTCAACCCGGGCTTCACGGTCGGGCCCGTCACGTTCAGCGCCAAGGACCACATCGGCGCCGAGAGCCTGCGCCTGCTGCAGGCCGACAGCACCGGGAACTTCAAGGCGATCACCGGCGCGCAGCGCAGCGCGATCTTCCCCCTCGTGCACTCCCTGAAGTGACATGACAGCCACGCACCCCGCCCCGAATCCGCCCGCGCCCGCCCCGCACGGCGACCTGACCGTGAACAACGTCGAGGTCGTGTACCACGACATCGTGCAGGTCCTGCGCGGCGTGTCCCTGACCGTCCGGGCCGGGCAGGTCACCAGCCTGCTCGGCACGAACGGCGCGGGCAAGACCACCACCCTGCGCGCCATCTCGGGCCTGCTCAAGCCCGAGAACGGCCGCATCCGCGAGGGCACCGTCAGCTTCGGCGGGCGGACCCTGAGCAGCCTGGGCGGCACCGAGGTCGTCAAGAGCGGCGTCGTGCAGGTCCCCGAGGGCCGCCGCGTGTTCAAGCACCTGAACGTCGAGGAGAACCTGCGCGCCGGGGCGATCCTCGGCCGGGGCCGCTGGCGCGACGACCTGGAACGCATCTACACGTACTTCCCGAAGCTGCGCACGCTGCGCCACCGGCAGGCGGGCTACACGTCCGGCGGGGAGCAGCAGATGCTCGCCATCGGCCGCGCCCTGATGGCCCACCCGCGCGTGCTGCTGCTGGACGAACCCAGCCTGGGTCTCGCCCCGATGCTCGTCGCGGAGATCTTCGAGAACGTCCGCCGCATCAACCGGGAGGAAGGCCTGAGCGTCCTGGTCGTCGAGCAGAACGCCACCGTCGCCCTGGCCCACAGCGACTACGGGTACGTCATGGAGGGCGGCCGGATCGTCATGGAAGGCGAGAGCGCCTGGCTGTCCGGCAACCCGGACGTCAAGGAGTTCTACCTGGGCGTCACCGAACACGGCCAGCGCAAGAGTTTCCGTGACGTCAAGAGCTACAAGCGCCGCAAACGCTGGATGTGACCCGGATTCCGTGTGTTTCGTCGGCAGCCCGGTGAAGGTCCGGGTTGCCACCCCTACGCTCTGAACCCGCGCTGCTCCTCGCATCCGCTCGGGTTGACAGGTTCTGCACACCTTTCAACCGGAGTCCGTGTGACCCGCCCAAGATCACGCCCCATCCCGGAGGTGCCCCGCGCATGACCGTCACCCTGCCCGCCCCCGCCCCGCCCCACGCGCCGGACCTCCTGTCGCGCCTGCGCGGTCTGCCGCTGTACCGCGCGCTGCCCGACCCGACCGGGACCCCCTGGGCGGACGTGCCCTTCCTGACCCGCGAGGACCTGACCGGGGCGTTCACGCGTGGCGAGCTGCGCCACCCGGCCGCCACGCGCGCGTACCTCACCCCGCACCCTGGCGGACACTGGCTGCCCGAGTACGCCACACCCGCCGACCTGCTCGGGCACGCGCGGGCGGGCGCGCGGGCCCTGGCCCTCGCCGGCGTGACGGGAGGCGTGACCGCGCAGGTCGCGTTCGGCTTCCACCGGTTCGCGGGCGGCTGGCTGTTCCAGGGACCGCTGGAGGAACTCGGCGCGTGCGTGATTCCATTCGGGCCCGGCGAGACCGACGCGCAACTGGACACCATCCGCCGCCTGCAGGTGGGCGTGCTGGCCTGCGCGCCGTCCTTCGCGCAGCGGCTGGGCGAGGCCGGCGCGCGCGTGCCGCTGCTGCTCGCCAGCGGGGAACCGCTGAGCAGCGTCGCCGGGCGGCGTGAGCGGGTGCAGGCCGCCCTGAGCGGCGACGGCGTCACCTGCCGCGCGGCCGACGTGTACGCCAGCAGCGAGGCGGGCCTGATGGCCGCCGAGACCACCGATCCCGCGCTGGGCCTGCGCGTGCTGGACGACTGGGTGTTCCTGGAGGTGATCGACCCGGAGACCGGCGCGGCCCTCCCGGACGGCGAGCGGGGTGAACTGGTCGTCACGCACCTGACACGCGAGGCGATGCCGCTGCTGCGCTTCCGCACGGGCGACCTGACCCGCCTGGACCGGCGCGCGGACGGCACGTTCCTGCCCGGCGGGGTGTTCGGGAACGTGAGCGGCATGCTGAAGGTCAAGGGCGTGAAACTCTACCCGCGCGAGGTGGCGTTCTGGCTGGCCGGGCACGGCCTGGATCACGCGCGGCACACGCTGCGCGTCTGGTCGCCGGGCGGCGCGGACCGCGTGGGCGTCACCGCTGCCCCGCTGCCCGGCACGAGTGCCCCCGACCTGGAGGCGCTGCGCGTGGACTTCCAGCGGCGGTTTGCCTTCCGCCTGGACGACCTGACCGTAGACGCCACGCACGAGGGGCAGGGCGTGCGGGACGAGCGGCACTGAACAGCACGTCACACGGGATGACAGTGACTCGTGTCCAGGGTGATCGTGTTGCGTTGCCCACTCCCCCCTGGGGCGGGGGAGGAGCGGAGCGGCCGAAGGGTGAGGAGATCACCGGGCGACTCCGAATGACGTGGAGTCACTCGCAACGCCGGTCAGGGGCGACCTGCGGCTGTCCGTGCAGGTCGCCCGCCTGTCGTGGATGGAGTCAGTCGGCGGCGAGCTCCGCCGTGTTCCGTTCCGGGACGCCGTCGCGGACGCTCGGGTGAATCCCGAAGTCCTGCGCGATCAGGCGAGCGGTCATCTTGGCGCTCATCATGACGCTGGGCGTGCCGCCGCCGGGCTGCGCGCCCGCGCCGACCATGTAGAGGTTGCGGACGTCCTCACTGCGGTTGTGCGGGCGGAAGTACGCGCTCTGCGCCAGGAGCGGCTCGGGCCCGAAGGCGTTCCCGAGGTAACTGTCGAGGGTTCCCTCGAAGTAGTCGGGCGTGATGAACTCGCTGTGGGTCAGCCGGGCGCGCAGGTTCGGGATGTACCCGCGTTCCTCCAGGAAGTCGTACACCCGCTCGACCAGTTTGGGCCCCTCCACGTTCCAGTCGAGGCCGCTGGCGTTGTGCGGAACGGGTACCAGCGTGTACGCGGCGTGGTGGCCCTCGGGGGCCAGGGTGGGGTCGGTCAGGGTGGGGACGTGCAGGTACTGGCTGAAGTCGCGGCCCAGCACTTTCTTCCCGAAGATCTCGGTGAGCAGTTCCTCGTAGCGCGGGCCCAGGATGATGTTGTGGTGGCGCAGGTTCAGCGCCGGGCCTTCCTGGCGGAAGCCGAAGTAGATCACCAGCAGGCTCATGCTCTGGCGCGCAGCCTTCACGCGCACGTCGCTGTTCACGAGCCGCGCGGCGGCGGGCACGCGCTTGAGGTACGTGTTCGCCCAGTCGCCGTTGCTGACCACGATGTCCGCGTGCAGCTCCTCACCGCTCTCCAGGCGCAGGCCGCGCGCCACGCGCTTCCCGCCGGGGCGGCGCACCGGGCGGCCCCGGTCGTCGGTGACCAGGATCTCCTGCACGCCCGCGTTCAGGCGCAGCGTGCCGCCCAGTTCCTCGAACTTGCGCGCGAAGGCGTCCACGAGCGCGCCGGTGCCGCCCATCGCGTAGTGGATGCCCCAGGTCTTCTCCACGAAGTGGATCATCGCGTAGATCGCCGGGACGCTCAGGGGGTTCCCGCCGACGAGCAGCGTCTCGAACGAGAACACCTGCCGCATCTTCGGGTTAGAGAAGTACTTGCTCGTGAACGAGAACAGCGTGCGGACCGCGTCCAGGCGCATCAGGTCCGGCACGACCCGCAGCATGGTCGGCATGTCCCCGAAGTGCGTGTAGCCCAGCTCCAGGAAGCCGCGCTCGAAGATCGCCTGCGCGTCCGCGTGGAAGCGCTCGTAGCCCGCGAGGTCCTCCGGGGCCAGGTCCGCGATCTGGCGGCGGGTGCTGACCGGGTCGCCGTCGTAGTCGAAGAACGTGCCGTCATCGAAGTAGATGCGGTAGAACGGCAGGATCGGCACGAGTTTCACGTAGTCGCGGGTGCGTTCGCCGCCGCTTTCGCCCTCGCGCACGCGGGCGTCCGGGGCGAGCACCTGCGCGGGGTAGTCGGCCTCGCCCAGCATTCCTTTATCGCGTTCCAGGGCGAACAGTTCCTCGATGAAGTGCGGCACGGTGATCACGGTGGGGCCCATGTCGAACACGTACCCGTCGGCGGTGCGCTTCTGGTACGCGCGCCCGCCCGGCTGGTCCAGGCGTTCGACGATGGTCGTGTCGAAGCCCAGCGATTGCAGGCGGATGCCCAGCGACAGGCCCCCGATCCCGGCCCCGACGATCAGGGCGGTCTTGCGGCGTGCGGCAGCGGGCGTGGTGGTGCGGTCAGGGGTCATTCGTGGCAACCTCCCGCCGCCCCAGTGCTGCGGGCGGCGCGGGATGAGAGGGCTGGATTCAGGTCAGCGGCGCGGGCGCGGTGCGCAGTTCCCACCACGCCTGCGGCAGCATCATCAGCTTGCGCGGGCCGCTCACGTGCGCGCGGCGGCCGAAGTTGTCGAAGTCGTTCCGGGCGAGGTCGTCCAGGATGCCCTCGTAGGCTCGGGCGGCGGTCGCTACGGCCAAGCGGGCGCTGCCGTGCAGGCAGGGGATCCCCTGGCGGCCCTCGGCGTACCACTCGCGCGCCAGGGCACTCAGGTGCCGCATCAGCGCGCGGTACTCGGGCGTCACCACGCCGCGTTCCAGATCGGCGCGGCTCACGCGGAACTCGGCCAGCAGCTCTGAGGGAAGGTACACCCGGCGGCGCGTGAGGTCCTCGCCCACGTCCCGCAGGATGTTGGTGAGCTGCATGGCCTGCCCCAGCATCAGCGCGGCGTGCAGGGTGCGCTCGCCGCCGCTGTACCCGCTGACGGGCGCGATCATGAATCCCACCACGCCCGCCACCCGGCGGCAGTACAGGATCAGGTCGGCCATGGAGTGGTACTCGTGCCCGCTCAGGTCCATGCGCAGGCCCTCGTGCAGTTCCGCGAACGCGGAGAGCGGGATGGGGTACTCGCGCGCCGCCCAGGCCAGCGCCATGTCGATCGGGTGGTCGCCGGGACGGCCGGCGAACGCGCCCTGCACGCGCGTCCACCACTGGTCCAGGCCCAGCTGCGCGGCGTGGCCGCTCAGTTCGTCCACGGTGTCGTCCCCGTCGCGGCAGGCCGCGTAGACGGCCCACACGGCGCGGCGCTGCGCCGCCGGGAAGAAGCGTGACCCCAGGTAGAAGGTCTTGCTGTGCTCCCGCGTCACGTCCTGACAGTGCGCCACGGCCCGGTCGAGTCCGGGGGGGGATGCGGAGGTGAAGGTCAGGTCAGTCACGTTGGGTTCCTTTGCAGGGAGTGTACGGGGGGCCGGGCGCGTAAACGTCACGCATTGTTACAGAGTGCCCCCGGGGGCCGCCGCGCGCCGCTCGAACCGGTCGAACTGCGCCGCGCCCACGCCCAGGCCGTCGGTGCGCTCGCAGCCGGGCAGCCCCCGCGCCACCCAGGCCGGGTCGGGGAAGGTCAGGCCGCCCAGCGCCGGGCGCGACAGCAGCTCCTGTACGGGCCCGGCGGTGCGGCGCAGGTACATCAGCCACAGCTGCCCGCCGGGCCGTAGCAGCCGCTCCAGTTCGCCCAGCAGCCGCGCCGGGTCGTGCGTCTCGTTCAGGGTGGCGCCCACCGTGATCCCGTCGAAGCTGGCGTCCGGCAGGCCACTGGCCTCCACGTTCAGGTTCGCCCAGGTGATCGCGGGATCCGGCTCACGCCGCGCGGCGACCGCCAGCATCGCCGGGCTCAGGTCGGCGGCCGTGACCTGCGCGCCCGCGCGGGCCAGCACGCCCGCGTAGAAGCCCGCGCTGGTGCCCACGTCCAGCCAGCGCTGCCCGGTGGCGGGGCGGCACAGCGCGGTGAACAGCGCGGCCTCGCGCTCCAGCGTGAAGCCGCGCGCGCCGAGCAGCCCCAGGGACCGCTCGCGCCACCACGCGTAGCCCCACGCCGTCAGGGGCAGGAGGTTGCTGCGCTGGGCGGCGCTCAGGGCCGGCGCGGAATGTGCGTCCGGATTCAGGTTTTCTTTCGCCTGCGCGGCAGAGGGCACGAGGTTCATTATGCTGGGGGCACTTCACGCCCCCCGTTCATGAAACGTGAGGGCTTCACCCGGAGGAAGCATGGAAGAACGCAAGAGTATGGGAGGCGCCCTGGTCGACGTATTCGACGCGGGCGTGACCCTCGTCAAATCGGAGATCACGGCCGTCGCCCGCAAGGCCGGTCAGATCGCCAAGGCCAAGGGCATCGGCGCGGTGCTGCTGCTCGCCGCCACCGGGCCCCTCATCCTGGGTTTGATCTTCATCATCCTGGCCGTGTTCTACGGCCTGATGCGCCTGGGCCTGGGCGCCTGGGCGGCCGCGCTGATCATCGCCATCGTCAGCTTCATCGTGACCGCCGCCCTGATCGTCATGGGGATCAAGAAACTCGGCGCGGACGTTCAGATGGACGAACCCCGCCACCGGAGGGACAGCATGGACGACACGGAGTACACCCCTACCCAGCCCGTCAGCCCCAGCAGCGGCGCCAGTAGTGGCCGCGGTGCCCCCGCCCCCACCGGCAGCAACGCCGCGCGGGACTCCCACAACGACAGCGGCCCCAAGGTCGAGCTGCGCCGCGACGCGCAGGAACACGCCGCCGGTGAGAACCGCGTCCTGAGCGAAGCCGACGGCGTGGCCGTCGTCCGCACCGAGGAAGGCCCCCAGACCGTCCCCGTGTACGAGAGCAAACCCGGCGGGGAAGCCGCCAACTACGGCAGCGGCCTGAACAAGAAGATCAGCGGCCACCACGACCACGACCCCAACCTCCAGGAACCCAGGGTGCTCAAGGACGCCCCCGGCATCAGCGTCAGCACCACCCCCACCTTCCGCGAGGACATGCAGAAAGGCGGCAAGTGACATGGCCGAGTACCTCACGGAACGCGAGGAAGCCCGCCAGCGCCTCCAGCAGAGCGTGGACGCCCTGACGCAGCAGGCCAGCCTGCACGTCCAGATGCAGAAAGACCCCCTGAAGATGCTGGGCGGCGCCTCCGCCGTCGGCGCGCTGATGGGGATCGTGGTGGGCCGGCAGTTCCGCCGCAGCCGCAAGATCTACGTGGACGCTGAGAGCCCCGCCAAGCACCAGAAGGCGCTGATCAAGGCCCAGAAAACCCAGAAGGGCGGGGGTGGCGTGGGCGGCGCGCTCGTCGCGACCCTCGGCACCCTGGCCGTCAAGACCCTGATGGACAAGGTCATCACGCCCCGCCTGGAGACCCTCGCCGACGGCCTGCTCGACAAGGCCGGCCATCCCCGCGACCGCGCCGATCAGCCCGCGCAGCGGGGCCCCGGCGGACAGGTCAGCCCGAGTGTCAGCAGCGGCGTGGGGGCCTTCACCCGCACGACCCCCGCCGCCAGCGCCCAGAGCTACACCCAGCAGGCCCCGGCCGAGGGCAGCGCCGCCCCCGCCCCCACGGCCAGCGCGCCGGTCAGCACCGTGAAGGCCGCCGCCGAGGGCAGCCCCATCGCCCCGGACGACCTGAGCAACCCCAACCGGCGCTGAACCACGCGGCGAGCGGCGGCCCCGTTATCAGGGGCCGCCGCTGTCATGACCCCGGCGGGCGGTGGACGGGATGCAGGAGGCCGAAGGGAGAGGCTCTCCGCGCTGCCCCTCTCCGCCTGTCCGGACGGGACGCCCCCTGCGCGTTCAGGCGGAGGCGGGCCGGGCGTGCACCTGCGCGACCTGGATCGCCAGGCCACAGATCCACGCGCGGGCGGGCAGATCCGAGCGGAACCAGCAGTCCCGCTCCTGCACCACGCGGCTCAATACCTGATACGTGAACTCCTCCGGATCGGGCAGGGCGTGCCGCCGTGCCAGGGCAAAGAGCAGCGGCGCGGCGGCCGGCACCAGCAGCGGCACCTCGATCGTCGAAAGGCGCAGGCAGGCGTCCAGGGGGCAGCGGCTCATCTGTTCACAGTGTGTCGGTCTGCCCCGACTGTTGGACGTGAAGTGAATTCAGTTGACCATCATCGAACATTCAGCCGCGCTTCATATCGCCGCGCGGGCCTCTGGACGACCCCGTGGCCGCCGGCCGAACGGTGTCGGTCCACTCACTCCTGCCGCCACCAACCTGCCATCCATGCCCCGGAGGACCCCCGGTTCAGATCAGGAACTGGCCGTTCTCCTGCACCACCTCGCCGTCGAGGCTCAGGCGGCCCCCGCGGCGCAGGTCCGTGATCAGGTCCCAGTGCACGGCGCTGGCGTTCACGCCGCCCGTCTCCGGGTAGCTCTTGCCGATGGCGAGATGCACGGTCCCGCCGATCTTCTCGTCGAACAGGATGTTCCCGGTCGGCACCTGGATGCCGCCGTTCGTGCCGATGCCCAGTTCGCCCAGGCGCCGCGCCCCGGGATCGGTGTCCAGCGCGGCGTGCAGCGCGGCCTCGCCCTCGTCGGCGCTGGCGTTCACGACCAGCCCCCCCCGGAATTCCAGGCGGGCGCCGCGCACCATCACGCCCTGGTACTCGGCGGGCACCGTGAAGGTCACGACGCCCTCGGCGCTGTCCTCGTGCGGCCCGGTGAAGACCTCGCCGCTGGGCATGTTGCGCTTGCCGTCACTGTTCGCCCAGGTGCGGCCCCCCACGCGCAGGGTCAGGTCCGTGCCGGGCGCCTCGATCCGCACGACGTCCGCGCGGGTCAGGCGCTCGATGATGCGGGCCTGCGTCGCGCGGACCTCGCCCCAGGCGGCCACCGGGTCGGCGCGCTCGAGGAACATGGCGCGCATCACGAAATCTCCGAACTGCGCCTCGCTCATGCCTGCCTGCGCCGCCGCGTACGCGGTGGGGTACAGCGTGAGGCTCCATTTCCTGCGCGCGCGGGCCGACGCGACCGGCGCGTTCGCCGCGAGCAGCCGCGCCCGGCGCGAGGCGTCCACGCTCCGGGGCTCGGCGGGCGTCAGGACGCGCAGGCTGCCGTCCAGCGCCTCCACGTCCGACAGGTCCGCCGGGTGGATGGCGTCCAGCACCGCGTCACTGGCCAGCTCCGCGAAGTCCTCCTGCTGCCCCGGGTAGTCCACGCGCACCACAGGCCGCGCGCCGCGCGTGAGCAGCGCCCGCGTCACCGCCCGGATCAGCGGCGTCGCCGCCTGCCCCCCGGCGACGAGCAGGCGCTCGCCCGGCGCGGCCGACAGGCAGTAGTCGGCCAGCAGGGCCGCGTGAAGGTCCGGGTCATACGCGATCAGGTGGGTGTGCATGCCCGCGAGGCTACCGTATCCGCCGGTTCAGGACGTGCGGCGCCCCGGCACGGTCCGGACGGTGGCCGCGCCGTCTGGACGCCGGTCCAGGGCAGGAGCCGGGCCGGGTTCCGCGCCGCGCAGGCGGCCGGAGCGGACCACGCCCGCCAGCAGCAGCAGTCCCAGCACGCTCAGCGTGACCAGCAGCAGCCGGATCGCGCCGGACGTACCGGACCCCAGCAGCGGCAACTTCACCTGCGGGGCCAGCACGCGGTCCACCAGCGGACCCGACAGGGCGGCGGCCAGGGGCAGCGTGGACATGCCCAGCATGCGCCGCAGCGCGAACACCGTGCCCTGAATCTCCTGGGGCGTCTGCTGTAGCCAGATCGCCTGATTGGCCGTGCCGAACGCCGTGATGCCCAGCGCGATCAGGGCCGCGCAGGCTGCCCACACGCCGGGCGCACCGCTCAGGCCGGTGCCCAGCACGCCCAGCAGGACCAGCGTCCACCCCGCCACGAACACCGGCGTCTGCCGTGACCAGCCGCGCCACACGCTGAGCAGCGCGCCGCCCAGCAGGGCCGCCCCGCCGCCCGCCATGGACACCTGCGCCAGCCGGCCCTGCCCGCCCGTCCCCAGCGACAGGACGAGCGGGGTGAGCAGCGCGGCGTACACGCCCTGTACGAAGTACCCACCGGTCAGCACCAGCTGCAGCGTGAGCAGTGAGGGCCGCGCGGCCAGGAAGCGCAGACTGCGCCGCAGCGTGTCCCGCAGGCCCACTGGTGCGGCGCGGGGCGTGTCGGTCCCAGCGTGGGCGGGCAGGCGCAGCAGCAGGACGCTTCCCAGCGCGATGACGCTTCCCAGGACGTCCAGCGCCACCACGCCGCCCAGACCCACGCGCGGGTACAGCAGCGCCCCCAATGGCGCGGCCAGCACGCCACTGGCCGACAGGGCCAGCATCTGCACGCCGCTGCCCCGCGTGTACTCGTCGGGCCGCAGGAGCGCGCGGGCCGCTGCGGACGCCGCGGGCCAGTGAAAGGCCGTGAATACCGATTCGGTCGCCAGCAGCGCGTACAGCAGCGCGGGCGTGAGCTGCCCCGCGTGCAGCAGACCCAGCGTGAGCAGGGCCAGCAGCAGCCGCGCACCGTCCCCGAGGGCCAGGACGCGGCGCAGCTGCGCGTGCCAGCGGTCCACCAGCGCCCCAACCCACGGCGCCGCCAGGAACGCCGGGAGGGTCGTGGCCAGCGTGACCAGACTGCTCGCCGTGACCGAGTGTGTCTGGTCCCACAGCCACACCGCCTGCGCGAACGCCGTCAGGCCCAGGCCCAGCGAGCCCACGCCCTGACCGGCCCACAGCAGCGCGTACGCCCGCAGGCCCCGAAGATGACGAGGAGTGGTCATACGGCACCGTAGGCGCCCCTCTTGTTCCACCACCACCCGTCCTGTGAACTAGAGCCATGCCGCCCCACCGCATCACGACCGCCGCGGCCGCCGCCCTCCTGACGCAGGTGGACACCGCGCAGCTCCTCAAGCCCTTCATGCGCTCCGAGCAGACCGTCGCCGCCGCCGCACGCGAACTGGGCGTACCGTTCAAGCGCCTGCACCATGCCGTGGGGCGCTTCGTGGCTGCCGGCCTGCTGACCGTCACCGGCCAGCGCGCCCGGCGCGGGCGCCCCATGACCACCTACCGCGCCGTCAGCGACACCTTCGAGGTGGACGTGGCCGCCCTTTCCCTGGCCGACCGGGAACGCACCTTCGGGGACGGCTACTGGAACCGCCGCGTGCTGGACCGCATGGCCCGCGCCGCGCACGACGTGCAGGTCATTCACGTTCACCTGAACGACCAGGGCGGCCTCGTCATCCAGCACGGCCCTGAATCCCAGCCCGCCGCGCCCGGCGCCCTGTGGCAGCTGCGGACCGCCACCCTGCGCCTCACGCCGCAGGAGGCCCGCGACCTGCAACGCGACCTGGAAGCGGTGATCGCCACGTACAGCGGCCGGGAGGAGGGCCAGCGCGTGGGGCTGCGCGTGGACCTGCTGGACCTGAATTGACCGGCCCGCCGCACGGTCTGGGCAGGGTCCGGCGCGCTTCAGGCGCGGTGCGGTATCCTCGCCGGATATGACGGTGCCTGCCCCAGCCGCGCTCGACCCCCTGAACACCGCAGTCCTGACCATCACCTGCCCCGACCGGGGCGGGATCGTCGCGGCGGTCTCGCAGTTCCTGCACAACCACGGCGCGAATATCCTGCACAGCGACCAGCACAGCACCGACCCGGCGGGCGGCACGTTCTTCATGCGCATGGAATTCCACCTCGCGGGCCTGGATCTCGCCCGGGACCAGTTCGAGCGGGCCTTCGCGACCGTGGTCGCCGCGCCGTTCGGCATGGAGTGGCGCGTCTCGTACACCACGCAGCCCAAACGCATGGCGCTGCTCGTCAGCCGCTACGACCACTGCTTCCTGGACCTGCTGTGGCGCAAGCGGCGGGGCGAACTGAACATCGAGATCCCGCTGATCATCAGCAACCACGACGACCTGCGCCGCGACGCGGAGATGTTCGGCATTCCCTTCCACGTCGTGCCCGTCACGAAGGACACCAAGGCCGAGGCGGAAGCCGAGCAGGTCCGCCTGATGCACGAGGCGGGCGCGGACTTCGCCGTGCTGGCCCGCTACATGCAGATCCTCAGCGGGGACTTCCTGCGGGCCTTCGGGCGGCCCGTCATCAACATCCACCACTCGTTCCTGCCGGCGTTCGTGGGCGCCAACCCCTACCGCGCGGCGTTCAACCGGGGCGTGAAACTCATCGGCGCGACCAGCCATTACGTCACCGAGGAACTCGACGCCGGGCCGATCATCGCGCAGGACGTCATTCCGGTCACGCACCGCGAGACGCCCGACAGTCTGATGCGCATCGGGCGCGACGTGGAGCGGCAGGTGCTGGCCCGCGCCGTGAAGGCGCACGTGGAAGACCGCGTGCTCGTGTACGGGAACAAGACCGTCGTGTTCTGAGCGGAGGCGCTGAGCTTATAGACTATGGGCTCTGAGCGGTGAGGCACACCGGCAGTCAAGGATCCTCCTGCTCATAGCCCACAGCTCACGGCCCGGAGCTCCCTGTCCCTTGAGCTTACCGATCGGTCAGGTTAGGCTGACGGGCATGGCGACCCTGTACCTCGTGCTCCTGACCCTCCACAACCTCAACCGCTGGCTGATCCTCATTGCGGGCATCTGGGCCCTGACCCGCACTGTGCCCGGCGCGTCCGGTGGGCGGACCTTCACGCCCGCCGACCGCCGCCCGGTCGTGATGTTCATGGGCAGCCTGCACCTGCAGGTCGTGCTGGGCCTGCTGCTGTTCGCGTTCATGGGCATGCAGAACATCCCCGTGTTCGCGGGTGCGCCGCGCACCAGCTTCCAGTGGGAGCACCTGGGCCTGGGGATCATCGCCGCCGTGTTCGGCACCCTGGCCAGCGTGCAGGCCCGCAAGGCCGCCACCGACCAGGGCAAGTTCCGCGCCGCGACCCTCTGGACGGCGCTGAGCCTCGTGACCATCCTGCTCGCCATTCCCTGGTGGCGGCCCCTGCTGCGTTTCTTCACGCAGTAACCCGTAGCAGAGGAGGGCCCGTGCGTACCGGGCCCTCCTCTGCTGCCGCAGCTGTCGGTCAGCGGCCGGGTTCGATGATGACCTTGCCGGTCGTCCGGCGGTTGAGCAGGTCCTCGAAGGCCTGCACGCTCTGATCCAGGGCGTAGGTGGGGCCCACCTGTGGGATGACCTTTCCGCTGCCGACCAGCTCGGCCAGGGCGCGCGCGGCCTCGGCGGTGGCGGGCGCGTCGCTCATGAGGCTGGTCAGCCACAGGCCCGTGACCGTCAGGTTGCGTTTCATGAGTTCCACGGGGCGCAGGTTCGCCTGCTCGCGGCTGGCGTTGCCGATCACGATAATCCGGCCGCGGCTGGCGGCCATGTCGAGGCTCTCCTGGAAGCGCTTGCCGCCCACGACCTCCAGGATCAGGGGCACACCTTTGCCGCCCGCCGCGTCGCGGACCTTCTTCACGCGGTCCGGGTCGTCCTGGAGGATCGTGACGTCCGCGCCCAGGGTGCGGGCGATCTCCAGTTTCTCGTCGGTGCTGGCCAGCGCGATGACGTTCATGCCGAGCGCCTTGGCGAGCTGGATGCTGGCGGTGCCCAGCGCCCCGGCGGCGGCCTGCACGAGCACCCACTCGCCCGCCTCGCCGCGCCCGAGGGTTTTCAGGCCGTGGTACGCGGTGAAGTACGACACGGGGAACGCGGCGGCCTGCGCGCCACTCAGGGTCTGCGGGACGGGGATCAGCCCGGCGGCGGGCACGGTGGCGTACTCGGCCATGGCGCCGCTGCCGCCCAGCGCGGCGACCCGCGTGCCGACCTGCACGCCCTGGACACCTTCACCCAGGGCGTCCACGATCCCGGCGAATTCCATGCCGGGCGTGTACGGCACGCGCGTGCGGGTGAGGTACTCCCCGGCGACGGCCAGCGCGTCGGCGAAGTTGATGCCGACCGCCTCGACCCGCACGCGGACCTCGCCGGGGGCGGGGGAGGGGACGGGCGTGTCCTGGAGCTGCATGACGTCGGGCGGGCCGAGGCGTTCCACGCGGATGGCGCGCATGCTGGCCTGCGGGGTGGCGGCAGTCTGGGAGTCGGTCATGCCCGGCAGCATACCCCGCCCCCGCGCGGAAGTGAACGTCAACGTACACTCTGAACGTGAACGTGTTTGACCACCCCGGCCTTTCGTGGAAAGCTGGGGCCGCAGACCCGCACCCCCAACCCAACCGCCCCGCAGGAGGCCCCGCATGAGCACCGAGAACATCGTCGCGCAGTCCCGCCAGGACGACGTCCTGATCCTGACCATCCAGAACCCGCCCGTGAACGCCTTCAGCCCCGGCGTCCCGGAGGGCCTCAAGGCCGGACTGGACGCCGCCGCCGCAGATGACAGCGTCAAGGCCGTCGTGATCATCGGCGGGGGGCGCACCTTCGTGGCCGGGGCGGACATCAAGACCTTCAACCTGCCCCGCGAGCAGGCGCCGGACCTGCGCGGCACCATCGACAAACTGGATGCCTTTCCCAAACCCACCGTCGCCGCCATCCACGGCACCGCGCTGGGCGGCGGGCTGGAACTCGCCATGGGCTGCACGTACCGCGTGGCGACCCCCGACGCGCAACTGGGCCTGCCCGAGGTGAAACTGGGCGTCCTGCCCGGCGCGGGCGGCACCCAGCGCCTTCCCCGCGTGGTCGGCGCCCAGAAGGCCCTGGAGATGATGCTCAGCGGCGAGCCCATCAAGGCGACCGAGGGGCAGGAGGTCGGGCTGATCGACCGCCTGATCGACGGGGACCTCCTGAGCGGCGCAGTCGCCTTCGCCCGTGAGGTCGCCGACGCCCGGCCCCTCCCGCGCATCAGCGAGCGGAGCGTTGAGGGCGCCAGCCCCGAGGTCTTCGCCGCCGCCCGCCAGGGCATCAAGAAATCCCACCGGGGGCAGCTGTCCCCGGAACTCATCATCGACCTCGCCGAGATGGCCGCCACCACCCCCTTCCAGGACGGCTGGACCGCCGAGGCCACGAAGTTCATGCAGGCGAAGGACTCCCCGCAGTCCCGCGCGCTGCGGCACGTCTTCTTCGCCGAGCGCGAGGCCGCAAAGATCCCCGGCCTGGGCAAGGACACGCCCACGCTGGACATCCGCCGCGCCGGGATCATCGGGGCGGGCACCATGGGCGGCGGCATCGCCATGAACTTCCTGAACGCCGGTATTCCCGTGACCATCGTGGAGACCACCCAGGAGGCGCTCGACCGGGGCCTGGGCGTCATCCGCCGCAACTACGAGAACACCGCCAAGAAGGGCCGCATGAGCCAGGGCGACGTCGAGACCCGCATGGGCCTGCTGACGCCCAGCCTCGATATGGGCAGCCTCGCGGACGCCGACATCATCATCGAGGCGGTGTTCGAGAACATGGACGTGAAGAAGGACATCTTCACGCGGCTCGACGCCATCGCCAAGCCCGGCGCGATCCTCGCCACGAACACCAGCACCCTGGACGTGAACGAGATCGCCGCCGTCACCAGCCGCCCCGAGAGCGTCATCGGCCTGCACTTCTTCAGCCCCGCCAACGTCATGAAACTGCTGGAGATCGTCCGCGCCGACAAGACCAGCGACACGGTCCTGGCGACCAGCATGGCCCTGGCCCGCAGGATCAGGAAAGTCGGCGTGGTCGTCGGCGTGTGCGACGGCTTCGTCGGCAACCGCATGGTGCACCGCTACGGCGAGGAAGCCCGCCAGCTCGTCGAGGAAGGTGCCCGCCCCGAGGACGTGGACGCCGCCATGAACGCCCTGGGCCTCCCCATGGGGCCCTTCCAGATGAGCGACATGGCCGGTCTGGACATCGGTCACGCCATCCGCGTGCACCGCGCGAAGGTCAGCGGCGAACCCGAGCCGGACGGCTGGCTTGACCGGATCGTGAAGACCGGCCGCAAGGGCCAGAAGACGGGCGGCGGCATCTACGACTACGACGAGACCCGCACACCCCGCCCGAACGCGGACGTGCAGGCCCTGATCGACACGTACCGCACCGAGAAGGGCGTCACGCCCCGCGACATCAGCACCGAGGAACTTACCAAACGTCTCGCGTACACCCTGGTGAACGAGGGCGCGCAGATCCTCGACGAGGGCATCGCCGCGCGCGCCGGGGACATCGACGTGATCTACCTGTACGGCTACGGCTTCCCCGCCTACCGCGGCGGCCCCATGCAGTACGCCGACGAGATGGGCCTGCAGGGCGTCGTGGCGGACCTCGAACGCTACGGCCAGACGCCCGCACCCCTCCTGAAGCGGCTCGCGGACGAGGGCGGTAGCTTCGCCGGGCTGGACGCCAGCCGGGGCCGCTGAGCCCAGGGCCATGAATGTCCCCCCGTCCCTGACCCACGCGCTTCTCCCGGCCGGTACCGACCTGGGCGGGCTGGGCGCGCGGGTCGCCCGGCACGCCGGAGTGGGGCTCAGCCTGCGCCCCGGCGACCGGGCCAGGGAGGTCGCCTTCGGCGCCCTGTGCCCCGGCGCGGTCCTGTTCGACCCGCAGTCCGCCGAGCGGATCCCATGACGGTGCGGTCCCGCGCGGCGGTCGGCGGTGGCGTGTGAGTGGCGGCCCGCACTACCATGACCGGATGATGCTGGACCCGGTTCAATCTGACTCGACCACCACCCCCACGCGGCTGCGCGTGGCGGTCCTGACCGACGCGCCGCGCGTGGCGGGCAGTGAACTGTGGCTGCTGGACGTCCTGCCGCGCCTCCGGCCGGACGGCATCCAGGCGACGGTCTTCCTGCGCGTGGAGGAGAAGCTCGATGGACTGGCCGAACGCTTCGAGGAGGGTGGCGTGACCGTGCAGCGCTACGACGACCTGCGGACCCTGCCGGAGCTGAGCCGGGACTTCGACCTGCGGATCGTGCAGGGCTGGACGCCGGGCACGTACCGCACGCTGCTCCCGGCGCTGCGCTCGCCGCGGATAGTGATCAGTCACGATCAACTCGACTTCCACTACCTGCAGCCGCTGCGGCTGACGTACCGCGAGACGTACCCCTGGACGAAGGCCGCGCCGTTCCGGCAGGCCGACCGGCTGGTCACGGTGTCCGAGTGGGCGGGCGCGTTCATGCGGCGCGACATGCGCCTGCCGGACGTGCAGGTCGTCACGAACGGCGTGAAGGTGGACCGCTTCCGCCCGGCCACCCCGGAGGACCGCGCGGCGCTGCGAGCCGAGTTCGGCTTCACGCGCTTCACGGTGCTCGTTCCGGGCCGCTTCGCCCCCGAGAAGAACCAGTGGGCGAGTGTCCGGGCGGCCCGGCACGCCCCGGAGCTGGACTTCGTGTTCGTCGGGGACATGGATTCCAGCGTGGGCACGCTGGTACAGGGCTACGCGGCGCGGCTGGGATTGCGGAACGTGCGGTTCCTGGGTCGGCGCTGGGACATGCCGGAGCTGTACCGCGCGGCGGACGCGCTGCTGCAACCCACGCTGGCGGAGAACCAGTCGCTGGTGACGCTGGAGGCGATGGCGTCCGGCCTCCCGGTCGTGACCACGGACATTCCGGCGCAGGCGGAACTGGTGCAGGACGGCGTGACGGGCCTGACGGTGCCGGCGCAGCCGGACGTGCTGGCCCGCGCCCTGCGCGCCCTCGCGGCGCACCCCGAGCGCACGCAGGAATTCGGGCGGGCCGCCCGCGACTTCGTGCTGAGCCGGCACACGCTGGAGCACACCGTCGCCAAGGTGCGGGACGTGCTGCTGACCCCCCCGGTGGCGCATGCCTGACCCGCTGCGGCTGGCCGTCCTGACCGACGCGCCGCGCGTGGCGGGCAGTGAACTGTGGCTGCTGTACATCCTGCCGCGCCTCCTGCCGGGCGGCGTGCAGCCCACCGTGTTCCTGCGGGTGGGGGAGAGCCTGGACCGGCTGGCCGCGCAGTTCAGGGAGGCCGGGATTCCGGTGCAGCGCTTCACCGACCTGACGGCGCTGCCGGAGCTGACCCGCGAGTTCGACCTGCGCCTCTTGCAGGCCTGGGACCCTGGCACGTACCTGCGGCTGCTGCCGGGGCTGGCCGCGCCCACGCTGGTCGTGTCGCACGACCAGCTGGACTACCACTACGCGCCGCCGCTGCGGGCGCTGTACCGCGAGACGTACCGCCGCACGAAGGCGATCCCGCTGCGCCGCGCCGGGCACCTGCTGACCGTGTCGCGCTGGGGGGCCGACTTCCTGCGCGGCCCGATGGGCCTGCGGGACACGACCTTCGTCACGAACGGCGTGGACCCCGGGCAGTTCCGTCCCGCACCGCCAGAGGCGCGCGCCACCCTGCGCGAATCGCTGGGCTTCACACGCTTCACCGTCCTGATCCCGGGTCGCTTCACGCCGGAGAAGAACCAGTGGGCGAGTGTCCGGGCGGCCCGGCACGCCCCGGAGCTGGACTTCGTGTTCGTCGGGGACATGGATTCCAGCGTGGGCACGCTGGTGCAGGGCTACGCGGCGCGGCTGGGATTGCGGAACGTGCGGTTCCTGGGTCGGCGCTGGGACATGCCGGAGCTGTACCGCGCGGCGGACGCGCTGCTGCAACCCACGCTGGCGGAGAACCAGTCGCTGGTGACGCTGGAGGCGATGGCGTCCGGCCTCCCGGTCGTGACCACGGACATTCCGGCGCAGGCGGAACTGGTGCAGGACGGCGTGACGGGCCTGACGGTGCCGGCGCAGCCGGACGTGCTGGCCCGCGCCCTGCGGGCCCTCGCGGCGCACCCCGGGCGCACGGCTGCGTTCGGGCGGGCCGCGCGGCAGTTCGTTCTCGACCACCACACCACCGATCACACCGCCGCGCTCGTCCTGACCCAACTGCGGCGCCTCGTCCCCCACCCCTCACCTGCGGCGCACGCCGCGAAGGAGCACCCCCATGCCTGAAGCTGTCATCGTCTCCACTGCCCGCACCCCCATCGGCAAGGCCTACCGCGGCTTCCTGAACGACACGCACGGCAGCGACCTGGGCGCGCACGCCGTCACGCACGCCATTGCCCGCGCGGGCGTGGACCCCGCCGAGATCGAGGACGTCATCATGGGCGCCGGGAACCCCGAGGGCGCCACCGGCAGCAACATCGCCCGGCAGATCGCGCTGCGCGCTGGCCTGCCCGTGGGCGTGGCGGGGCAGACCGTGAACCGCTTCTGCTCCAGCGGCCTGCAGACCATCGCCACCGCCGCGAACAGCGTCATGGCCGGCCAGGGCGACGTGTACGTCGCGGGTGGCCTGGAGAGCATCACGCTGACGCAGAACGAGCACGCGAACAAGTACCGTCTGCGCGGCGAGTGGCTCATGGAACACAAGCCCGCCATCTACATGCCCATGCTGGAAACCGCCGAGATCGTCGCAAAGCGCTACGGCATCACGCGCGAGCAGCAGGACGAGTACGCGTACCACTCGCAGATGCGCACCGCCCGCGCCCAGCAGGCCGGCCTGTTCGAGCACGAGATCGTCCCCATGACCGCTGCGATGAAGGTGCAGGACAAGGCCACCGGCGAGATCAGCGACCAGACCGTCACCCGCACCCTGGACGAGGGCAACCGCGCCGACACCACCCTGGAAGGCCTGGGCAAGCTGAAGCCCGTGTTCGAGGGCGGCGTGATCACCGCCGGGAACGCCAGCCAGCTCAGCGACGGCGCGGCCGCCGTGGTCGTCATGAACGCCGACGTGGCGCGCGAGCGCGGCCTCGCCCCGCTGGGCCTGTTCAAGGGCTTCGCCATCGCCGGGTGCGAACCCGACGAGATGGGCATCGGCCCGGTGTTCGCCGTGCCCAAGCTCCTCAAGCGCCACGGGCTGAGCGTGGACGACATCGACCTGTGGGAACTGAACGAGGCGTTCGCCGTGCAGGCCCTGTACTGCCGCGACCACCTCGGCATCGATCCGGAGAAGTACAACGTGAACGGCGGCTCCATCAGCATCGGGCACCCCTACGGCATGAGCGGGGCGCGCTTGACCGGGCACGCCCTGCTGGAAGGCAAACGCCGCGGCGCGAAGCACGTCGTCGTGACCATGTGCATCGGCGGCGGCATGGGCGCGGCCGGTCTGTTCGAAGTGCTGTGACGGCGTTCAGGGCCGCGCCCTGAACCGGGTGGAACGAGAAGACACGAGAGGCGGTGGTGGGAAGTGGAGGGGGCAGGAGTGCCGTTCTCCCGTGACCGGAACCGGACACCATCGCCAGGGAAGGAGGAAGTGGGCCGTGGGTGTTGATCCTGCGGCCCGCTCTTTGCCTCAGATCATCAGGGCTGTCGGCTCGTCACAATCACTTAACATCAAACGAATTAAAGTGTGCGTATGACCACCACGCCCCTCACCCCGCACGGCCTGCACCACGTCACCGCCGTCACCGCGGACGCCCGCGGGAACCTCTGCTATTACACCCAGACCCTCGGCCTGCGCCTCGTGAAGAAGACCGTCAACCAGGACGACGTCACCGCCTACCACCTCTTCTATGCCGACCGCGACGGCACCCCCGGCAGCGACCTCACCTTCTTCCAGTGGGACGTGCCCCGCGAACAGCCCGGCAACCACAGCGTCAGCCGCACCAGCCTGCGCGTCCCGGAAGGCACCCTGAGCTGGTGGCAGGCCCACCTGACCGCCAGCGGCACCCCCGTCACCAGCGTCACCCGCCACGGCCGCGCCCACCTCGACTTCAGCGACCCCGAAGGCCAGCGCCTCAGTCTCGTCGAGGGCGGCCCGGCCGGCACCCCCTGGGAGGGCAGCCCCGTCCCGGCAGACAAACAGATCCTGGGCCTGGGCCCCAGCGAACTCACCCTCCCGAACCTGTTCCCCACCACCCGCGTCCTCGAACGCGCCTACCACCTCACGCCCGCCGGCACCTACCCCGACCCGGAACAGCCCAGCCGCACCATCCACGTATACGCCATGCAGGACGGCGGCCCACACGCCGAACTGCACCTGCGCATCGACCCGACCCTGCCCCCCGCCCGGCCCGGTGCGGGCGGCGTGCACCACATCGCCCTGCGCGTGCAGGACGACCAGTACCACGACTGGAACGCCCACCTGAGCAGCCTCGGCCTGCGCACCAGCGGCGAGGTCGACCGCCACTGGTTCCACAGCATCTACTACCGCGAACCGCAGGGCATCCTGATCGAACTCGCCACCGACGGGCCCGGCTTCGCCGTGGACGAGCACCCCGACCACCTGGGCGAAACCCTGGTGCTCGCCCCGTTCCTCGAACCGCACCGCGCGCAGATCGAGGCGGGCCTCACCCCGCTGACCTGAACGCATCACGAAACGCCGCCCCGGTCAATCGGGGCGGCGTCGTGTGCCTGACGGTTTACAGCGTGCAGTCGGCGACGGGAAGGGCCTGGACGCTCTGCACCACGTTGGAGACCGTGCCGTCCGAGGACTGCGCCTGCACGTCCACGAAGGTCGCGCCCTTGACCGTGAAGGTGTTCACGGGCGTCACGACAATCGCCTGGCTGCTCAGGCCCGTGCGGGTCATGCTCAGGGGCGCCGTGTTCGGGCCGACCACGAACTCGAAAGTCGAGGGCCGCGCGGAGTACAGGTCGCCCAGGTTGGAGGAGTACACGGTGCGCGTCGCGCCGGTGTCGCGGCCGACCAGACGCGCGCCGACCATGTTGATGGTGCCGTCCCAGGTCAGGTCGACGCTCAGGCGCGTGTTCAGGTTGTCGCAGATGATCGACGTGCCCCGGGGATACGTGACGCCCGTCGTCGTGTCCCGGTAATCCGTCGGCAGGGTGTACTGACTCTGATAGGCGCTGAGTTGAAGGTTCCGGACCGGATCGGACGGTTGCACCACGACCGTACCGCCGCAACTCGCCAGAAGACCCGTGAGACCCACTGCCGCCAGGACAATCTTTTTCATGCCTCTCACTCTGCCTGTCGAAACTGACGGTCTTGTGATGGTCACCTGAAGCCGCATGAACAATGAAGAAACCCCCCGGTCCACGGGGGGGTTCATGAAGGGCCGGTTTCAGCGCGTCAGGGGCTGAGCCGTGCCGCTGAGGGTGCAGCTGCTGTACACACTGATGTTGCCGATGTATGGCCCGAGATTTTTGCTGGTGATGGTGAAGGTGGAGCCGCTGGTCGTGGAGACCGTCAGGTTGGCGTAAAACTGCCCGACGTTGTTGGCATCATTGACGGTCACATCGCGGGGCGAGCGGAGTGTGGGGTTCACGATGATGCTGGCGGGCAGCAGGTCATTGGTGGCGGACTGGAAGTCAAAGATGGCCTGATAGTCGCCGGCACTGTTCTTGCGCAGATCGGAGGCGGCGATCGTCTGCGTTTTGGTCTGCCCAGTACGGACGCCGACGAGGCTCACGTCCACTGTCGACAGGTTGCCGGCGGCACTGAAGGTCACGACGACCTGCGTATTCGTGGCACGGCCATCGGTCGGGTTGGTGATCCGGTCGCATCCCACGTATTTGGTGGGATTCGAGCCGGCTACTTTGTATTCGGTCGTGACCGAGCGCATCACGGCGTTCGTGCCGTCTGGTGCGCCGCCGAATGAACCGCATCCCGCCAGGAGGCCTGTGAGCCCGCCTGCTGCCAGCATCAGTTTCTTCATGACTCTCACTGTGTGGGGTGCGTGCGGCCCCCGGGTGACAGCGGCTTCATGTGATGTGGAGGATTTCTTGGGGTTCAAATGATGCGGTACTCACTGTTGACCCTGTGACTACCTCATGTTCGCCTGGTGTAAGGGGAGTGTAAATTCACTTTGATACATTACTCATACTTCGTACAGAACTCGTTCTGGCGGAGAGATGCGATGATCCCCGTACTGTATCCGGGCACCTGGTACGTGGTGAGCAAGTGGTGCGACCGGCTTTTCGTCACGCTGCCGTTCCCTGTGAACGGAGCCTATTCCCTGACTTGGATGGCCTGTGGCCGTCCAGAGGAGTTCTGATGCGTTCACTGACTGCTGTTGCTCTGCTCGCCGCGCTGTCCTTCGGCCCCGCCTTCGCCGCCGCCTCCACCCCGGTGGATTACGACACCGCCACCGTGCTCGGCGAGACTGCCGATGTCGGCACCTTCGGTCAAGCGCTCTCGTTCAACGTGGCCGCCGGCAGCGTTGACCTGAGCGTCATGAAGCCCGGCGAGACGTACACCGTGACCATTCCCGTGGTGAACACCACGGACCGTGACATCACCGTGTCCCTCGAAAACGTCGCGCTCACGAGCGGCAGTGATTCCGTGGCGTCCACGGTGGTCAGTGACGACGTGACCATCACGCCCGGCGGGACGCAGAACCTGACCATCAAGGTCACCACGAGCGCGGCGGCTGATGTGGTGGCGGGCAGCAAGATCACGCTCAAGTACGACGTCCTGGGCGTCAGCAGCTACTGATCGACGGGTGTCAGGGGGCCTGAGTCGGGTCCGCCGGCCCCCTGACAACTGAGGTGGAGCCGCAGGGGCGCAGGGTGACGTTCGGTCATCCCGCGCCTCTCTGGTATTCGGCCCGGTACGGGCAGGGAGTGAGACATGGGGAAGCGGAGACAGAGCCGGCGTGGGCTGGCCGTGACGCTGGGAGCGCTGCTGTCGCTTCACGGCGTGGGGGGCGCGCAGATCATGGCGCCGCAGGTGACGATCACGCCGGGGCAGGTGCCGTCGGTGGCGGTCGCGCAGGAGGTGCTGGTGCAGCCGGCGCGGGTCGAGGCGCGTCTGGGGGTGGGGTTCAGCACCGCGACCCTGACCTTCTCGCTGCTCAGCCCGGTGTCGACCGAGGTGTTTCTGCGCAGCCCGGACGCCCGGCTGGTGGTGCGGGGCGAACCCGGCAGCCCGGTCCGGTTGACGGCGTTCACGGCGCAGACGGTCAGCGTGCTGGCCCTGGCCGCCCACACCGGCGCTCTGGAGGTGCTGAACCGGGAGGGCCGCGTGATCGGGCACGTGCCGTACGTGGTCGGTGAGGCCAAGCAGGTGAATCAGGGACTGTCCCTGAACTACTCGCCCAGCAGTGACCGCCTGGGCCTGAGTTACGCCCTCAGCGGGGTGCAGCAGTCCATCTTCGATCCGCGCTGGTCGGCGGGCGTAAACCTCAGCGTGAATACCGGGACCGGGAAGGTCACCGGTGGCGTGAGCCTGAACGTGTCGTGGTGAGTCCCGGCGCGCTGCGGCGCCCCGCCCTGAAGGCGACGTGCGGGTGGCCGTGGGCCTGAGCTGAGGGGCGCTGGGACGCTGGCCGATCCACCACGGCGCTGAAGGTGGCCCTCAGAAGCCCAGCGCGCGCTGGGCCAGCCACACACCGCCGGTCGCGGTGATCAGCGTGGCGGCGACCCGCAGGCTGGTCCGGGTGACGTGCGGGCGGGCGGCGCGGCGCAGCAGGTGCAGCGCGGCGCCGGCGGCGAGCAGGATGCACAGCTGCCCGAGTTCCACGCCGACGTTGAAGGCCGCGAGCGACCACGCCACCGCCTGTGGCGGGAGGGTCTGTTCGCGCAGCACGCTGGCGAAGCCGAACCCGTGGATCAGGCCGAACCCGAAGGCCAGTGCGGCGCGCGGGTCGCGGGTCGCCCCGATGCCCTCGGGGGCCGCGCGGCGCAGGATGCGCAGGTCGTGCAGGCCGACCACGACGATGCTCAGGGCAATCACGCTCTCCACCAGCCGGCTGGGAAGCTGCACGACGTTTAGCGTGGCGAGGGCCAGCGTGACGCTGTGCGCGGCGGTGAACGCCGTGATGATCCTGACCTGCGTGCGGGGGCGGCCGCCGAGCAGCACGAGCGCCAGCACGAACAGGATGTGATCCGGGCCGATGAAGATGTGCCGCACCCCTTCGCGGATGAAGGTCAGGACGACCGCCGTGGTGGCCTCGCGCGGGGCATCCAGCGCGGCGGTGGTCTGGGTGCGGTCCAGGGCGTACTGCCCGGCGAGGCTCTGGCCGCGGTACAGGTTCAGGAAGGTCTTGTGCAGGGTGTCGTCGGGGAAGAGGTTGCTCTGCACGGTGACGGCGCCGCGCGCGGCGGGGGCGGTCAGGATGACCGTGACGTTCTCCCCGGCGGCGCGGGCAGCGGTGACGGTCAGGGGGAGGCTCCGCGTGCCGGCCCGGATGTGCAGCCGCGCAGTCACCAGCCGCGCGAGGGCCTGCGTGACGGGCGACGACAGGGGCGCTGCCTGGAGGCTGGCGGTGGTCGTCCCGGCGGGCAGCGCTCCTGGGTCGTGCGTGAGGGCGGCGCTGGGCAGCGTGACGGTCAGCTGCGTGGCGTTCAGGTTCAGGCGCACGTCCACCTGACTGAACGTGAGGCTGTGCGCGCCCGCCGCGCCGCTCAGCGCCAGCAGGGTCACGAGCAGGCAGCGCAGACCCAGCTGGCGCAGGGCGCCCCTCATGACCGCCCGGTCGTGAACTGCACGGTCAGGCGGGTCAGGTCGGCGCTGCGGGTCTGCCCGGTCACCCGGTCGGTCAGGGTGCCGCCGGGCTTCAGGAAGATGTTCGCCACCCGCTGCGTCTTCGCGGGCGCGTAGGAGTTCGTGTAGCTGAGGGTATGTACTCCGCTGCGCTGCGTTCGGGGAGCGGTGGCAAAGATCTTGAGGGTGTCACTGCCCAGCTTCAGGTTCCCCAGGGGTGGCACCTGCACGTCCCGCAGCGTCCAGCGGGCGCGGGTGCCGTCCAGTGTCAGGCTCTGCGCGGCCAGGACCCGCGTGGCGTACGCGCCGGCCTCGGTGGCCGTGACCGTTCCGTTGCGGTCGGCGTCCAGGCTGCCCGTGACGCTCGCGGCGACGGCGCTGCCGGGCGTGATGTCCAGTTCCAGTTCCACCCCCGCAGGCGTCAGGGTGAGGTACGCGCCCTGCACCACCTCGTCCACCGGGTGGGCCTCGGCGGCGCCCAGCAGGGCCAGCAGCAGCGGCACGGGGCGAATCCTCATGTTATTTCGTCCAGGCCGCGCCGTAGTCGTTGCTGGGGTCGCGGTACATGTTATGGAGGTGGTTCGTGGCGTCCCCGCCCATGCTCTGCGGGGAGAACTCGATGATCGCGGTGGGGGCGCTCACGCGGTAGTACGCGGCCGAGCCGTTCGTGGGCCCGTACCACGCGAAGGTGGTCTTGGCGAGGTTCTTGCGGATGTCGGTCATCCTGGCTTTCAGATCGTCGGCGTTCAGGATGCCCAGCCGGTCCTGGATGAGCTTCAGCAGCGCCGTCTGCTGCGCGGCCGTCATCGCGGAGGCGCTCAGGCCCTCGGGTTGCAGGGTCTTGCCGTCCTGCCCTGGTCCGAGTACGAGGTCGATGCTCTGGGTGCTGACGACCGCCCTGGCCTTCTGCGCGGCGCTCAGGCTGCCCAGCAGGGCGCTGGCGTCCCGGATCTCCTGCGGGACCTTCTCGATCACGGTGGTCGTCTTCCCGCTCGCCGTGCTGCGGATGGGCTGCCCGCCCGTCAGGCTGGGGGACAGCGTGACGTTCTTCCCGGCGACGGTGGCGTTGATCGCCAGGTGATGCCCGCCGAACTGGAGGGTCCACGCGCCCGTCGTGCTGGGTGTGCCCAGGAACGACACGTAGTACTCGTCACTGCCGAAGATCAGCGCGCCACCGGGACCGCCGCGCCCGGCCGGGGCCTGACCGGTGGGGGACTGCCCCGTTGCTCCCTGGGGTGCGCCCCCCTGCGCGCCTGCGCTGGCACTCTCGGCTTTCAGGATGTCGTCGGCGGCCATCTGCTGCTGAACCATCTTCAGGCCGTCCGGGGACAGCACGGTGCCCAGCAGGGCGGTCAGGGCGGCGCGCTGCGTGGCGTTCAGGTCGCCCCAGCGCAGGCCCTTACGCTGAAAGATGCCGGTGGGAAAGTTCGACCAGCGCTGGCGCTGCGCGCTGTCCGTGAAGGCGAAGGCCACGCTCTGGCGCTGCGCGGCGCTCAGCGTTCCCAGGAACGCCCGGGCGGCCGTCACGATCTGCTGCGTCTGGGCGTCCGTGCTGCCGTTCACTGTGCTCACGGTGGGGGTGCCTGCACTGCCGGCGCTGGCGGTCATCAGGGAGAGGCTCAGGGTGACCGCGCCAAGGGCGGCCGTCAGGGGAATCCAGGTGGGTGATTTCACGTGTGTCTCCTCCAGGCGGCGTGCGGCTGCCTGTGAGACGCATCACACCTGACCCCGTTTAAGGGAAGGTTAAGACCTGCGTGAAAAACCCCCGCGTGGGGCGGGGGCACACAGCGGAGCCGGCTGAGGTTACAGCGTGCAGGTGGCGTACACGGGCAGCGCTACCGTGCTGGCGAGCGGCACGGCGCTGCGGGTACGGTTGATGACGATGTCCGTTTTCAGGGTCTGGATGGGCGCGCCCCCCACCGTCACGGCCGCCACGGTGTTCACGGCCGAGTTGACTGTCAGGGCGCCGGTGCTGCGGCGGGTCAGGGGCAGCTTGTACTCGCCGTCCTTGTCACCCTTGAGCAGGTAGTTCCCGGCGACGTCGGTGGTGCTGACGATCTTCCCGGCCTCGTCTTTCAGATTCACGCGGACGTTCTGGATGGTGCCGCCCGCCGCGAGGCCGATCACGATCTGCGTGCCGCTGTCCACGCCGCCGACGGCGTTGCACAGGACGGGCGCGCCCGCGCTGGTGTGGCTGGTCGTGACGCTCAGGAGTTTTTCGCTGCCGTCGCTGCCGCCCAGCGCGGTACCGCAGGACGCGAGGACGACAGGAGTGGCCAGTGCGGCGAGAATCACTTTCTTCATGCGGTTCACTTTCGCGCCTGAGCCCCCCATTAACATGAT
Organism: Deinococcus actinosclerus; assembly: GCF_001507665.1. Taxonomy (NCBI): domain Bacteria; kingdom Thermotogati; phylum Deinococcota; class Deinococci; order Deinococcales; family Deinococcaceae; genus Deinococcus; species Deinococcus actinosclerus. Next base: position 2,079,313 of record NZ_CP013910.1, on the reverse strand, counting down.
GGTTCCCTGAGAACCCGCAGAGGAGGACCCTCAAGCAGATGAACGCCGCCCCGCGCGGATGAACGGGGCGGCGCGCCGGTCAACCGGCCTCAGGCCAGCGCCAGCGGGGCACTCAGGGCCGCCGCCTCCGGGTTCAGGTTCGGCAACTCCGGCAGGTCGTTGCCCTGCGCGTCGATCAGCCTGGCGTACATCATGTGCGGCGTGGCGTGCTCGATGCGCGCGCGGTGAACCCCCGGGCCCGTCACGCCCACCGCCTTGGGCACCACCGTGGGGTGATTGCCGCGCGTGTGCCCCTCCAGAAACCCGGAGTCGTGCGCGTCCCCGCGCAGCAGCAGTTCCTGCACGGTGCCGACCTTCGCGGTGTTCTTGCGGGCGCTCCACTCCTTCTGTCTGGCAATCAGCCGGGCCAGCCGCTCGGTCTTCACCTCGCGCGGCAGGTCGTCGAAGTGCTTGTAACTTGGTGTCCCGGGGCGGGGGGAGTACGCGAACATGTACGCGCTGTCGAAGCCGACCTCGTCGTACAGACTCAGCGTCTCCTGGAAGTCCTCCTCGGTCTCGCCGGGGAAGCCCACGATGATGTCCGTCGCCAGCACCGCGTGCGGCAGGTGCCTGCGGATGTCCGCCACGTGCCGCAGGTAATCCTCGCGGGTGTACTCGCGCGCCATGCGCCTCAGCACGCGGCTGCTCCCACTCTGCACCGGCAGGTGCACGTACTCGCAGATCGCGGGCGTCTCCGCCATGGCCGCCGCCACATCCTCCGTGAAATTCATCGGGTGGCTCGTCGTGAACTTCACGCGCCGCACCCCACTGCGCCCCACCAGCCGCAGCAGGTTCGCGAAACTCGGATACCCGCCCAGCCGCGCGCCCTGATCCACGCCGTACGCGTTCACGTTCTGCCCCAGCAGCGTCACCTCCTGCACGCCCGCCACCAGCAGCGAATCCAGTTCCCGCAGGATGTCGTCCGGATGACGGCTCACCTGCGGCCCGCGCGTCGTCGGCACGATGCAGTACGTGCAGTGGTGGTCACACCCCCGCATGATCGTCAGGTGCGCCTGCAACTGCCCGACCGGAGCAGGCGGCACGTGGTCGTGCAGCTCATCCCGGAACGCCAGACCCCAGAAGCGCTCGTTGCTCTCCAGCGCCTTCCCGATCTCCAGCAGGCTCCCGGGGCCCAGCAGCACGTCCACGCCGAACTTCCGGGCCATCTGCTGCCCTTCCTCCAGCTGCGCGAGGCAACCCATCATGCCGATCACCAGGGGGCGGCGGGCCTTGATCTTGCGCAGGTCGCCCAGCAGACTGCGGACCTTCTCGACGGGTTTCCCGCGAATGGCGCAGGTGTTCAGCAGCACGAAATCGGCCACGTCCACGCTGTCCACGATGTCCGCCCCGAAACTCACGAGTTGCGACTGCACCAGATGCGTGTCGTACTCGTTCATCTGGCACCCGTAGGTGACTATGTGGGCACGCACTTTATACGTCTCCCAGGTTGTATTTCCAGAACCACATGCGGGCGATTCTAGCGACCACCACGCACCTGGAATGTCACAGCGCCGCCTTCGCTCAGCAAGACCGTGATCCCGGCGGCGCGCAGCGTTTCGCCGAGGGGTAGGCTGCCCAGCTTGTCCGAGAGGGCTGCCTGCCAGGCCTGCACGTCCAGCGGGGCGGCCGCCGCAGGTGCCGCGCGCAACTTTGCCCGGGCCTCATCGATGCGCCGGCGTTCGCTGGCTAGCTCCTCCGGCGTGATGGCTCCGGCTCGCAGCGCGCCCTTCCAGCGTTCCCACTCGGCGTCCAGCCGGGCCAGTGCTTCACCCTGCACCGGGCCGCGCGGGGCAGGTGTCTGCACGGCCCGCAGGACCGCATCCGCATCCCCTGCCAGTTGCCGCAGCGCCTGGTGCACGACGTCGTGGACCTCCTCGATGCGGTAGTACGTCCAGTGCGTGCAGTTGGCGCCCTCGACCTTCAGGGTGCCCCGGCAGTAGTAGTACCGGAGCTTGCCCCCACTCTTGAGATGCTGGACGCCTGTAGACGTAATCACGTGCCCGCAGGCGCCACACCGCGCCACGCCCTGTAACTCGTACACGTGCGCCTGCGACCCCGCCCGGCCCTGATTACGGAAGCGTCCCTGTATGACCGCGTTCACGCGGTACCACTGCTCTGGCGTGACCAGGGCCTCGACCTGCAGAGTCAGGCGCTCACCCTTCCGGCCATACTCGTACACGCCCCGGTACAGCGGGTTCTGCACCAGCTTCAGGATCGTGCTTTTCCCCCAACGCGGTCGCCCGGCAGGGGAGGGCACCCCATGTGCCTCGAGGGCCCACATGACCTGATTGGAACCCTGTGTTTCCAGCTGGTCGAAGATCCAGCGCACCCACCGGGCCTGCTCCTCGAGCACCTGGCCGTTCCGCCATCCGTACGCGCTGATCGGCGTGACTGGCTGCCCCGCGCGCACCTTGGCCAGCTTCCCGCTGTACATGCGCTTGGTGATGCGCCGACGCTCCTGATCGGCGATCACCGCGCGGATCCCGAAGCCCAGCGCGGACGAGTCGTCTTCCAGGTCCAGCGCACCTTCCCCGGCGCTGTACACCTTCAGGCCGGCGTCCTGCAGGGCGCCCAGCATGGCGTAGGAGAGAGGTACGTCCCGCGCCAGCCGGTCTTGCACGCCGAGGATCACGGCGCTGTACGCCGGGGCGTCTTGCAGAAGCTGCTGGAACTGCACGCGGTCGCTGGAGACGCCCGTGATCTGGTCGACATACACCCGCGCCACTTGGAGGCCCAGGCGCGCGGCGTAGGCGCGGCACTCGTGCTCCTGGGCGGCAAGGCCGAAACGGTCCTCACCGGCCTGAGGCTTGCTGGATACTCGAAGGTACATTGCGGCGGGTAGTGCAGTCACAGTGATCCTCACTTGAGGCAACGATAAGGAATAAGTGCCGTTATACTCTGGTGTGCTCTACACTATGTTGTTCGGAATCATAATTGTGGCTTCTTTGTTGTGGATGGGTAGAAAAGCATCTTTAATGTTTAAAATCCTTGTGTCGTTGTTTGGCATAGTATGGATTTCATTTTCATCAATATTTATCTTTATTGACTATAAAGCTAAAAAAGAAATTGCCCGTGCTATGGCCAGTGCTGAGAAAATTGGACCTCTTCGATATTCAAAGATACTCAGCCTTCCAGATAATGAAGATGAGGGTAGGTTTGACTTATCCGTGAATGCACTTGGTACTTTTGAAATTCAAGATAGTGAAAGCAACGAGCTAGAGATGAGGGATAAATACAGAGACATTAATATTTCAATCGGGATTTATAATTTAAATTCGGGCAATATGCCAAACTTGATGTACGACAGAGTGACTGAAGTGAGAAGATATAGTAATAGGGATATTCAAATCTCCGAAACTAGAAATGGCGCCCGGAGCTCACAAACTACTCGCTTTAACTTTGAATCATTTGAGAGAATTGAAGGTTTGGCCAGGATTAGATGTCTTGGAACAACTGAACGCGTGGAGAACATAAAAACAATCGAAGAGACTTGCAACACGATAAAAGTAAAAAAATCTATTTAATTACTATGGTCAACCACACTTGACTTTGACTGCGATGCATTATTGATAACGGCATAAGTTCGAGTCCATCAAATGTTGAGGCAGGTCGATGTACCGAACCCGCTGCCAGGCCTTCACCAGCTTCGCTTTCAGCATGCCCACTGAGCGGGCACAGAAGTTCCCCAGCACATTCCGCTTCACGTACGCCCACACCAGCTCGATCGGATTCAACTCTGGAGCGTAAGGCGGCAAAAACACCAGCGACAGGCGTTCGTGGAGATCCACGAACGCCTGAGTTGCCTTCGCTCGGTGAATGCCCGCGTTGTCCAGCACCACCACGATCTCCCCCTGCGCATGGCGCAACAGATGCTGGAAGAACCGGATGACGTCCCCACTCCGGATCGCCCCAGGCTTCGTGTGCTGGAAGAATCGACCGTCCGAGGTGATCGCCCCGATGGTCGAGAGTTTTTCCCAGTTGGCCGGGAGTGTGACCAGGGGCGTGACGCCCCTGGTCGACCACGTTCGTCTTCGCACGCCTTTCAGCGAGAAGCCAACCTCATCCAGGTACACCAGGGTTGCGCCCTGCGCGACCTTTTTTTCCCAACTCCGGAGCCACCTGTTCTTTCCAGGACGCGATCCGGAGTTCATTACGTTCTGCTGCCCGTCCATCCGGCATCTGGGGCGTGAACCCCAGCTGACGAAGAATTCTCCGGACGTGATCGGGGTGGTACCACACGTCGAAGTGCCGCCCGATCAGGTCTGCGACTCGTCTGGTGCTCCAGGTCGGATCAGGGAAGCCGTGGTGCAGCGCACCCTCCCGCAGGAGGGTGCGGACCTGTTCGAGCTGGGCGGCGGTGAGTCGGGATGGGCGTCCTGTCGTCACCGTTGCCTGGAGACTGCCGGTGCGCTTCAGGCGTTTCTTCCAGTTACTGACGGTGTGGACGGACACGCCAAAGTGATCGGCAATCGCCTGCTGTGAATGCTGGCCCCCTTGAAGCCAGGGGGTCGCCGCCAGTCGGCGTTCCTCCAGCTGCGCCCGGGAGTACTTGGATGGATGCCATTCAGCCACACCTCCAGCATACCAGCTCGTATTTACGTCGCTATCAATAAGCCCCCGCCCCCCAAGCGCGACACGTCCACGCCCACCCCGGCCGGGCCCTTCTACTGGCCCGTGGACCTGTCCCGCGTCCGGATCGGCCCCAGATTCATGGGGCACGCCGCGCTGGGCACGTACCGCAGCGGCTACGGCTACCACACCGGGATCGACTTCCTGGGCCCGCTGGGCCTGAAGGTCGTGGCGATGGCTGACGGTGTGGTCGTCAGCAGCACCCCGCCCGCCAGCGCCTCCGGGTATGGCCACAACGTCGTGATCTACCACGCGCAGCTGGGCCTCTACACGCGGTCCTCGCACCTGTACGCCCGGGACGTCAAAGAAGGCCAGCGCGTCACGGCCGGCCAGCAGATCGGCCGCATGGGCACCAGCGGCACCGACAACGTGCACCTGCACTTCGACGTGATCAAGCTCGCCCTGCCCAACCCGCGCTTCAACCCGCACAACCCCGCGACCGGCGGCGTGGCCCGTCCGCTCGCTGGGCTGGATCCCGTCGAGGATGCCCTGACCCGCAAGTACTTCTCGGATCCGCTGGCCTTCCTGAACGGCCGCAGCGCTCTGAACCCCACGACCCAGAAGGTGGTGCACGCATGAACAACCGCACGGAAGAGATCATCCTGACGACCCTGGCCGCCTACGGCCTCCTGAAACTCCTCGAGGGCCTGATCCCCACCCGTCCCCGCCAGACCGTTTTGGTGGTCGACGCGGACACGGCCAGGGAACTCTTGGACGACGAGACCGAGACGGACTGACGTGGCCGGCCGCGGGTACCTGAACATGCTCGTCTGCGGCTCGTCCGGCAGCGGCAAGAGCCACTGGGTCGACCAGGATCTCCTGCCTGCCCTGGAAGGCCGCGCCCGGCACCTCGTGATGATCAACACCACCGAGGAGCTGTCCCGCCACTGCGCGCACCGCGAGTACGTGGGTGAAGAGCAGCAGCAGCGCGAGTACGACGTCGAAGGCCTCGCGGGCCTCATCCGGCATCACAAGCGCGTGTTCTTCGAAGTCGCGCCCGGTGAGAACTGCAAGCGCTTCCTGGACACCCTGGGCCGCGCCCTGTGGCTCCTGGGCCAGTACAACACCAGCGTCACGGAGTGCCTGGTCGTGTACGACGAGACGCACCTGTTCCTGGCGAAGAAGAGCATGCCGGCCGCCATGGCCCGCCTGGAAACCGAGGGCCGCAAGTTCGGGTTCGACCTCGTGAAGATCACGCAGACGCTACAGAGCACCACCGGCGAAACCCTGTCGCACCTGGCCATCAAGCAGGTGAACGTCCTGGTCGTGTTCAACATGACCGACTTCAACGACCGGAGGCGCATCCAGTCGCTCTTCCCGTCCATCCCGGATCCGGAAACGTTCGCGCGGCCGGATGACGGGCAGGCCCTGGAGTACGCCGTGCGGGACAGCAAGCGCGGCCGCACGGTCGTGATCCGCCGGGACGGACAGGGCGGGCGCGTGGCGATCGCCGCGTAAAGGAGACCCCATGAACCAGGAAGTCATGAAACAGATCTGGGCGCAGGTGACGGCCCTTGCCCGTGAGGGCGTCGCGCACGCCTGGAACGCCCTGCCCGGCGTGGACGGGCAGGAGCGGGAAGCGTTCGCGCTGGATCTCGCCATGCCCCGCATTGAGGCGGTGGATCACGCCCTGCCGGTCATCGGCCGGTACATGGATCTGCCGGTCGTCGACTGGGCAGAGCGGGAAGCGGTGCGGCAACTCATTCGCGCGCTGATCCGCCGTGAATACGCCGCTGTGCGCATCGAATCTCTCAAGGAGCAGGCATGAAAAAGGAACAGTGGCTCAGTAAACCGGACGGCAACATCATCGAAACCCTCACGGATCCGCGCGTGCTGGCGACTGCCGCCGGCGCGGCCGTGGGCGCCGTGATCGAGAAGCAACTGTGGACCGGCATGCGCGACACGTTCGGCATCGCCAGCCTGCAGGGCGGTCAGCTGAAGTTCTTCGCGCCGGACGCGGACGGCAAGGCCGGTGCGGAAGCCCCGCAACTGGGCACCAACCGCCAGCTCGCCCGCCTCGGCCTGGTTGTGGGTTCCGTGGCAGGCATCGAGTACGTGCCGAACGGCAACGCCCAGTACGCCTTCCTGGGGATTGCGGCCGTGGCGGTCGCTCACATCCTGCAGGACCTCTTCCCGGCCATCCGCTGACCTTCAAGGAGACGTGACCCATGCGTAAAACCAGCATCACCAGCCAGAGCAATCCCAGCGTCGTCGCCCTCACCGCGAACGTGGCGAACGTCGCCACGCCCTACGCGAAGATCACCGTGCCCCGCGGCGCCATGTACCGCCTGCACAACCGCAACGACGTGCGCGACCGCAGCGTGCAGGGCACCTACATCATCCTGGACCTGCGCGACGCGGCCGGCAACAAGATCAGCGGCGCCTCCCGCGTCCTGATCGGCACGCGCGGCCCGGCCGACGAGTTCCCCAAGTTCCACCGCGCACTGCCTTACAGCATCTGGCGTGACCTGAGCACCCAGGATCAGCGCAACGAGGACTTCAAGGCCACCATCATCAGCCAGAGTGACCTGAACACCAACCTGGGCATTGAGATCCCCGAAGGGCACCAGCTGCTGATCCACGTCGAGGGCCCTGACGTGGTGGACACCACGAAGTCGTTCTTCCAGATCGACTTCGAGGAGCTGAACTGATGACGGGCGCCTACCCCTTCCAGGTGCTGGGGAACGCCATGCGCATCACGCTCACCGCGGACCGCTTCACGCCCGGTCAGCAGGTCCTGGGCCTGCTGACCGGGCGTGAAGCGGTCCGCTGGGGCACCTGCTGCTCTTCAAGGGGGGTGAGCCCTTCCGCTTCTACCTGCAGGGCCGCCACGAGGTGGGCGTAGCGGGCGGCACCGCGGCCGGCCCCTACGTGGTGGATCTGGCGGCCGCCGGGCACAGCTTGGTCCGCTCCCCCCGCCCCGCCGCGGCGTTCCCCACGACCGGCCACCCGGACGTGCAGGCCTACACCAGCGCGGACGGCGGCACGACCTGGCTGCCCGCGGCCGTGACGGCCGTTGACTGGAACGCCGGCACCGTCACGGTCGACCGGCCCGGGAACGCCACGCGCGTGGCCGTCTACTTCACGACCGGCAACGGTGAATTCGAACTGCGCGTGGTGCGCCCCCTGGGCAGCGACGTGTCCAGCGCGAAACTCTTCGGCGGCGCGCTGCGCAGCATCAACGAGACGAACCAGGTGAACGCCCGCAGCGCCCCCACCTTCGGCAGTGACGGCCGCGAGTACCCGCTGCCCCCGCAGTTCCGCCTGGAACTCGCCGTGCGCAGCACCACGCCCATCCCCTTCGACCGGTACGCCCGGCACGAGCTGAGCCTGCCACTTTTTGACACGCCCATCCGCGTGCTCGACGCCGCGCGCCTGAACGCGGAGGCGGAACTGAAGCTGCGCGGCGGGACGCTCTGAGCGCGTGGACTTCGGCACGAACTACCAGCGAACCGCCGCGTATGACACGCAGGCGGCCGCGGTGCACGCCAGCAGCACGATCAGCTCTGGCACCCCAGGAGGGCCCATGGAATGGTTAGCCGCTGTGGGGGCACTCGCCAGCCCCGTCGCCAGCATCGTCGATTCGTTCACCGGGACCGGCAAGGCCAAAGCGGAGGCGGCCGAAGCCGCAGCCAACGCGCAGACGGCCGCCATCCAGGCTCAGATCGAGCATGAACGCCTGCAGGCGAAGACCACCCAGCAGACCCTGACCTACGGGCTACTGGCAGTGGGCATCGTCGCCCTCGGCGTCATCGCGTACCGGGTGGTGGCCTGATGCGCCGCCCCGTCCTGGCCGTGGCGCTTCTGGGCGTCCTGGCGACCGGCGGGGTGGCGCTGGCGCTGACCCTGCGCCGGCCCCAGGTGGCCGCGGGCGGGACGGGCGCGCCGGTCACGCTGCCTGGGAAGGCCGACGCCTCCCTGCCACCCGTGCAGGTGGGTGTGGCCACCGGGTACGCCCCCAGTGTCCTGATCGACACCGGCCCGGTCGATTACTCCTACATCGGCCCCGGCTGGGCGTACGCCGGCGTGAAGAAGGACTGGTGACCATGAAGGACGGAACGGCCATGCTTGCCGTCAGTGTTTCCCTGGGGGCGCTGCTGCTCGTGGGTGCAGGCGTGGGCGGGTACCTGCTGCTCAAACCCCGCCTGAGTTCTCCGGGCAGCCCCAGCGCCACCACGTCCGGCACGCCTGCCACCGGCGTTCCTTCCCTGCCGATCGGCAACGGCGTGGTTGCCCCCATCGGCCCCAGCGCGTCGGACATCTTCGCCGCGCAGGAAGCCGAACGGAAACGGCAGGAGGAGTGGCGCCGTGCGGACAAGATCCGTGAACTCGACCAGGCGCTTTCCGAGGCGCAGAACGAGATCAAGCGGCTCACCGATCAGCTCAACAGCATCGACGCGGCGCCCATGTCCCAGGAGCACATCCAGGCGTGGTCCGCCAAGCACATGCAGAGCTGCTACGACGCCTACACCTTCGGATTCGGCTGCAACAAGCGAAACGACCTCAGTGAAGGCTGGGACGTCAAGGCCAAGGCCGACTGGGACCAGAAGATGGCCGCGCAGAAACGCCCCATCCTGACCCGCCTGAGCGAACTGAACACCAAGCAGCAGAACCTCATCGCCAACCTGGCTCAGCTGGGCGTGACGAAGCAGCCCTTCACCGTGAGGACGACATGACCAAGAAGTTCACCCCCACCATGCTCCTGCTCGCCGGCGCCGCTGTGGCCATGGCGGCCGCCGGGGCCGCGGTGCTGATGCGTCCGGATCCGCTCGCCGGGTACGGCACGGATCTGGGCACCCCCGGTAATCCCATCCCGAATCCCAGTGGATTCTGGGATCTCGTGCCGGACTTCGGCCTGCACAACAATCTCGTCAGCGGCAGTTATACCAGCGTCTGGGACCGCTGGGTGAACAGCATTGCGCCGCCCATGCCGCTCGCGCCCCGCCCGGGCGGCCTGTACGGCGAACGCTACAGCGACCGCTATACCTACGACACACCCGCAGGCACGGGTGCGGCCACCACCAGCAGCGGCTTCACACCGTCCGGCAACACCGGCACGAGCTCCGGATCCTTCGGCGTCTCCGCTGGCAGTCTCTACGGGCGGGGGAACTGATGCGCACGGCCGTGTCCCTGGCGCTGCTGCTGGGCGTGCTGGGTGCCGGCACGGCCGGCGCGGCGTACCTGCTGCAGCGGCGCACGTCCCCGGCTGCAGCGCCGAGTCCTGGTGCGCCCAGCACGGCCACTCCCAGCCCACTCCCTACGAGCCCGGCCGCTCCAAGCGTTCCTGTGCTCCCGCCAGCGTCCAGCGTGCCGACCCGTCCGCCGGTGACGACCATGCCCGTGGCGCCCGCGCCCACCGTGCTGGCACCTAGTGTCATCTCTCCCATCACGGACGTGTGGCAGCGGGCCGGGAGCACGAACCCCCTGCAGTACGCCTCGGACAGCATCATTTCGCGGCTGAAAGACCAGAAGCAGCAGTGGCCCGGCGGCACACCCCCCTGGATCTTCGACGAACGCAACCCCCTTCCCCTCCTGGACAGGTGACCCCATGAAAGAACTCACTGGCACACAACTGATCCGGCAGGGCGCCTTCACGGCCGTTGGCACGCTTCTCGTGTACGGCGTGGTGCTGAGCGCCGTCCGGTTCGCAGAATCCCGCCGCCCCAAATCGACCGGGTGCGGCTGCGGGTGCGGCGGCTCGAAGTAATTCACCCCAGGAGCCCCATGCAACGACCCGCAGGCCTGCTCATCATCGCCGTCACTGTCATCATGCTCGCCCTCGCCGGCAACAGCATCTGGCGTAATGCCCCCCTCGACAACACCTGGAGCCTTTTCCTGGGCGGTGTGATCACCGCTGTCCTGGGCGTCCCGGAAGTCCTGGCGCGGCGCAAGGAACAGAGCCCCCCTGAAGGAGACAAGGAATGATCACCACCATCGTTCTCACCCTCGTGTACGCCGTGCTGCTGGCCTACTGCGCCCGCAGCGTCCTCTTCGTGCTGTCCGGCACGGCCCGCAACTACATCGAGTGGAGTCAGGGCCTGGGCGGCTTCCTGTACCTGGTCGCGGTCATCACGCACTACGTCACCCCAGCCGCGGAGTTCAACTGGGTGATCGGCAGTGTCGGCTTCGCTCTGGTCGTCCTGCCGGACGTCCTGCACTGGCTCGCGCCGCGCCTGTACCAGCGCCTCACGGAGCGCTGCTGATGTTCCCCGACTTCACCAAATACATCCCCATGCTGCAGAGCGGCCTGGACGACATGAAGAATTGCCTGGCGCACCTCTACGCGGAAGCGAAAGCCACCCGTGAGGCCACGCAGGCGCAGCAGCGCGCCCTGGCGTTCGAGTTCGGCGTGATGGACGTGCAGGACACCTCCCGCGTTGCGCCGCGGCGCCTCACGCAACTGCCTGTGATCGTCGAGGCCGAAACGGCCGACCGCAAGGAGATCGACGTCGAGGGATTGAACCAGGGCCGCGCCGTCAGCCGAGGCTTCTACGCGAACCTGGGTGACGGGCCGTTCAAGGTCACCCTGATGGGGCTGGGTGGGCAGGCCAGCACCAGTCACACCGTGCCGCCCGGCACCACGATCAGCCTCACCTGCCTGATCAGCAAGGTGATCATCGACGTCGTGGACGGCGAACCCGCGAAGTACCAGCTGTACATGCAGTAAAGGAGAACCGACTTGTCTCTCAAACGACCTGAGCCTGGTGCTCCCTGGGACAAGCGCATGGATGAGGCCACGCTGACAGCACTGCTGCAGCGTGGCCCCCGTGCGTTCGAAGAGGGGAGAGACGTTGATCTGTGGGATGCCATAGAGGCGTACCTCCGAGAGACCCTGCTGTCTCCCGCCGCGCTGAGCCCCTACGCCTACGCCTCCGCGCAGTACGCGGTCAACGAGCCTGAGACCGGCTGGACCATCCAGGGCACGCCCCTGAGCGGCCCGCGCAGCCTCCTGTCTGCGACCCCTGCGACCAACTACGCCGGGAAGGTCGGGTACCGCTACGGGGCGCCCGCAGACGGCCTCTCGGCGTCCGGGAGTACGCACACCCTCCCGGTAGACCTTCCAGGCGCCGCGCACGTCGCGCGGGTGTCCTTCCTGTGGATGCTGGGCGCCGCTGGCTACACCGCGCCGGACGGATCGGTGGCACTGGAGCCGTGCGCGGATACCCGCTATGACGTGGCGCTGATCGGCCCAGACGGCGCCACGGTGGCCGAGGCGCTGGACGTGTCCCCACGTGACGCGCGGATTCTGAGCCAGCGGACCCTGACGGTGTACCGCAGCAACGGCACACCCGTACAGCTGGACGTGCCCGCCGTGGCGGCCGTAGACCTGCCGGTGGGCCGCGTGCTGCCCGGTGGGGCCTACGGTGTGCGCTGGACGCTCCGCACGGTGCGCCCCCGGTACACCGTGAGCGAGTTTCAGAGCGTGGACACCAACGCCTACCCGGTGGCGGACGGGGGCGGCTCGACCATCGCCGCGCTGACCCCCTCCCCGGCGTGGCCGGACGGGCGCCGCAGTACCGGCGCGGTGGTGTTCGACCTGGACCTGACTGTGGGCGTGACCTCCAACATGACCGAGGACGCGGCGCGCTTCACGGGCGCGCAGCTGATCCGCACCGCTACGCCCCTGGGGCCGTCCGGCACGCTCGCCTCGCGCTGGGTGCTGGAATTCAGCCTGGATGACACGCCAGACGTGCGCGCCTGGGGCGGCCAAATCTCGTTCCTGCCGACCTTCTACCCGGACGCGCGCCTGCATGACGAGCTGCCCTACCTGCTGGGCATCACGGGCGGCATGGGGGAGCGCAGCGAGACCGTCTACAGCGCGTCCCTGAACCCCATAGACCTCGCGCTGACGCTGGTTCACCCGCCGCGCCGGGATGACAACCTCTGGACGTATGGCGTTCGTGGCGGCGAGCGGTACCGCCTGGAGGTCACGCGCCGGGACATCGAGATCGTCACGAGCACGGGCAGCCTCACCACGCGGGCGCGCGGCTGGAGCTGGGATTACCGGCTCTACAACGCTGCCGGGGAGCTGCTACAGGCGCAGGAGCGCCGGGTGGAAGGCGGCGCGGGTGACCTGTCCTCCTGGCGTATGGCGATCCTCACGCATCCAGGGCATGCCGGGTGGCTGCTGGGCAAACCGGCGCCGGTCACCGTGCACCGCTGGCAGGAGTGGCGCGAGTGAGCTACGGCGCGTCCTGGGGCGTGTTCTGGGGTCTGGGCCTCCAGCGGCCCGCCTGGGCGTCCCTGCCCCCTGCCGTGATCCGGGGTCAGGAGCGGGATGGCACACTGGCGCCCGGATCGGCCGCAGAGCTGGGCGGCGTGATCGTGACCAAACGCGTGCGCGGCACCCTGCGCCCGGAGCTGGTCGTGTCGGCTGGGCCGTACCGCCTGGGACAGCCGGGGGGCGGCACGCTGGCCGAGCTGTACGGTGGGCGCTGGTCGCTCGCGCTGTACAAGGGCGGGCCGCGCCTGTATCAAGCGCAGGCGGGCGTCTGGGTGGACCGCAGCGACCCCGACGCGCTGGGCGAGCTGGTGGACGTTCGGCACGTTGCGCTCGCGTTCGATCAGGCCGCGCGGCCCGTGTTCGGGTGGGAGCGTGACGGGCTGGTATTCGTGCGTCAGTGGAACCCGGCAGTACAGGCGTATGTGACGCGCGGCCCGTGGGCTGGGCGTGAGCCGCTGCTGATGTGTGATGCCGTCCTGCACGGCGAGCCGAGCGCGTCAGACGTGGTGCTGATGCACCTGTCCGGCGCGCAGCTGGTCGCGCGGCACCAGCGCGATAGCTACGCCGTCCCTGCCGTCGTGGCGGACGCGGTGCCGGACGGCGCGGTCCTCGACCAGATCATCCCCGGCCCGCTGGCGTGGCAGGCGGCAGGGGAGGCGAGCCGCGCGCCGCTCACGTTGCGCTCTGGCCTCTATCCCGCGCACCTGCACGGCCAGACGCGAGGCCGCGTGTCCGGCCCGAGTGGCGGCGCCCTGATGCCCGTCACGAAGCGCGTACAGGTGGCAGACGGGCACGCCTGGGGCACCGTGACCGGCCTGTCTGCTGGCGCGCTGGTGCCCTCAACCCTGCTACGCCCCCTCGCAGACGGGCACGCCTGGGGCACCGTCACCGGTCTGTCTGCCGGCGCGCTGCGGCCTGTTGTGATCACTGCGGCCACCGGCCCGGACGCGGCGCGCGGCACCGTCACCGGCCTGGCTGCCGGCATGCTTCGCCGCGCTGTGATCGTCGTTTCTCGCGGCCCTGATGCGGTGCGTGGCACCGTCAGCGGCCTAACTGGAGGTTCACTCAATGCTCAATGACAAACCCGTTCGTGTCACCGTCGAGGGATGGCTGCACTACCAACTCGTGAGTGAGGGTGGCCTGATCGTGGAGGAAGGCGAACAGCATAACCTCATCCTGAACAGCGGCCTGGATTACTACGCCATTCACGGCATTCGCGGATCGGTGGACGTCGCTCACGTCGGCACCGGCAGCACCGCGCCCGCCGTCGCGCAGACCGGCCTCGCGGCGCCGCTGGCGAGTACCCGCCAGATCGGTACCACCTACCCGGCAACTATCCGCACCGCTGAGGGTGTCTATAACTACGTGCTGGAGCGGGAGTTTGGGTTTGGAGAGGCAAACGGGAACCTCACCGAGTGGGGCTATGGGCCGAACGGCGCCGCGTCCCTGAGTGTGCGTGAACTGTTCCGGGACGCGCAGGGCGCCCCCATCGTGATCAGTAAGGACAACACGCAGAAGTTGCGCCTCACATACACGCTACAGATCACGGTCGGCCCGACCACCCGCACCGCTGGCGCCGTGACCATTGATGGTGTCGGCACGCGCACCGGCTCGTATCATCTGTGCGGCGTGGGCGGGCATGCGGGCGACCTTCAAATCGTGGATCAGATCATGGTCGCGCAGCAGCCCCCCGGCATGTTCGGCGGATTCCAGAACTGCATGAGCCTCTACGATGACCCCGCGTTCAGGACGTCCGATTACAACCTGTGGCGCGTCATGGAGGGGAGCGCGGCGGGGCCTGCGGGCGGCAGCGCGGGCGCCTACGTGGCAGGCAGCTACACGCGCCAGGGGCAGACGTACACCTGGGACACGAGCCAGTTCAACGGGCAGATTGTTGGCGTCACGCTCAGCTGCGCCACCGACTACTACAACCGGCTGGCGTGGGTGTGGTCGTTTGACCCCGGGCAGGAGGTCACGAAAACCGATCTCGACCGCCTCACGCTGCGCGGCCCGTCTGTCACCTGGGGGCGCGCGTGATCTCGCCCGCTGCGGCGCCTGCGGAGCTGGTGCAGCCTGCCCCGGTGCCGGTGCCGGTGCCGGTGCCGGTGCTGGCCGCTGGGGTGGCGCCGCGCAGCTCCGGCAGTGCCAACCATGTGGCGGGCAGCGTAGAGGGCGCCCTGACCGATTACAGCGACCTGAACGCCTGCGCGTGGTTCGTGGGTGGTGGCTGGGATGTGCGCAACGGTCGACGGATGGCGCCGCGGGGACTATCAGGCCTGGAGGACACCAGTGAACGTCGCCGGTAAGATTGCCCTCCTGGCTGCTGTCTGTGGGGGTGGTGCCTGGCTCTGGCACGCTTCACGGTACACAGCCCCTTCCGCCACTCAGCCAGCGGCCGCTCCCCCGCCCGCTGGGCTGCCTGCACCAGCGACGTCGACGGCCGCGCCAGGGGTTCGCCAGATCCTGCCGGCCGTGCGGGATCTGGGTGCTTCTGTCCTCCTACCAGGCGGCCCATTTATGGCGAGGGTTCAGCTGGCGGACGGGACAGCCTCTCCGGCGTACGGTGGGGAGGCTGGCCAGTACATGGGCCTGCTGGGTGGCCTGAACCTGGCCAAACAAGGCCTGCTGGCAGTCGACGTCCAGGATAATGGGGGATGGGTGCCGGTATGGCACGCCTGACGCCCAAGCAGGGGAGGATCCTGCTGATCGGCGGGGCGGCCCTTACCGGCGCGGCGCTGGCCACGCGAACCGTGACCAAACCTCACCGCGGGCCGGTGGCCACGATCCCAACGCTGCCCGCACCTGCACCTGGGGGGAGCAACCCGGTGCCGACACCCAGCACGCCCACCCGCGCGCAGCTGATCGATCGGTGTGTGGCCGCCATCTACAAAGAGGTGCCCGCTCGGCGTCTCTCGCCGATCGCCACGCGTGATCTGGCTACAGCGCTGGTTGCCGTGTGTGCGGAAGAGAGCTACCCGCTGGATCTGGCCTTCTCGCACGCCTACGCCGAAAGCGCGCTGGACGTGAACGCCCTGAACCGCAGCTCCGGCGCGGCCGGGCCCCTACAGGTGACGGCCGTGGCCGCCCGCCAGGTGGGCGTGGCGTGGCCACTGACGACCGCGGCTGCCAAAGTCCGCGCCGGCGTCCGCTACATGAAGTGGCTCCGGAGCGCCTACGCGGAATGCACGGGCAGCGTCCGGACCACCCTGCGGCACTACGGCATGGGGCGCGGAAACTGGCTGCGCTTCAACAGGGGAGAGCTGACCTGCAGCACCACCGTCTCCGTGGCCCGGGCAGAACTGGGCTGCCCCGGGAATCGTCCCTACAGCGCGACCATCATCGCCATCGCGCAGCGGCACCCGGAGCTGCGCACCACCAGCTGGTGGGGGAGCTGAACCGTGAACAAGACAGAACAGACCGTGCTCATCGGGAGTGGCCTCGTCGCCCTCGCCATCCTCGCCGGCAGCGTGATCATCGCCGAACGTCTCAGCCGCAGCCTCGACGAGAAGAACTTCTGGGCCGGCAGCAATATCCCTGAAGTGTTCCAGGATGTTCAAGAAATTACAAATCCACTCTCTAAAATTGCGGAGTCGTGGACACGAGCATAATAATCAATCGCCTGTCCATATCCTTACTGCAATCCCCCCGTAGTACCTGGCTCTGGCCTCGATAGAAGCCGCACTCCACTCTGGATGGTAATGGGCGATGTCTCGAGTGATTATGGCGTCGCTTTCTGCATAAGTCCTTAACTTATCTGCGTACTCATTATTTCCTTCTCTACGATTGAGAGTCCCTTCTAGTACAGTTAAGTTGCCGATGTTCCATATGTGCAGGTCGGGCTCTTGGAATCCCTCCCATGTCCCTTCTTCTCTATTTCTAGGTAGAATGTGCTCAATTGTGTATTCACTTAGATCAATATTGCCATACTGCGACTGAGCCTTCTCGGCAATTGCCTTAATTATATAAGATGCTTGGTCTCTATTTAGCTCGGTGTGAATTATCTGTGATAGTATCACATCGTTTGCTGGATTTATGCGGTTAAACTCTTCTTTAACGATGCTAATTTTCTGATTTTCAGATAAGTTATTTGGGGCAGCTCTTAGACTTTTTGCTGCCTTGTACATTGCGGCCTCTAATCTGCTTGGATCTTGCTGGGCAATTATGCTGTGTCGAACCGTAATGTCTATGCAAAGTTTGGCTAGCTTTTCCAGCGAATTTTCGTTAAGTTTGCTCATTCCAGACAGTAGAACTGGGATAGAGCGGTCGCTATCGAGATTTCGAATTAAATACCTTATATAGGGTATAGAACCTTTTAAGACGTTGCTATCTAAATCCAGTAAAGCCTTATAGTTTGTGCTTTCTTCAGCACAAAGAACTGCAAATTCTACTGGATTGCGACCATCATTGGTAAAACTAGCTCTAATCTCGCGGTATAGAGCTTGGCTTTTAATATCTCCATAATGGGAAACCCACATGAATCTAAGGAAGTTTCCCATTTTTCTCAAGCCAACGTTCTCAATAACTTTATTCCAGTTTGTTCTAATTCTCTGGCGAGCTTGATCGCTGTCTGCTTTTTGCATTAAGAAGTTCAAAAGCAGGTCATGGACTGATAGACGCAGTCCCCTATCATTCAGCGTTTCAAATATCTGGAACGCTTCATCTTCGGAGTTGACCTCTATACCAACCATTTTTATTCTTTCGGCTAATGTATTTTTTAATTTTTTTAAATATCTTATTGTATTTTCAAGAGTTAATCCTTGTATTTTATTTTCAACTTGCACTCTAAAAAATTTATAAGTATCCAAGAGCAATTTCTGCGATCTTAGTGTGGCTTTAGTGTTATTAGGTGGATCAGATTGAATATTATTTTTAAAGAAATCTGCATCCAAAGTTCCAAGCTGAAGAGAAAATACGGCCCTATCTTCATCCAAAAGGATAAAGTCTCTTTGTATATCTCTGGCTAAATCACTTCCAGGAGCTCCATTTATTCTAGCAATATCCCTGATGACTGCAAGGAGTATGGTAATTGTCGTCAGTCTTTGCTGGCCATCCAAAAGCATCACTCCAGTTGCTGCATCTGGAAGTAAAACTACTGGCCCTAAAAAGTATGTATCAATGGCCCCAGCCGTGTCTATTTTATCTATAAAAGTAGATATGTCGTCCCAGAAAGTAGAAACATGATTCTTCTCCCAACTACCTCGTTTAGGGCTCTCGCTATGACCTGTTCAATGGTTCCCAGAGAGCAAAAAATGGAGACGGTATGGCTAGATACCGTCTCCATCACAGTTTAGGCCGACGAGCCGTCATCCGTCAGCTTCACCGCTGGGCCAAACGGTATTTCAGTGACCTCAAGCGGTGTTCGCACCAGAAATTGAGTGACGCCCTGCTGGTCGCCCTGTTGCTCAGCCGACTGGTCTTCAAACATCCATTCCCGTCCATCTGGTGGAACATCCTGAGGGAAGATCGACACGATCTTCCCTCCTACACGCAGGCGTATACACGGGGACAGCGATTGCTTGAACGACTTGAAGCGGTCGCCACCCCGTCACAGTCCTGCACGGAAGTGATCGTTGATTCCATGCCTCTGCCCGTCTGCCGACCCAAACGGGGGAAGCGGTGTTCGTTTCCCGGTGCTCGTTGGGGTTACGGCACGCAGGGAGACGTCTACGGATACAAGTTGCACGCGTGGGTCACCGCTTCAGGTGCCATCGTGCAGTATCTGATCCGACCAGCCAATTTGCACGATACGACCGTAAGCTACGAGCTCAACCGGCGGTGGCCCGACTTCGGCGGGCCACGCATCATCGGTGATAAGGGGTACTGCTGCCTGGGCTACGTGTTCCCACCGAAGAGTAATACCCGGTATGACACGGGGTGGCGGCCAGGCCGACACCCTCGACTGCGAAAACGCATTGAAACGGTGTTCTCTGGTTTGGTCGAGGCTCAGATTCGCTCCGTGCAGACGAAAACGTTGCGGTCGCTCCGTCTCCGTGTCGTCCTAGCCATACTCGCTCACAACCTTGCCCAACCCTAAACGGCGTCCCAACTATATCCACGTTGAAATGGAGGGATTATGATTTGTTTCGACGTATAATTCGGAAAGCTACTTCTGCCTAGAAGTGTATTAACGTTGTAAGTAGTGGAGCTGAACGACGCGGGCATATGGCTACAGTAGCAATGGCGTGATCATCGGTGGGGAAAATATGACCACCGGCTTATACACCCGCTGCCCACCTGGACGTGACGATCATTGCCTTCATGTGTGTAGACCCGTTGCGCAGTTGAGGTGAATTGAGCAAAGTGGGGGCATGCTTCAGGTCGTTCGCCTCATGCAGCGTTCCCGGTCCTTCGAGTCGCTGTGCGGCCTGAACCCCACCGAATTCGCGCTCCTCGCTGAACACCTTGAGCCCTTGTGGACCCGGGCGCACCGCACGTCCCTCCTGCGGGAGGGACGAAAGCGCCGCATCGGGGCGGGCCGGCAGTTCAAACTCGACGTCCCCCACCGTCTCCTGCTGACGCTGATCTATCTGCGCCACTACCTCCCGATGCATCTGTTGGGTGTGCTGTTCGAGATGGACGCCGCCAACGTCTGCCGGAACATCCATGCGCTCCTGCCGCTCTTGGAGCAGGCACTGCCTGCTCCCCTCCGGGCCCGGACGCTGAACAGTCGCAAGGTCACGCCCGACGACGCCCCACGTCGTCGGCTGCGCACCCTGGAGGACGTGCTTGCAGCGTTCCCAGAGATCGCCGACATCATCGTTGACGGTACGGAGCAGCTACGAGGGCAACCAAAGAAGAAGAAGGGCAGCGGTCCAGGGAAGAAAGCCGTCGGGCGGCCCAAGGACCAGAAGAAGTTCTTCAGCGTCAAGAAGGGCACCCACACGCTGAAAACACAGGTGGCGGTGACCCCGGATGGGCTCGTCGTGCACCTCAGTGCGCCCGCCCGCGGGCGCACCCATGACATGAAGGTCCTCAAACAATCACGACTCTTGCCGAGACTTCCGCGGGGAAGTCGAGTGTGGGGGGACCGGGGCTACACGGGAGTGGACAAGCTCTGCCCACAGCACGAGGTGATCGTTCCCCGCATGCGCCCCAAGGGCGGCATGCTGAGCCCGGAGGACCGGGAGCTCAACCATCAGATCGCCAAGGTGCGGATCACGGTGGAGAACGTGGTCTGCAAGCTGAAGAAGTTCCGCATTTGCAGGGAGTTCTACCGGAACGACACCCGGCGACACGGCCTGTTCTGGGGTTGTGTGGCGGGCCTGGTCAACCTCCGCACCGTCAACCGCGCGCCACAGTTCGCCTGAACCACCGCAACACAGATGCGGGGAGGCATCGCCTCCCCGCATTCACCCGCTTCACAACTGCGCAATCGGTCTTGTCTCTCCTCTCAGCCTGACGGATGGATTCCGGGGCCTTTCCCACGCCCCCGCGCGGGCAGGGGCAGCGCAAGGGATTCTAGCGGGTCGCGGCGCGGCCGTTGGCGGCGGGCATGTGCGGCCCCACGTCGGTGCTGCACTGGTCACACCGGGCTTATGACCAGTCTGAAGGTTGTTCCTGCCGGTGTCGACGCTGACCTGGGTGCGTCAGCTGGCGGACGTGGTCAGCTGGGCAGTCTTTCAGGTGCCGGTGCCGCCCATTCCCCAACCGACAGGCAGTGGGGACACGGCGTTCGACTGGGCGTGGACGCTGTGCCTGCTGCTGGCGGTGGCCGCCGGGCTGGTCTGGGCGGCGCGGCAGCGGGCGGCCCCCACGGCCGGTCAGCGGGCGGCGTTGCGGATCTTCCTGCCGGTGGTGCTGATCTGGTGGCTGACCGTGTACGGCCTGAGCAAGTTCGCGTTCTCGCAGTTCGGGCTGCTGAACAGCTGGCAGCTGGCCGGCACGTACGGGACTCCAGTCCGATGGGGTTGTTGTGGCGGTTCATGGCGGCCAGCCCCGGGTCTCAGCTGGTGGCTGGCGTGGCCGAGGTGTTCCCCGCGCCGCTGCTCCTGCACCGCCGGACCGTGACGGCGGGGGGACTGGTCGCGGCGGTCACGATGACGAACGTGTTCGCCCTGAACCTCTTCTGCGACGTGCCGGTCAAGCTGTTCAGTGGTCACCTTCTTCTCGCGGCCCTGGTCCTGCTGGCGCTGTCGTGGCTGCTCACGGCGCTCGTCGTGGTGCAGGTGGGGCTGAGCCTGCGCGCGGGCCTCCGGACGCTGCGGGAGGGTCGGGTGGCGACCCGGTGCAGTCCGGCTCCGCTCAAGACCCGTGGGTTCAACCTCATTCAGGAGAAGCCGTTCAACCGGTAGGTACGCTCAGGGCTGCGCGGGCACGGGACGCAGGCTGACGGCGTAGCTGAGGGCCTCACGGCCCAGCAGGACGGTCCGCAGGTGCCCGTCCAGGCTCACCTGCCCGTCCGTGTCGCGGCGCACGACGTACAGGTTCGCGCGGTGCGCGCCGTTCTCGAACAGGTGCAGCGTGATCTCGGTGCCGTCCACGAGGCGTTTGAAGCTGCCGCTCCCGGCGTACACCTTGCGGCTCTCCAGGTTCACGAGGCTGCCGCTGGCGCGCCCGTCGCGTTCCACGAGGCCCAGGGTCAGGCGGTACGGGACGCGTCCGGTCGGGCCGTTGCCTTCACCCTCGTACACGCCGTTGACCTGCCGTTCCAGCGGTGTGATCGCGGGAAAGTACGCGCCCCACGCGCAGCCGCTCAGGGCGGGCGGCAGCAGGAGCAGGGCGGCGGTCAGCGCGGGGCGGGCGGCGGGATGGGGGCGCATGGGGTCAGCGTAAGCGGGCCTCATGAAGCGGGGCTGACGGGGGGCGGGTCAGGGGGCGCGGGTCAGGGTGATGGGGTAGTTGAAGCCATTGACGCGCAGGGTGCCGGTCAGGGTCCCTGCGGTGATGGTGGCGGCCAGGGTGCCGCTGGCCTTCAGGGAAACGTTGCCGATGCCCAGGCCCAGGAGGCTGGCGTTCAGGCGGGGGGTGTCGCCGGGGTCGATCGTCGCGGTCAGGAGGTCGCCGCGTGCGGACGGCAGGTGCGTGCCCCTCAGGGTGAAGGTGTCGCCGCTGCTCAGGTTGCGGTACTCGCCGCGCGCCTCGTGCGTGACGGGGTTCACGGTGTAGGTGACGCGGATTTTCTGAACCAGGAACACGAAGCGGGTGTTGCCCTCGAAGGTGTAGGTGGGCTGCGCCTGGGTGGTGGGCGCGCACGCGGCGAGCAGGCCGAGCAGCGGCAGGATGGTCAGGGGTTTCATGGGGTCTCCAGGGTGCGTTCCAGGCGCTGGGCGAGGCCGAGCAGGCGGTCGTCCTGCCCGTGCGGGGCGATCATCTGCGCGCCCACGAACGGCGTGCGGGTGGGCAGCGCCACGACAGGTGCGCCGAGCAGGCTGAACGGCGCGGTGAGCCGCAGCACGGCGCGGCGCAGCGGGGTGGGGCCGTCCGGGAGGAGCACCTCGTCCTGTCCCTGTGCGGGGGGCGGGGTGGGCACGGCGGGCGCGAGCAGCAGGTCGAAGCGGGTCAGCAGGTCGTCCAGCTGCGCGCGGTACGCGGCGCGGCGACCGTGCGCCGCCTGGACCTCCGCGCCGGTCAGGGCCGCGCCCTGCCGCAACGAGGCCAGCGTGAACGGCAGGAACCCCGGGTCGTCCAGCCGCAGCGCGTCGCGGTGGACCTGCGCGGCCTCGCTCAGCACGATGGGTGAGTAGGCGTCGAGCACGTCCGGGAACTCGACGGGGTCCACCGTCGCGCCGACCCGCCGCAGGGTGCCGGTCACGTCGAGCAGCGCGGCGTGCACGTCGTCGGTGACCCATCCCGCCGGACACCACAGGCCCACCCGCAGGCCGTCCAGCGGGACCGGGGGCGCCGCGTGCCCGGTCAGGGCCTCGTGGACGCGCGTGACGGTCGCCACGTCCCGCGCCAGCGGGCCCGCGTGATCGCAGGTCACGGACAGCGGCAGAACGCCGCCTGTCGGCCACGCCGGGTGATCCTTGGTGGGTTTGAACCCCACCACGCCGCACCACGCGGCCGGCACGCGGATACTGCCGCCCGTGTCGGTGCCCAGGGCGAAGTCCACCTGCTTCAGGGCCACGCTGACGGCCGCGCCGCTGCTGCTGCCGCCCGGCACGCGCCCCGGCAGGGTGGGGTGCCCGGTGCCGCCGAAGCCGTTCAGGCCCGTGATGCCCAGCGCGATCTCGTGCAGGTGCGTCTTCCCGGCCGCGCTGGCGCCCAGCGCCAGGAGCCGCTCGACCAGCGGGCTCACGCCGGGATCCGGCACCGGCGCGCGGGTGCTCGCGCGCAGCGGCCAGCCGGTCACGCCGAACAGGTCCTTCACGCTGAAGCTCAGCCCCCGCAGCGGCCCGTCCGGCGCGCCGGTCAGGGGAGAAGCCGGGAGGAACGCCCAGGCCCGCTGCGGGTCGGGACGGCCGGTGGGGGAGGCGGGGTCACTCACGCCCGCAGGGTAGCGCGCCGGTGCGGGCCAGGGCCGGCCCGGCGCGCTCCAGGCGTCAGAAGGGGATGATCGGGCTTTGCTTCCACTGGCCCTGCGACAGCGTGAACGGCCCGAACTGCTGCAGGCCCAGCGGGCCGAAGTCAGCGGTGAAGCCGCCGTCCACGCGGTAGGTCACGAGCTGCCCACGCGCCACCTTCAGGAACGACGCGGCGGTGTTCAGCGTGACCGGCACGCTCACCTGCGCGAGCTGGTCCGCCGCGCCGCGGGCCGGGATGGCCACGTTCGGGAAGGTCACGTCCCCGACGTTCGCCCCGTCGATGATCAGGGATCCCGCGAGGTTCGCCACCCGCAGCGGCAGCGGGTTGGGGTTCGTGACGCGCAGGTTCATGGTCAGGTTCGCGACCGGGGCGCTGCCGAAGCCGCCGGGGAGGGTCAGGCTGGTCAGGCGCACGCCCTGCACCTCGACCTGCGGCACCTGCACGATCTGTTGCAGGGGAGCGCAGGCCCCCAGGGCGAGGGCGGGCAGGACAGCAGTCACGGCGAGCAGGGGACGCATGCCGCCCAGCGTAGCCCCGCAGGCTCACGCGAAGCTGACCGGATCATGAAGTGGGCCGCCCGGGTGGACGCGGACTGCTACGCTGCCCCCATGTCCCTGCGATTTTCCCTGCGCGCCGTCCTGCTGGGCGGCCTGCTCACGGCGCCTGCCCTGACCACCGCTCACGCGACCAGCCTGAATTTCGGCGTGGCGTACGTCCAGCCGCAGTCGCCCTGGTCCTGGCCCGTCTGGGCCCGCGCCGGCGTGGATGACGTGGCCCTGGGGGGCGGCACCCTGAGTGGCAGCGTCTCCACCCGCGCCCTGAGCGTCGGCTACCGCCGGGGCCTGAGCCTGCCGCCCCTGGCGGCCGTGACCGCCAGCACGGACCTGACCGTGACCCGGCAGGGCTACCGCCTGAGCAGCCGCGCCAGCGGCAGTGCCGGGCCGGTCGCCGTGACGGCCGGCGGCGCCGCCTTCACGGTGCCCGCCACCGTGAACGACCCGCTGGCCGCCTACGCGCAGGCCCCGGTCGACCTGCGCCTGAAGGGCTGGAACGCCGACCTGAGTGTCCGCTACCGGGTGAACCGCGATCTGGTGGCCGTGGTGGGCGGCGAGGCCGGGCCGCAGGCGCACGCCACGCTGGGCGTGGAGGGCCGCCGCCCCCTGACCCGGATCGTGCCGCCCGACCCGGCCGACCAGCCCGAGGCCAGCGGGGACGGCAGCGACCCGGCGCCCATCCCGGCGCCGGAGACCGAGGTGACGGGTACCGTGAACTGGCGCGCGGGCGTGCGGGCCGGCGCGGACCTGCTGGCCATCACGGGCGGCGTGGGGTACGCCACCCCGGCCGGGATCACCCTGAACCTCGACGCGCTGGCCGGCGTGCAGGACTGGCGCCGCGTTCAGACCCGCCAGCGCGCCTGGGGCCTGAGCGGCAGCGTGGCGGCCCCCGACCTGCTGGGCGAGGGCAGCACCCTGCGCGCCTACGCGGCCTACGAGCCGTGGCGGGCGGCCGCCTCGCCCCTGCGCGCGGGCCTGAACGCGGCGGTGCCGGCCGGCAGCGGCCTCCTGAACGTGGACGTCGCGGGCGGGCGCGGCCTGGACGGGGCGCTGGGCTTCGGCGTGAAGGTCGGCTACCAGTTCGACCTCGGCCGCCCCTGAGCTGTCCCCGGGCCGTCTGCTGACCGGATTGTGACGGTAAATGCCGTCCTGGCGCGACGTTAAACCATTCATCAGCCCCGCGGCTCCCTTCTCATGAGGGAGCGCGGGATACTGCGCGCATGAGCAAACGCCTGACCCTGACCCTCCTTGCGGGCCTCCTGAGTGTCGCGGGCGCCCAGAGCGCGCAGGACATCGTGAACAAGGTGGACGCCGCCCAGAAGGCCGCCAAGGACGTCACCTTCCGCCTGAGCGGCAACGCTAGCTTCGACAGCGCCGGCCAGAAGATCGACCTGACCGTCAAGGCGATTCCCGCCCAGAGCCTCGCGCGCGTGCAGTTCATGGCGCCCGACGCCCTGGCCGACAACGTGATCGTCGCCGACAAGACCGAGATCCGCCAGTACATGTACCTCACGAACCAGATCACGGTCACCAGCGCCCAGAAGGCCGCCGATCAGGCCGGCCTGGGCCTGGACTTCACGCAGCTGACGAACACCGCCAGCATGCTCGCGCGCTACAACGTCAAGCTGCTCGGCACGAGCGGCAGCGCCGGGAAGCGCGTGTACCAGCTCGAAGCCACCCCCAAGACCGGCGGCGGTGACAGCAGCCGCGTCTGGATCACCGAGGCCGGCTGGCGCCCCACCCGCATCCAGCTGCTCAGCGGCGGCAAGACCGTCGCGGACCTGACCGTCAGCAGCTACAAGGTGAACAGCGGCATCACCGCCGCGGCCATCCGGCAGCTGCCCAAGGACGCGCAGATCATCAAGCAGTAAACCCGCCGTGTCCCAGCCGCCCGCGCCCCGCGCCGGGCGGCTTTCACGCTGCCCCCCGCCGGCAGGCCCCACCCCCGGACCGCTCCACGCCGGCGCAGGCCCGCCTCAGGCGAAGTCCGGGGCCTCGTCCGTGAACTGGCCGTCCAGCAGGTGCAGGGTACGGTCCGCGTAACGGGTGAGCCGGTCATCGTGCGTAACCAGCAGCACCCCCGCGCCCTCCTCGCGCGCGAGGTTCACGAGAAGCTGCGCCACCGCCTGCGCATTCGCGCGGTCCAGACTGCCGGTGGGTTCATCGGCCAGCACCGCCGCCGGGTGCGCCGCCAGGGCGCGGGCCACCGCCACGCGCTGCCGCTCGCCGCCGCTGAGCACGCCGGGAT
Source organism: Deinococcus actinosclerus (assembly GCF_001507665.1). Taxonomy (NCBI): domain Bacteria; kingdom Thermotogati; phylum Deinococcota; class Deinococci; order Deinococcales; family Deinococcaceae; genus Deinococcus; species Deinococcus actinosclerus. The sequence continues at coordinate 2,053,155 of NZ_CP013910.1, read as the reverse complement.
AGGCCCCCTCACGCCCGGCCAGCCCCACGCGGCCCAGCAGGTCGCGGGCGCGCCCCTCGTCCCCCCGGCCGGACAGACGGGTGGGAATCAGCACGTTGTCCAGCACGCTCAGGTCCTCCAGCAGGTAATGGTGCTGGAACACCAGCCCGAGCTGCGCGGCCCGGCGCTGCGCGCGCACCTGGGTGCCCAGCGTGTCCACGCGCGTGCCCGCCCAGTACACCTCGCCGCCCTGCGGGGTGTCCAGCCCGCCCAGCAGGTGCAGCAGGGTGCTCTTGCCGCTGCCGGACGGCCCGGTCACGGCCACCACCTCCCCGGGACGCACCTGCAGCGTCACGCCGCGCAGGACGGTCTGCGGTCCGAACGCCTGCTGCAGGTCGCGGCCCTCCAGGGCGGGCGGCACGGAAAGCGGAAGACTCACGCGGGGCATGTTACCCGCTCGGCGCGGCGCTCTGGCCCCGGGAACCGCCGCCGCGCGGACGGGCGGCCGAAAAACTGCGCGTGGGTGCGCGCCGCGGCGCTCCTTTCTGAACGGTCAGACTGTTCAGGGAAGCCTCAGCAGGCTAGGATGGTGCGACATGCCCCGGCTGGACGACCTTCAACTATCCCCCCTGTTCCGGAACGTGCCGCCGGAAGCGCTTCAGGAAGCCGCGCGCGTGACCACCGAGCGGCACTTCCGCGCCGGACAGGTCATCCTGGAACAGGACGCCCAGGGCGAGGCGCTGTACCTGATCACGCACGGCGTCGTGCGCGTCTCGCGGGTCAGCCTGGGCAGCCGCGAACGCGTCATGGGTGACGTCTACGCGCCCGCCGTCGTCGGCGAGACCGCCGTACTGGGCGACGGGGAACGCAGCGCCACCGTCCGCGCCCTGAGCGACGTGACCTCCCTGATGCTGTACCGCGAGCACTTCCGCCAGATCCTGCGCCGCCACCCCGACGTGCTGTGGAACCTCAGCGCCCTGCTCGTGCAGCGCATCACGTTCCTGAACGACGAACTGATCGCCTTCGGCCTGAACACCGAGGCGGCCCTGAGTCACGTCTTCACGAACCTCTACCAGCAGCGCGTCGGCGCGGGCGTGCCCCACCCCGAGGTGCTGCCCCTGAGCACCCAGGACATCATGGCGCGCATCTCGTCAAGCCGCGAGACCGTCTCGCGCGTCATGCGCCGCCTGCAACACGCCGGGCTCGTGAAGAGCAACGGCCAGCAGGTCACGCTGCTCGACGTGGACGGCCTGCTGGGCATCACCCTGGAAGAAGCCGAGCAGCTAGAATGAAGGGAGACTGAAGCGCCCCGCCCACCCGGCGCGGGGTACCCTTCACGCATGCAACGCCTCGGTGACGTGATCGTCCTGGACCTGCCCGCCACCCTGCTGGACGGCCCCACCCTGATCCACCCGGTCGCGCTGGCCGGACCGGACCACACCCTGACCCTGGTGGACACCGGCCTGCCCGGCATGCTGGAGGCCATCACGGCCGAACTCGCCCAAGCGGGGTACGCGCTGGGCCAGGTGCGGCGCGTGGTCGTCACGCACCACGACCTCGACCACATCGGCAGCCTGGAGGACATCGTGCGGGCCACTGGCGCCGAGGTGTACGCCCTGGAAGACGAGGTGCCCTACGTGACCGGCGCGCGCCGCGCGCAGAAACTGCCCAGCCCCGAACAGGCGCAGGCCATGCTGGGCGACCCCCAGCTGAGCGCCCCCCTGCGCGCCATGCTGACCCGCGACCCTGTCCGCGTGCCCGTGCAGCGGCCCCTGCGTGACGGAGACCAGCTGCCCGGCGGCGTGCGCGTCATCGCCACGCCCGGACACACCCCGGGGCACCTGAGCCTCCTGGTGCCCGGTGGGCGGACACTCATCAGCGGCGACGCCCTGACCTCGCAGGGCGGGCAGCTGAGCGGCCCGCTGCCCCGCGCCACGCCGGATCTGCCCGCCGCCCACGCGTCCGTGCGCCGCCTCGCGCAGGAGGACGTCCAGACCATCGTGACGTACCACGGCGGCGTGGTCAGCGACGACGCCGGCGGCCAGCTGCGCGCCCTGGCCGCCAGCCTGGCGTGATCCCGTGACCTGACCCGGTCAGGCCGGGCGTTTCTGCATCAGCGCGGTCCGCTTGCACTTCGCGACGACCTCGCCCCGCTGGTTCAGCGCGCGGTGCTCCACGACCACGATGCCCGCGTCGGGGCGGCTGCGGCTCTCGCGCACTTCGAGGACCTCCGATTCGGCGTGGATGGTGTCCCCGTGGAACACCGGTTTCGGGAACGCCACGTCTGTCAGGCCCAGATTGGCGACCAGGGTGCCCAGCGTCAGTTCGTGCACGCTGAGGCCCACCAGCAGGCTCAGGGTGAGCAGGCTGTTCACCAGGGGCCGTCCGAACTCGGTGGCGGCGGCGTACTCGTGATCCAGATGCAGCGGCTGCGGGTTCATGGTCATCGTCGTGAAGAACACGTTGTCGGCCTCGGTGACCGTGCGGGTCACGCGGTGCCGGATGACGGTGCCGGGGGTCAGTTCCTCCAGGTAGCGGCCCTGCGGGCGGTTCAGGTCTTCATTCATGGGAGCCTCCGGGGTGGGGGAGTCCGGCGTGATCCTGCGCGAGGATGGCGCGCGCGGCGGCGAGCATGGGTTCGTCCACCATCTGCCCCTCGAAGCTGAACGCGCCGTGACCCTGCGTGGCGGCGTCATGCGCGGCGGCGAGCAGGGCGCGGGCGCGCGTCAGCTCGGCGGGCGTCGCGCCGAAGGACTCGTGGGCCAGTTCGACCTGGGCCGGGTGGATGCACAGCTTCCCGGCGTAGCCCAGCGCGCGGCCCAGCGCGGCGTCCTCGCGGAAGCGCTCCGGGTCGTTCAGGGCGGTCACGACGATGTCCAGCGCGGGGACGCCGGTCAGCCGGGCGGCGAGCGCCACCTGCGAGCGGGCGTACAGGACCTCCAGCCCGCCGGGCGTGCGGCGGCCTCCCAGGTCGGTCGTGTAGTCCTCCGCGCCGAAGTACGCCCAGCGCACGGCGTCCTCGCGCAGGATCTCGTGCGCGTGCCACACGCCCGCGCCGGTCTCCAGGCCGGCCAGGATGGGGAGGGTCAGGCCGAAGGTCGCCAGGGCGTTTACGACCTGCCGCACGTCGTCCGCGCGTTCCAGTTTCGGCACGACCACGCCGGCCAGCTCGGGCGTGAGCACGTGCAGGTCCTCGGCGAAGTATGGCGAATGCACGGCATTCACGCGCAGGAACACCGGCAGGTGCGGCGCGGTGGCGATCAGGTCCCGCGCCGCGTCGCGCGCGACCGGGCGGGCGGCGGCCTTCGCCTCGGGCGTGCCGGGAATGGCGTCCTCCAGGTCGATGACCACCGCGTCGGGGGCGCTGCGGGGCAGCTTGGCGATCAGGTCGGCGCGGTTCCCCGGCGCGAACAGCAGGCTGCGGGGCCGCGCCAGCCCGGACGGGCGGCCCGCCGAACGAACGTTCGTTGACATGCCCCAGAGGATAGCGGCTCGGCGTCCCGCGAACCTACCCGGCGCGGGACGCCTCGCCGGACGGGTGACCGGCCGGCGCGTCCAGGCGGCGCAGCGCCGGGGACAGGAACCCGGCCAGGGCCGCCGCGCCGCTCAGGACGCCGCCCACCACGAACACGCCCCGCACGCCGATCCACTCGCCCAGCGGTCCGGCCAGCGCCAGCCCCACCGGTCCCGACAGGCCCATGACCGTGTTCAGCAGGGACAGCGCGCGGCCCTGCAACTCGTTCGGGATCACGCGCTGGAGCAGCGCCGTCATGGGCGCGTTCCCGAACGAGAACGTCACGCCGCTCACGACCCACCACACGACCGCCAGCCAGAACGCCTCCCCGGGCGCCAGGGCGGTCAGGGCCACCGTCAGGCACGACGCGGCGAACGACAGGAGGATCGTCATCACCGGCCGGCGCGGGTTCAGGGCCGCGACGAGCACGCCGCCCGCGATCATGCCCACGCCGGACAGGCCCTCCATGAGGGCCACCTGCCCCGCCCCCCCGCCGAAGTGGGTCTTGACGAGCAGCGGCGTGAGCGTGAAGGTCGGCATGACCGCCAGCACCACCGCGCCCAGCAGCAGGTACAGGCGGCGCAGGCCCGCGTCGCGCCACACCACGTGCACGCCCGCCCGGAAGTCCGACAGGACGCCCGCCCCCGCCTCGCGGGTCACGCGCGGTTGCGGCACCGCGTAGCGCAGCAGCGGCGCGACGCCCAGCAGCGCGGTGGCCACGTCGATGCTCAGGGCCGCGCCCAGCGGCAGCACGCTGATCGCCAGGGCCCCCAGCGGCGCGGCGGCCACCGTCATGACGCCCTGGAGGGTCTGGTTCAGGCCCGCCGCGCGCGGCAGGAAGCTGGCGGGCACCAGCATGGCGGTACTCGCCCCCGCCGCCGGGGTCTGGAAGGCCTGCATGGCGCTGCGCACGGCCATCATGGTGTACACGTGCCACAGCTGCGCGCCGCCGCTGGCGAACAGGCCGATCAGCACGAGCATGCACGCGGCGCTGATTACGTCCGCGCCGATCATGATCGCGCGGCGGCTGTAGCGGTCGGCGAGGATGCCGCCCACGGGGGAGAGCAGCGCCTGCGGCAGCAGCGCCGCCACGCCTGCCACGCCCAGCGCGGCGGCGCTGCCGGTCGTGTCAGTGATCCACCACAGCAGCACGAACTGCGTCATGGCCGACCCGATCAGCGACAGCGCCTGCCCGCCGAAGATGCTCCAGTAGCGCCGCTGCCAGCCGGGGCCCGGATCGGCGCCGCCCGCCGGGAGGCCCGGCTGTCCAGCTGGTTTCAGCGGGTCCATGCGGTCAGCGTCTCCCGCAGGGCCTGCGCCTGCGCGGCGTTCAGGCGTGGCAGGCCGGTCAGGTCGCCCATCCAGTAGCCGTCGCAGGCCAGCCGGATGGCGTGCGCGGTGCCGGGGGGCACGCCGTCCGCCTCGGCGTCGGTCAGCAGGAACGCCTGCGCCTCGCTCAGTCCGGCCAAGAGCGCCGGGTGGCCGGCCAGGGGGGCGAGGGCCGCGTGCAGCGCCTCCCCGTCCCGGTCGGGGGTGAAGGTCAGCGTGATGTACGCGCGCAGCCACGCGCCGCGCGCCGGGCCGTGCGCGGCGAGTTCGTGAGCGTGGGCGGCGTCCAGCTGCTGGCGGAAGCGGTCAATCAGCGCGAAGCCCAGGGCGCGCAGCAGCGCGTCGCGGCTGGGGTAGTGGTGCAGCAGGCCGCCCTTGCTGACGCCGGCGGCGCGGGCCACGGCGTCCAGCGACAGGGCGGCCCCCTGGTCGCGCAGGACGACTGAGGCGGCGTCCAGCAGGGCGGCGCGGGTGAGTTCGGGTTGACGGGTCCGGGCCATACAAAAAGCATACCGTCTGGACGGTCGGTAAATGTGTGGTGCCCGCCCCCATGTGCCTGCCTAGCCGCCCGCGTTGACCACCCCCGCCGGGCGCGCGTACACTGCCCCGCATGATCGCGGCGAACAACAACGTGAATGATGATCCCTGCTAGGGGACGTCACGCCGCATACCGCGCCCCCGACACCCTCACCGGAGTCGGGGGCTTTTCAGTGAACACCGATGCACAAGGAGCCCGCATGACCACCCCAGCACCGACCGAACCTGCCCAGACACGCCTGCCCCGCACCCTCACCCGCGACCTCAGGAACCACGACGGTCAGACCGTGCGCCTCCAGGGCTTCGTGCACGCCCGGCGCGACCTGGGCGGCGTGCAGTTCCTGGTGCTGCGCGACGTGAGCGGCGTCACCCAGTGTGTCGGCAGCGGCCTGACCCTGCCCCTGGCCGAGAGCAGCGTGGAGGTCACCGGGAAGGTCAAGGCGCACCCCAAGGCCCCCGGCGGTTTCGAGGTGCAGGTCGAGGACTTCCGCGTCATCAGTGCGGCCGTGGAGCCCGCCCCGGTCGAGATTCCCAAGATGGAATGGAACGTCAACCCGGAAACCATGCTCGACTACCGGGTCGTCACCGTGCGCGGCCTGAAGGAACGCGCCGCGCTGAAGGTCCAGGCGGAACTCGTCGCCGCCTTCCGCGACCACCTGATGACCGAGGGCTTCACCGAGATCAGCACCCCCAAGATCGTCTCGGCGGGCGCCGAGGGCGGCGCGAACCTGTTCCCCATCGACTACTTCGGGCACCCCGCCTACCTCGCGCAGAGCCCGCAGCTGTACAAGCAGATCATGGTGGGTGTCTTCGAGCGCGTGTTCGAGGTCGCGCCCGTCTACCGCGCCGAGGAGCACGCCACCAGCCGCCACCTCAACGAGTACCTGAGCCTGGACGTCGAGATGGGCTTCATCGAGGACGAGGAAGACGTCATGAGCCTCGAAAACCGCCTCCTGGCCGCCATCATGACCCGCCTGAAGAGCACCGCGCAGGCCGAGTTCGACCTGCTCGGCGCGACCATCCCCGACGTGCCCGCCCACATCCCCCGCATCACGCTGCTGGACGCCCGCGCGCTGGTCACCGAGAAGTACGGGCATCAGGTGGGCGGCAAGGACCTCGACCCGGAAGCCGAGCGCCTGCTGTGCCAGCACTACGCGGAAACCGAGGGCAGCGACTTCGTGTTCGTCACGAAGTACCCCCGCGCCGCCCGCCCCTTCTACGCCCACCCGGACGCGAACGCCGACGGCACCCCCAGCAGTGAGATCACGCGCGGCTTCGACCTCCTGTTCCGCGGGATCGAGATCACGAGCGGCGGCCAGCGTATCCACGACCACGCCATGCTCATGGACTCCATCGCCACGTACAAACTCAAGCCCGAGACGCTGGAAGGCTACACCGAGGTCTTCAAGTACGGCATGCCCCCCCACGGCGGCTTCGCCATCGGCGCCGAGCGCCTCACCGCCAAACTGCTGGGCATCAGCAACGTCCGCTACGCCCGCGCCTTCCCCCGCGACCGCCACCGCCTCACGCCCTGAAGGGCGTGCCAGGCAGGGGAGAGGCCGGGCATTCCGGCCCCGGCACCCTTAAGACACCATGAACGGCCCGCAGGCTCATCCAGGAGGATGGGCCTGTCTTCACATCTTCAGGCGGCTACGCTGGCGGCAAGCACCATCAAATCGGCACCACCGACGCGGCATCACGCCCCGGCCCACAGGAGGACACCCCATGCGCGTACCCACCCCCCGCCTCATCCTGAGCGTCACCCTCGCCGCCCTGGCCAGCCCCGCCGCGCACGCCGCCTGCGCCCTGAAAGACGTGTTCCCCAGCGGCGTCTACACCTACCGCATGTCCGGCCCCGGCCCGAGCACCTACACCACCACCAACGCCGCCAAGAGCAACAGCGTGACCACCACCACCGCCGTGGCCGGCACCACCACCAGCATGACCTGGACCTGCACCGCCAAGGGCCTGACCGGCACGATGTCCACCGGCGGCAAGGACAACCTCACGACGACCAGCAGCGCCTTCCTGCCGCCCCTGAACGTCTGGCGGCCCGGCTACAGCTGGAAAAGTGACCAGAACGTCAAGATGGGCGGCGGCATCACCGCCAAGAGCACCAGCGTCAACAAGATCGTGAAACGCGAATCCATCAAGGTGCCCGCCGGGACGTTCACCGCGTGGCGGCTCGACACCACCTCCACCATGACCATGACCCTCCCGGGGACCAGCGCGCCCAAGACCACCACCATCAAGAGCAGTGTCTGGTACGCGCCCGGCACCGGCATGATCCGCAGCGAGAACAGCGGCGTGACCATCGAACTCGTGAAGGTCAAACGCTGAGGCCAGACACCGGAGGCCACCCCGGTTGCTGGCCCGCCTGACGGCTCGCTCCGCCCACATTAGGGACGCTGAGGGTTTTCCCTGGCGTCCCTGACGGCTGCGGTGAACGAAATGCGCCTTGCATCCTCACCCCGGCAGTCCCTAGCATCGGCGCATGACCGACCGCGCCCGAGGCAGCAACGAACAGGCCCTGAACGAGGAATTCGCGCAGTTCAGCGTCGGCGGGCAGCGCGTATACGGCATGCTGCACCGCCCCACCGGGGACATCCCCGCGCACGGCTGGCCCAGCGTGATCCTGCTGCACGGCTTCACCGGCAGCCGCACCAGCGACCACCGCCTCTTCCCGCTGCTCTCGCGGTACCTCGCCGCGCGGGGCGTCGCCAGCCTGCGCTTCGACTTCCGCGGCAGCGGCGAGAGCCACGGCGACTTCAGCGAGATGACCGTCACCCGCGAGGTCGAGGACACCCTCGCCGCGTTCGACTACATGCGCCGCCAGTCCGGAATTGACCCGGAACGCGTCATGCTGCTCGGCTTCAGCATGGGCGGCCTCGTCGCCGCCCAGAGCGCCGCGCAGGCCCGCCCCCACCGCCTTGCCCTGTGGGCCCCCGCCCTGCCCGACCTGTGGCTGCCGTTCCTGCGCGGCGGCTTCCTGCCCGCCACGGTCACCGACTACGGCGGCTGGCCACTGGGCCGCGAATTCCTTCAGGAAGTCACCCGCCTGCGGCCCCTGGACGCCGCCGCCGCGTGGGGCGGCGAAGCCCGCGTCTTCCACGGCGACCAGGACAAAACCTGCCCCCCCGAGTACGGCGTCCGCTACGCCCAGGCCCTGCACTGCGACGCCGTCGCCATCCCCGGCGCCGGGCACACCTTCGACAACCTGGAGCAGGTGGACCTCCTCTTCCGCGAGACGACGCGGTTCCTCACCGGAGGGTGAAGGGGGAGTGGGTCGGGTAGAGGTGGGGGGGACGCGCCGCTAAACTGTGATGTGGCCGTAGATCTGCTGCACTTGGAAAACGAGCTGTTCCTCGCTGTGGATGCCTTTTTTCAGTGGCTGTTGAGCCAGACGGCTGCTGCGGACTTGTATGCCGCTGGGCTCTATTCAGGCGGTGAACTCTCATACCTCGTGCCAACTGCCAACACCCGTGCGTTTCTGCGCGAAGCCGGAACGTCGCCGTGGTCACCGCCTGACTGGGAATTCCACCTGTCGAACAGTGTCCTTTTTCAGCAGGTTGAAGAGGTCCTGGGACAAGGCTGGTCGTCAGATTTTTCGGCATATGACATCGACCCGCTGGCAGTTCGTCAGATTGTCCACCGAGTGCTGTGAAACGGCAGAGAGAAGTGGTTGGCGAACTCCGATGTCGTCGTTGGACTGTTCATGGGCGGAGCGGCGCACCCCTGGATAGCTGAGTCGGTACGCGCCATTAATCCCCCAGAGATCGCTGTTCGGTGGGTTGGTGCTCAGCCGTAATCGTCGTGACCGGGTTGCCCTATTGGACTCGGTTACCGTGACCAGGCAACGCGCCCCACTGCCTCCTGAGCCCCGCTAACTCTTCCTCCCCGTCCAGACGGTGTGTTTGCCGCCTTTGCCGTGGCGGGCGCGGGGGTGGTGCACCTGGGGGGTGAATCCGGCGCGGGTCAGGGCGTCGGTGAAGCGGGGGACGTGCTCGACGCTCCACACGGCCAGCACCCCGCCGGGGCGCAGGGCGGCGCGGGCGTTGGCGAGGCCGCGCGGGCCGTACAGCGCGTCGTTCGCGGCGCGGGTCATGCCCTCGGGGCCGTTGTCCACGTCCAGCAGGATCGCGTCGAATCCGGCGGGGTGGGCGCGCATGACCTCGCCCACGTCGGCCACCGTGACGGTCACGCGCGGGTCACGCAGGGGATGCCCGGCCACCTCGCCCAGCGGCCCGTGGTTCCACGTGACGACCTCCGGCACGAGTTCCGCCACCATCACCTGCGCCGCGCCGGGCAGGGTGCGCAGGGCGGCGGCCAGGGTGAAGCCCATGCCCAGCCCGCCGATCAGCACGCGCGGCGCGGCGGCCTCCAGCCCTGCCAGGGCGAGGTCGGCCAGGGCCTCCTCACTGCCGTGCTGGCGGGAGTTCATCAGGTCGTACGGCGTGCCGCGCACGCGGATGCTGAACTCGGTATCCCGCTGCCACAACTGCAGTTCGTCGGGGCTGCCGGGTACGGGCGCGGAGCCGAGGTGAACCCAGGGTTTCAAGAGAGGCTCCGGGGGGCGTGGGGGAGGCGCGGCATCCGGCCAGTCTACCCGAGCGGTTACAGCCCGAGGACGGCGCCCAGCACGGCGGCGCCCACGACGATCAGCGCGGCGTTCACGCGGGTGCGCCACAGCAGCGCGAACGACACGGCGGCGATCAGCGCGCCCGCTGGGCTGTGAATGCTGCCGCGGGCGAGGACCAGCACCCCGGCGAGCAGCACGCCCGCCCCGAAGGGCAGCAGCGCGCTGCGCAGGGAGGGCAGCCAGCGCCAGCGGCTCAGGCGCTGCCACGCGGTCATCGCGGCGGCGCTGAGGAGCGCGGTGGGGCCGTAGAAGCCCAGGGTGGCGGCGAACGCGCCCAGCCAGCCGCCCGCCGCGAAGCCGTAGTGGGTCATGGCCAGCATGTTCGGTCCGGGCATGACCTGCCCCAGCGCGAAGCCGTTCGCGAGGAGCTGCGGCGTGATCCAGTCCTTCTGTTCGACCAGCACGCGTTCGATCTCGGGGAGGTTGGCGCCGCCGAAGCTCACGAGGCCCAGCCGCGCGAATGTGAGCAGGATATCCAGCGGTTCGGCCGTCATTCGCCGCTCCGGGGGCGGTGGAGGATCAGGCCGACGATCATGGTGCCCGCCAGGACGAGCAGCAGGTCGGCGCGCAGCACGGCGAGCAGCAGGAAGGTGATCACCGCGAGGGTGGGGCCGAAGCGGATGCCCGCGGTGACCTTCAGGACCGGCAGGGCGGCGGTCAGCATGACGCCCAGCGCCGCGCAGGCCGCGCCACGCAGCCCGCTCTGTACGGCGGGGGGCAGGCCGCCGGGCAGGCCGAGGGTGAAGACGGTGACGGTCAGCATGGCGATCAGGCCGGGCGTGAGGATGCCCACGACCGCCAGCGCCGCGCCGCCCCCGCCCAGCAGGCGCGCGCCGATCATGGCGGCGAGGTTCACGGCGTTCGGGCCGGGTGTGAGCTGCGCGAGGGTGTAGGCCTCGGCGAATTCGGCGTCGGTCATCCAGCCGCGGGTGGTCAGGGCGCGGCGGGTGTGGGCGGGGAGGCCGCCGCCGATGCCGACCAGCGCGACGCCCACGAACAGCCGCAGCAGCCCGGCGGGCGTGGGCGGCGGGGTGGGGGTGGCGGGCGCGGCGCTGGCGGCCGGGGTGGTGGGCGCGCTCATGCCCCGAGCGTAGCGCTCACACATCTGGAATAGCGCAACTACTCCAGGGACAACACTGAACAGAATGCACGGAACGGACGGATCGAGGACATACGATGGGCGGGTGAACCGGGCAGCGTTCCTGCTGCTCGCTACTCTGCTTGCGGCCCAGTCGAGAGCAGGAACGCCGGGACGCCCTGTCAGGACGCCGCGTCGCTGAATCTGGCGCAGTCGGTGCGGATGCCGTACAACGCGGAACGGTTCGAGGTTCTGCCCGATGGGGGAAAGTCCGAGCGGTTCCGCGTCACGCTGCTGGACCGGGGGGAGATCGTGGAACGGTACGCGTTCACCTGCCTGGAGTCGGCCAGTGGCTCAGTCGAGCTGACCTGGACGCAGCTGCCCTGACCCTACCGGCCCCCACCGGCCACCCGGTCCAGCTGCGCGCGGAACACGCCGGGGTCGGTGGTGGGCAGGTCGCAGGTGTGGTGCAGGCACACGTACCCGCGCCCGTCGCCGGGGCGGTCCTGGAGGACGGGCAGGTCACCGCCCGCCTCCGTGAACGCCAGCGCGGCGAAGGGAAGGAACACGCCCGCCGCGACCGCCTCCAGCGGGGCACGCTCTTCGGGCGTCCCGATGATGGCGACCTCGGTGTGCGGCGCGTGGAGGAACGCGGCGGCCTGCCACAGCCCGCCGAAGCCGCCCGCAGCGGCCAGCATGTCGCCCCGGAAGGCGTTCACGGTGCGCCGCGCCATGCCCTCGGCTTCCTCGTCCGCGAAGTAGCGGTGCATCCACAGCGCCAGCAGCGCCCCTGCCGCGTTCTCGGACAGGACGGCGCTGTCGAAGCCCGGCGCCTGCCGCGCCAGCAGCGGCTCGGCGCGGCCTCCGGACGCCATGAACACGCCCGCCTCCTCGTTCCAGAAGTCGCGGCGCACCACCCCCCACAGCTCGCGCGCGCGGTGCAGGTGCGTCAGGTCGCCACCCGCCTGGAACAGCGCCACGAGCCCCAGGGCGTACAGCGCGTGGTCCTCCATCAGGCCCTCCACGCGCGCCTGCCCGCCGCCCCAGGTGTGGCGCAGCGTGCCGTCCGGCAGGGCGAGGTGCTCCTCGATGAACACCGCGTTCCGGCGCGCGACCTCCAGGTACGCGGGCTCACGCAGGATGCGGGCCGCGTCCGCGAAGGCCGCCAGCGCCAGCCCGTTCCACGAGGTGAGCACCTTGTCGTCCGTGCCCGGCTGCGGCCGCTGCGCGCGGGCCGCGAGGAGGCGGACCTTCAGGGCGTCCAGATGCGCCGCGACCTCGCCTTCCGTCTGCCTGCGCTCCAGTGCCAGATCCGGGACGGGCAGCGCCACGAACGGCACGCTGCGGCGCCCCACCTCGGGCCGGTGCGGGTCGAGAAAATTGCCAGGGTCCGCGATGCCCAGGTGACGGCACAGCAGCTCGCCGTCTGCGTCGCCCAGCACGTCCCGGACCTCGGCGGGAGTCCAGGTGAAGGTCATGCCCTCCACGCCCCCCGTATCCGCGTCCTGCGCGGAGAAGAAGCCGCCGTCCGGGGCGAGCATCTCGCGCCGCAGGTACTCCAGCGTCCCGCGCGCCGCCTGCGCGAACGCCGTGTCCCCACTGATCTGGTAGGCGCGCAGCAGCGTGCGGGTCAGCTGGGCGTTGTCGTACAGCATCTTCTCGAAGTGCGGCACCCGCCACGCCTCGTCCACGCTGTAGCGGTGGAAGCCACCGCCCAGCTGATCGTGCAGCCCGCCCGCCAGCATGCGCCGCAGCGTGTGCAGCGCCATCAGGCGGCCCGTGGGCTGCGTCAGCAGGAAATCCAGCGTCGTCGGGGCCGGGAACTTCGGCGCGCCGCCGAAGCCGCCCAGCGACTCGTCGAACACCCGCCGCAGGTTCCCCACCGCCCGCTCCAGCAGCCCGGCGTCCACCTCGCCCTCGGCGGGGCGCGGACGGCTGGCCTCGCGGACATGCTCGGTCAGCGCCTCGGCGTTCCCCAGCAGCTTGGGCCGCTCCTCGCGCCACGCGCGCTCCACGCTGGCCATCACCCGCGTGAAACTCGGCAGGCCGTGCCCGTCGCGCGGCGGGAAGTACGTCCCGGCGTAGAACGGCTCGCCGTCCGGCGTCAGGAACACCGTCATCGGCCAGCCGCCCTGCCCGGTCAGGGCCTGCGTGGCCGCCATGTACACCGCGTCCACGTCCGGCCGCTCCTCGCGGTCCACCTTCACGTTCACGAAGTGCGTGTTCATGTACCCGGCCGTCGCCTCGTCCTCAAAACTCTCGTGCGCCATCACGTGACACCAGTGGCACGTCGAGTACCCCACCGACAGCAGCACCGGCACGTCCCGCTCGCGCGCCTCCCGGAACGCCTCCTCGCCCCACGGCCACCACGCCACCGGGTTGTCCGCATGCTGACGAAGGTACGGGCTGCTCTCCTGTCCCAGACGGTTCATGGGGCGCAGCGTACCGCCCGCCTGCACCTCCCGGGCGGAACATGAACGCCCGGGATACGTGCCCTCACACCCACGCCGCCCCCACCGCGCCTCACACTGAGGGATATGGCCCAGCCCGATGCTGCCCCCGACCACACCCACCCCACCCCCGGCTTTGAGCGACCGGTCTTCATCCGCGCGGGCTTCCAGCTGACCTTCGACGTGCCCTACCCCACCCCCATGCTGTTCGTCGTGCAGCCCCGCGACCGGCTGGAACCCACCGGCACCCGCCAGCGCATCATCGACCAGCGACCCCTGGGGGCCGCGCAGGGCATCCACACCTACACCGACACGCACGGCAACACCGTCTGGCGCACCGTCGCGCAGCCCGGCACGTTCACCATCGGGCACGACCTGATCGCCCAGACCACCCGCAACCCCGACCCCGCCCACCCGACCCTGCCCAAGACGCCCGTCGAGGGTCTGCCCGACGAGACCATCACGTACCTGCTGCCCAGCCGTTACGTGGACAGCGACCTCGTGAGTGCGGACGCCTGGGAACGCTTCGGGCACATCCAGGGCGGCTGGGCGCAGGTGCAGGCCATCAGCGACTACCTGAACGACACCTGCACCTACGGCTACGGCTCCACCAGCGCCACCACCGCGTTCCAGGCGCTCGGCAGCGGCCGCGCCGTGTGCCGCGACTTCGCGCACATGGGCGTCGCGTTCTGCCGCGCCCTGAACATCCCTGCCCGGTACGTGTGCGGGTACCTGCCTGACATCGACATCACGCCCGACCCGGTGCCCATGGACTTCCACGCGTGGTTCGAGGCGTTCATCGACGGGCAGTGGCGCACCTTCGACGCCCGCCACAACCGCCCCCGCGCCGGACGCCTGATCATCGCGCAGGGCCGCGACGCGTCCGACGTGGCCTTCACGACCTCGTTCGGCAGCGCCCGCCTGACTCACATGAAAGTCTGGGCGGACGAGACCACGCCCGACACCACGCTGGACACGCCCCCCAACCCGCGCATCTTCTGAACCGGTGACCGCCCGGGCGGGGTCGTCCGCCCAGGCGCTTTCCCGTACACTTGGCAGTTATGGACCTGAAGGCTCGACTCAAGACCGCCGTGGAGGCCGCCGCCGCACAGATGGGCGCCCCGCTGGACGCCGCCATCCAGGAGACGCCCGCGAACAAACCCGGCGATTACGGCACGCCCGCCGCGTTCCAGATCGCCAAGGCGCTGGGACAGAACCCCGCGCAGGTCGCGCAGACGCTCGCGCAGACCGTGCAGCTGCCAGGCGGCATCGAGCGTGTGGAGGCCGCCGGGCCGTTCCTGAACTTCTTCGTGGACGTTGGCGGCTTTGTGCGCGGCGTCGTGCAGACGCCCCTGAACCTCCCCGCGCAGGCGGGCAAGGTCGTCATCGAGCACACCAGCGTGAACCCCAACAAGGAACTCCACGTGGGGCACCTGCGCAACGTCGTGCTCGGCGACAGCATGGCGCGCATCTTCCGCGCCGCCGGGTACGAGGTCGAGGTGCAGAACTACATCGACGACACCGGCCGGCAGGCCGCCGAGAGCCTCTTTGCCATGGACCACTACGGCCGCGTGTGGAACGGTGAGCAGAAGTACGACCACTGGCTGGGCGAGGGCTACGTGCGGCTGAACGCCGACCCCGCCAAGGCCGACATGGAAGCGGGCATCCGCGAGGTCATGCACAAGCTCGAAGAGGGGCTGCTGCGCCCCCTGGTCGAGCAGACCGTGAAGGCCCAGCTGGAAACCTGCTTCCGCATCGGTGCGACGTACGACCTGCTCGTGTGGGAGTCCGACGTGGTCGGCAGCGGCTTCCTGAACCGCGCCATGGACATCCTGGAGGGCAGCCGCTACACCTCGCACCCCACGGAAGGGAAGTTCGCGGGCGCGTTCATCATGGACGTCAGCGAGTTCATGCCCGGCCTGGAGGAATCCAACGTGGTGCTGCGCCGCAGCGACGGCACCGCCATGTACGTCGCCAAGGACATCGGCTTCCAGTTCTGGAAGTTCGGCCTGTTCGAGGGGATGACCTTCAAGCCCTTCATGACCGACCCCGCCGGCCACACCATCTGGACCAGCGACCCCACGGGGGACAGCGCCCAGGCCACCCGTTTCGGGCACGCGCACGAGGTTATCAACGTCATCGACTCCCGCCAGAAACACCCCCAGATGCTCGTGCGCAGCAGCCTGGGCGTCGCCGGGGAAACCGAGAAGGAAGCGCGCAGCATCCACCTCAGCTACGAGTTCGTGAACCTGAACGGCCAGACCATCAGCGGCCGCAAGGGCATCACCCTGGCCGTGGACAGCGCGCTGGAACAGGCCGCCGCGCGGGGTTTTGCGGAACTCAGCGCGAAGAACCCCGACCTGGCTGGCCGCGACGACGCGCAGGAGATCGCCCGCCGCATCGGCGTGGGCGCGCTACGGTTCGCCATGCTGCGCAACGAACCCAGCCGCGCCTTCGACTTCGACCTGGAAAAAGCCAGCAGCCTGCAGGGCGACACCGCCCCGTACATCCAGTACGCCGCCGTGCGCGCTGCGAACATCCTGCGCAAAGCCCAGGACGCCGGGCACCCCACGGACGGCACCGGCGCCGCCTGGGACGCCCTGCCCGACGTGGACCTGATCCTCGCCAAGCAGGTCGCCAAACTTCCCGAAGTCGTCGAACAGGCCGTCCGCGCGCACTCCCCGCACGGCGTCGCCCAGTACGCCCTGGACCTCGCCACGTCCTTCAACGCCTGGTACAACGCCAAGGACAAGCAGGGCAAACGTATTACGAACGTCCTTGAAAGCCCCGAAGGCCTGCGCGAAGCGAGGCTGGCACTCGTCGCCCGCGTCCGCACCGCGTTCGAGGACACCCTCGGCCTGATCGGCATCGAGATTCCCCCGGCGATGTAAGCCCAGCGTGGTCCCGTCCTCTCGCTGCTCAGATGGCGGATGGCGGGCCGCGCAGGTTCTGCGCTACACTTCCCCCATGATCCGCTCTGCGCTTACCACCCGGGGACGCCTCGACTGACTGCCTAAGTCCGTTCGAGCGTCCCCGGCTGGCTGCCGGGGCGTTTTTTTTGATAGTCGATGGTTGATAGACCAGCTTCAGCAACCGCCAGAGCCGCCCCTTCCATCACCTGTCAACTTTCACCCATCACCTTCCGAAGGAGTCCAGATGAACAACGAGCACCCCATCAACATTCCCGAGCCGCGCATGGAGCGCTACAACCCGCACGCCATCGAGAAGAAGTGGCAGGAGGCCTGGGAGGCCAGCGGCCTGTACAAGTTCAACGAGGACGCGCCGGGCGAGAAGTTCTACGCGCTGACGATGTTCCCGTACCCCAGTGGGAACCTGCATATCGGGCACTGGTACGCGAACGTCGCGCCGGACGCGCGGGCGCGCTGGCTGCGGATGCGCGGGTACAACGTCCTGTTCCCGATGGGCTTCGACGCGTTCGGCCTGCCCGCCGAGAACGCCGCCATCAAGAACAAGACGAACCCGGCGACGTGGACGTACGCGAACATCGAGCGGATGACCGGGCAGTTCCAGGCGATGGGCACCATGATCGACTGGAGCCGCCAGTTCGCCACCTGCGACCCGGAGTACTACCGCTGGAACCAGTGGTTCTTCATCGAGTTCTACAAGCGCGGCCTGGCGTACAAGAAGGGCGGGCTGGTGAACTGGTGCCCGAAGGACCAGACGGTGCTGGCGAACGAGCAGGTCGTGAACGGCCACTGCGAGCGCTGCGGCACGGCCGTGGAGAAACGCAACCTGAGCCAGTGGTACATGAAGATCACCGACTACGCCGACGAGCTGCTGGACTTCAGTGACACCGACATGCCCGAGAAGGTGCGCCTGATGCAGACGAACTGGATCGGGAAGTCGGTGGGCGCCGAGGTGACCTTCGACACGCCCGCCGGGCCGGAGACGGTGTTCACGACCCGCCCGGACACCCTGATGGGCGCGACGTTCATGGTGCTGGCCCCCGAGCACGCCAAGGTGGCCGACCTGACCACCGACGAGCAGCGCGCGCAGGTCGAGGCGTATGTGGCCGCCGCGGGCCGCAAGACCGACGTGGAACGCCAGCAGGAAGGGGAGAAGACGGGCGTGTTCACCGGCAGCTACGCCACGCACCCCATCACCGGGCATCAGCTGCCTATCTGGGTGGCGGATTACGTGCTGGTCACGTACGGCACCGGGTCGATCATGGCGGTGCCCGCGCACGACGACCGTGACTTCGCGTTCGCGCGCAAGTTCGACCTGGACATCGTGGAGGTCATCCGCGCCGAGGGCGCCGGGCCCATGGCCGCCGATGCCGCCGAGCCCTACACCGGCGAGGGCGTCATCGTGAACAGCGGCGAGTTCGACGGCCTGCCCGGCGGGAAGGCCAGCATCGCCGGGATCGTGGAGCAGCTGGAGACGCGCGGCATTGCGAAGGCGAAGACCACGTACCGCCTGCGCGACTGGCTGTTCGCCCGCCAGCGCTACTGGGGCACCCCGATCCCGTTCGTGCACTGCCCCGAGCACGGCGCGCAGCCCGTCCCCGAGGATCAGCTGCCGGTGCGCCTGCCGGAGAACGTGGAGTTCACCCCGACCGGCCAGAGCCCCCTGAAACTGGACACCGAGTGGCTGAAGACCACCTGCCCCGTCTGCGGCGGCCCCGCCGAGCGCGACACCGACACCATGGACACCTTCGTGGATTCCAGCTGGTACATGTACCGCTACCTGAGCCCCGACTACCACGAGGGGCCCTTCGACCCCGCCAAGGACCCCATGATGCCCGTGGACCTGTACACCGGCGGCATCGAGCACGCGATCCTGCACCTGCTGTACTCGCGCTTCTGGGTGAAGGTCATGCGCGACATGGGCCTGACCAGGCACAGCGAACCCTTCGCAAGGTTGCGCAACCAGGGCATGATCCTGGGTGAGGACGGCGAGAAGATGAGCAAGTCGCGCGGGAACGTCGTCGACCCGGACGACCTGGTGCGCGAGTACGGCGCGGACACCGTGCGCACGTACCTGATGTTCATCGCCCCGTGGGAACTGGGCGGCCCGTGGGACCCGCAGGGCATCAACGGCCCCGCCAAGTGGCTGAGCCGCGTGTGGACCCTGTTCACCGACGACAAGGTCACCGGCCCCGCCGAGACCGTCAGTGAAGCCGACCTGCGCTTCGCGGTGCACTCCACCCTGAAGAAGGTCACCGGAGACTTCGAGCGCCTGAGCTTCAACACGATCATCGCGTCGCTGATGGAACTGACGAACACCCTGGTGAAGGCCAAGCGCGCCCCGGTGTTCGGCACGCCCGCCTGGGACGAGGCGCTGGACATCTTCAACCGCCTGCTGGCCCCGGTCGTGCCGCACATCGCCGAGGAGATCTGGGCCGCGCGCGGCCAGCAGGGCAGCGTGCACACCGCCGCGTGGCCTGAGGTGGACGAGGCCGCGGCCACCCGCGACACCGTCACCATGGGCGTGCAGGTGAGCGGCAAGGTGCGCGGGCAGGTCACCATCAGCAAGGGGGCCACGCAGGACGAGGCGATGGCCGCCGCCAAAGAGAACGCCGACGTGGCCCGCTTCATCGAGGGCAAGCAGATCGTCAAGGAGATCTACGTGCCGGGCCGCATCATCAACATCGTCGTGAAGTAAGCCGGCAGGGGAGCGCCCCGACCGTCACCGTCCCCCGGTTCACGCTGGGGGACGTGCGGCTGAAGGGCGCCGCCCGCTGCCGGGCGGGCCTCCGCCGTCAGTCCCGCAGGTGAATCGCGTTGCGACCCGCGCGCTTGACGCTGTACAGGCGACGGTCGGCGTGGCCCAGCAGGGTGTCGAACTGCGGCTCGGTGGTCTGGGCCAGCCCGATACTCAGCGTGACCTGCAGGCCGGGCGCGATGTCCTCCCAGGGGTGCAGGCGGATCAGCTGTTGCAGGTCATGGCAGCTGCCCTCCAGGTGCTCGACCGGCGCGGCGCGCAGGAGGACGAATTCCTCCCCGCCGTAGCGGGCCGCGATGTCGCCGGGGCGGGTCACGTCCAGGATCATGCGGGCCACGCGCTGCAGCACGAGGTCGCCGGTCTGGTGGCCCCAGGTGTCGTTCACCAGCTTGAAGTGGTCGATGTCGATCAGCGCCGCGCTGAGTGGGGTGTACGGGGTGACCGTCTGCGCGAGGTGATGGCCCTCGCTGAAGAGGTGCTCGCGGTTGGCGAGGCGCGTCAGGTGATCGGTGCGGCTCAGTTCACGGATGCGGGCGTTCAGCGCCCGGAGTTCCTGCAGGTGCGTCTGGAGCTCATGGTTGCGCTGGCGCTCCTCGCGCGCCTGATCCTGCAGCGCCTGGATGCGCGCGAGCACCTCGAACGTCTGGATGTTCTGCCGCCGCTCCGCCACGTGGGTGCGGCGGACGTACGCCAGGGTCTCCTGAAGATGGTGGAGGGCGCCCTCATGGTGGCCCTGGGCGCTGTAGTTCTGACTGAGCCGTTCGTGCAGCTCCGGCAGCAGCACGTGATCGCCCAGCGGTTGCAGGTCGTCCAGCGCGCTGCTGAGCAGTTCGGCCGCCTCGCCGGACGGGGCATGTTCGGCCAGTGCCAGCGCCACGGTGGCCCGGAGCTCCGGGTTGTCGCTGTGGGTGCGCAGGTACTCCAGCCGCTGCCGGGTGCGGCGACGCTCACGCTGCGGCGCCTGGGCCGGCAGCACCACCAGCAGGGTGCTGAGCAGGCTGGCTTCCAGATGGGGGTGCTGATCCAGGTGGGCGTAGTGCAGGGCCCGCTGGACGTGCCGGTAGGCGCCGGGCAGGTCTCCCTCGTCGCGGTCGAACTCCGCCAGGTTGGCGTGGGCGATGGCCACCCCGAACGGCGAGCGCAGCTGCCGGAAGGTGTTCAGCGCCTCGGTGATGTGCGCGCGGGCGCGCTGCGGATCGCTGTGGCGCAGTTCCACGGCGAGGTCGTGCAGGGCGGTGGCGGTCAGCTCCGGGTCCTGGATGTGCCGCGCCAGCGACACCTGTTCCTCGTACAGTTCCACGGCCCGGTCGGGGCGGTTGAGCGTGCTGTGCAGCGCCGCGAGGATGTTCAGGCCCCGGCCTAGCCACACGCTGGGCTCGCCCAGGCGGAGGGTGCTGATGGCCGTGGTGACGTGTTCCGTGGCCTGGGACAGCTGACCGGTCCGCCAGTCGAGGTACGCCAGCACCACCAGCGCCTGGGTGCGCGCTGCCGTGCCGACCTGTGCCTGCGCGGCCGCCCGCGCCTGCCCAGGCGCCGTGTCACGCCTGTCCCAGGCCTGATCCATGCTGAGGAGTTGTGCGGCTGTCGCGTCCGTCATGGCTCACCGAGCACGATACTTCGTTTACCGGCCGCCCGTTGCTGCCCCTGCCGGCGCGTGCCTCAGGGCGTGGCCCAGAAGGCGTTCAGGACCTCGACCACCTCGGCGGTCTTCTCGAACTGCGGGAGGCCGTCGGTGCCCCCGATGCGCACGGCGCGCACGCCGGGCTGCGCCGTGAACTGCGGCAGGCGGTCGAACGACACGAAGGCGTCCTGGTCGTACAGCACCAGGGTGGGAACCTTCAGGCGGCTGTAGAGGTCGCCGTAGGCGTCGGCGGTGAACAGCTGTCCGCTGATGAAATACACCGGGGCGTACTTCGCGCCGGGCTGCCGGGTGGTGTCCAGCGAGTAGTTCACGAGGCCCTGATCCACCACGCCCCGGAAGGAGCGGCTCAGGAAGTACTCGATGCTGATGCGGGTGCGCAGCAGCGCGTACAGCGGGGTGCTGACGGCGTTCAGGCGGTTGTAGAGGGTCTGGCCGCCGTCCTCGTTCGTGGCGCGCTGGGTGCCGCCGCGCGGCTGGCCCAGGCCGCTGGGGCTGATCAGGGCCAGCGTGCGGATGCGCGGCTCCTGCAGGGCGGCGCGCGCGGCGAACTCGCTGCCCAGGCTCAGGGCGACCACGTCCACGTCGCTGCCCACCTCGGCCACCAGGGCCGTCAGGGCGCCCGTCATCAGGGCGGGCGTGTACTTCACGTCCGGGCGGTCGCTGCTGCCGAAGCCCGGCCACTCCAGCGCGTACACCGGGCGCTTCCCGGCGAAGGCGTCCCACAGGGGCTTCATCTCGTAGGCGCTGGCGGCGGCGTTCACGCTGACGGTTAGGATCAGGGGTCTGCCCTCGCCGCGCGGGTCGGCGTAGTACGCGACCCGGCCGAAGCCCGGCAGGGTCAGGAACCGGCGCTCGCCGCTCAGGGCGGGGCGCAGCGTCGTGGTCGCCGCGGGGGTGGCTGCGGTCTGGGCGGGGGCCGCCTGGGTCTGCGCGGCCTGCGCGGCGGCGACGGCGCCCAGGGTCAGGCCGCCCAGCAGCAGGCCGAGGGTCACGGCGCGGCGCACCCGGCCGGGGCGGGGGGTCGCGCGGAGCTTGGTTCGGGAGGGTGTCATGGCTCCATCCTCCCGGCCCCTCCTGAGGGAAACTGTCCGGGAGAACCCAGTGTGCCTTCATGTGCCCTTCGGCTCCGGGCGGCGGGCGGCTGCTCTATGCTGCGCGGCGATGCGTGCCGAACTGCTGTCCCGCGTGCTGTCCCTGCTGCCCGACCCGGCCCACGCCGGGCGGCCCGAACTCGCCGCGTACCACGCGATGCTGCGCGACTACCCCGGGCGCGGCGGCAAGGGCATCCGCAGCGACCTGCTGCTCGCCAGCGCCCGCGCGCACGGCGTGCAGCCCGGCCCCGCCTGGGAGGGCGCGCTGTGGCTCGCGGCGGCGCTGGAACTCTTCCAGAACTGGGTGCTCATCCACGACGACATCGAGGACGACAGCGAGGAACGCCGCGGCCGCCCGGCCCTGCACCGCCTGCACGGCGTCCCCCTGGCGATCAACGCCGGGGACGGCCTGCACGCCTACATGTGGGCGGCTGTGCACCGCGCGGGCGTGCCCGGCGCGATGGAGGCGTTCCTGGAGATGATCCACCGCACCGCCGAGGGCCAGCACCTCGACCTGGGCTGGGTGGAGGCGCGCGAGTGGCATCTGACCGAGGGCGACTACCTGGACATGGTGCGCCTGAAGACCGCGTACTACACGGTCGTCGTGCCGCTGCAACTGGGCGCGCTGGCCGCCGGTGCGGCGCCGCACCCGGACTTCCTGCCGGCCGGGCTGGCGCTGGGCGCGGCCTTCCAGATCCGCGACGACGTGCTGAACCTGAACGGCGACCCTGCGAAGTACGGCAAGGAGATCGGCGGCGACCTGCTGGAGGGCAAACGCACCCTGATCGTGCTGCACTGGCTGGCGCACGCCCCCGCCGGTCAGCGCGAGGCCTTCCTGACGCAGATGCACCGTGACCGCCCCGACAAGGACCCGGCAGTGATCGCGGACATCCACCGCTGGCTGCTGGAGAGCGGCAGCGTCGCCTACGCGCAGGCCTACGCCGACCGTGAGGCGGTCACGGGCCTCGCCGCGCTCGAGGGGACCCTGGCGGGCGCCGCGAACCCGCAGGCCGCGCAGGACCTGCTGGGCGCCATGCGGACCCTCGCCACCCGCGACCACTGACAGCGATTTCCAGATCGGAGGGGGCCGCGGCGCTCCCTCCTTTGCTGTGGGCTCAGCCCCGGGCGAGGTCCAGGGCCTGCGGGGCGAAGCGGGCGAAGGCCCCGTTCAGCGCGCGGATCACGTCGTGGCGGGGCGTGCCGTCGGCGTTCAGATAGAGGCCAGAGTTCACCTCGATCCCGAACGCCGCGCGGCCCGGCGCTGCGTACGCGGCACTGATGGTGTCGGTCTGCCACGGCACGCCCACCTGCACGTCCGGGTAGGGGGTGCCCGCCAGGACAGGCGCGAAGGCGTCGGCGCAGGCGGCGCGCAGGGCCTCCCACGCCCCGCGCGGGAAGGTGGGGGCCTCGTCCGTGCCGGTCATCAGGCACAGGCCCGGGCGGGGCGTGCCGGTGTCGTGGCTCAGGGCCGGGCCGCTGGGGGCCATGCAGTGCCCCACGATCAGCAGCGCCGCCTCCTGCGCCTCCAGGTTCACGAGCGCGTGGAAGGGATCCCAGTAGCGGCGCAGCCGGGTCTCGCGCGCCGCCTCGCTCAGCGTGAACTCCGGCGGGTAGAGGGGCTGACGGTCGAAGGTGCCGCGTTTGATCACGCCGTTCTCGTCCCGGTCGTCCCGCTCACGGTTCAGGTCCACCGCGAAGCGGCTCCAGGCCGCCTGCACGCTGCGCGCGCCCGGCAGGTGGAAGATCAGGTCGGTGTACGGGTCGCCGTCCAGGAACACGCGGCTCAGCAGGGCGTCCCGCGCCTCTGCGTTCAGGAGGTCCGGGCCGAGCATGTCGCTCAGCACCTCGGCGGGCAGCGCGCCGGACGGGTGCGGCGTCACGACCAGCAGTCGGTTCAGTTCAGGCACGACCGGAGGATACGCCCCTCAGCGGGGCCACAGGCGGCCCACCCACCCGGCGGGGTTGGTCCCCTCGCCGCGCACGCGGATCTCCAGGTGCAGGTGCGGCCCGGCGCTCAGGCCGGTGCTGCCCACCTCGCCGACCTTGTCGCCCCGCTTCACCTTCTGTCCGACCCTGGCGGTCACGCGACTCTGGTGGAAGTACAGGCTCACCACGCCTGCCCCGTGGTCGATGACGACCAGCCCGCCGCGCACCGGGTAGCGCCCGGCGATCACGACCGTTCCGTCGTTCACGGCCAGCACCGGCGTGCCGGCCTTCGCGGGGTAATCGGTCCCGAAGTGGTACGCGACCGGGCCGCCCGCCACGTACGTGCGCGGCTGCCCGAACGATGAACTCGTCGGCGCCACGCCCCTGAGCGCGGGCGCGAAGGGTCTGCTCCAGGCCTGCGGGGTGCGGCGCGCGTACGCCTTCTCCACCAGCGCGTCCTCCGCTGCGCGGGCGGGGTCCACGAGGACCTTGCTCACGCTGGGGGGCAGGTTCAGGTGCTGGATGGGATCCTCCAGCCCAAGCACCGGAATGCGCCCCCTCACCAGTTGCCCGTCCAGGCTCACCTCGTACACGACCGGGGTGGTCTTGCCGAGCACCACGCGGCCCACCACCACGAACTGCTCCGCCCCACCGATGGGCCGCAGCACCTCGTTCGGCTGCCGGACGTCCTCGCCCACCTCGCTGGGGAAGCGCACGGTCGCCTGCGCGGCGCGCGGACCGCTGAGGCCCACCAGGAAGGCGTCCCCCATGCGCAGGCTGGTGGGCACCGTGATGTTCACCCCCGCGATCCGCGCCGTGACCGGTGTGGGCGCCAGCTGATCGCCCGGCAGCGGCGCGGGCAGACCCGGCTTCTCGGTCGCGCCCGGCGGCGTCTCGCCCTTTGCGGGCAGCTGCAACGTCTGCCCGACCTCCAGCGCGGTGCCGCTCAGCCGGTTCAGTTTCAGCAGGGCGTCCACGGTCGTCCCGTTCGCCCGCGCGATCGAGTACAGCGTGTCCCCGGCCCGCACCACGTACGGGGCCGCCAGGGCCGGCAGCGCGGTCAGGAGGAGCAGGGCGGCCAGCGTTCGGCGCGTCATGCGCCCCACCCTACGCGCAGGACGTGAGAAACCCGCCCCGGACCCACATCCGGGGCGAGGGCGTCAGTCGAGGTCGAGGGTCAGGGTGACGGGGCCGTCGTTGGTCAGGTCGAGGACCATGTGCGCGCCGAAGACGCCCTCGCCCACCGGGAGGCCCAGGTCTCGCAGCGCGGCGTTGAAGGTGTGGTACAGCGCGCGGGCCTGCTCGGGGGGCGCGGCGGCGGTGAAGCTGGGGCGGTTGCCGCCGCGCGTGTCGGCGTACAGCGTGAACTGGCTGACGCTCAGGATGCCGCCGCCGATGTCCTGCACGCTGCGGTTCATGCGGCCCTGCTCGTCACCGAAGATGCGCAGCTTGGCGATCTTGGCGGCCAGGGCGCGGGCGGTGGCGTCGGTGTCGCCGGGCGCGACGCCCAGCAGGACGAGCAGGCCGGGGCCGGTCTGCCCGGTCAGTGCACCGTCGACGGTGCAGGTGGCGCGGGTGACGCGCTGGAGGGTGGCGCGCACGTCAGTTCGCGTCTGTGGTGTCGGCGCTGGGGCTGGGCGCGGCGAGGCGTTCACGGACGCTGGCGATGGCGTCCGTGAGCAGGTCGGCCTCGGTGAAGTCCAGGTTGCCGCGCGTCTTCTCGGCGAGCATGGTCAGGAGTTTCAGGCTGCGCTCGGCGGTCTGGCGGGCGCGGCGTTCCTCGAGCAGACCGTCGCGGGCGGCGCTCGCGGTGGCGGCGTTCAGGTCGCCTAGGGCGGCCTCGGCGGTCGCCTGGAGGGAGTTCACGAGTCCGACGAATTCGGGGTTCGGCATGGCTGGAAGTGTAGCGGCTGACAGGGGCGTGGCTGAACGCGCCGCGCCGCCCTGCCGGTGGTCGGGGGCGGCGCGGGCGTGGGGCGGGTCAGCTCAGGCGGGGGCGTTTGCTGCGCGCCTCGCGGCGGGTCTTGGGGTCCAGCCCGACGAGCAGGAAGAAGTTCTCCAGCGCGTTCTCCTGGCCCTTGATGTCCGGGTATTCGTGTTCGGGGGTGCCGGTCACGAAGGGCAGGGTGCGGTACAGCTCCAGGGCGTGGGTGATGACCTCGTCGGGGCCGTGGTCGTCGGCGAACGCGCCGAGGCGGGTGTAGACCTCGCGGCGGCACTCGGCGTGTTTCAGGAACGCGTCGGGGTGCGGGGTTTCACCTGCGCGCAGCATGTCCTGCCGGGCGATGCGGCGGTAGTGCTTGAGTCCGGTCTGGATCTGCTCGGTCGAGAGGATTTCCTTCATGCCGTCCTCCAGGGTACCCCGCGCGCCGCTGGTCGGGCGAGGTGCGGGGCGTTGCGTCGAGTATAGGCAGTGGCCGCGCCCCTGCACACGGGGCGCCCCAGGTGTGGGCGGGGCAGGGCTGGAGGCTCACCCTGCTCCTGGGCCGCATGAGCCTATGCGCATACTCATGTGCATGATGTGTAAGAAACGTCGGGTCAGTGAGGGGAGTCGGTGTGGTCTGGCGTCATTCCTTTGGCCGACGGCAACGGTGCATGACGGCCAGACATGATGAACATGAGGACGTGCTGTTTTCGGCATATACCCCAGAAAACGTACAAGACGGCGTTCCGGTCGGTTCTGGCGCCATGAGAGGATTCCTGAGAAATGTGACCGACGACCGCTGGACCTGACTCATAAATCAGATTCGGGGACGCATAGAGGCCGTATAGGCGCATACCAAGCCTGGGAAAGCAGATGAATTAAGGACGAATAAATAAAGGTAGGTTAAACTCTGCCTGTCGATGAAAGCCACACGCACCCTCCTGACCCTCCTGGCCCTGACCAGTAGCGCCACCGCCGCCACCTACACCGTCAAACCCGGTGACACGCTGTACTCCATCGCCAAGAGCACCGGTGTGGACGCCGCCAAGCTCATGCAGCTGAACAAGCTCGGCAGCAGCACCATCCAGGTCGGTCAGAAGCTCAGCACGGGTGGCGCCAGCCCCGCCCCGGCCGCCGCGCGCCCCCAGGCCGCCCCCGCACAGGCCGGTCGCAGCAGCGTCACCATCCGCGCCGCCGCCACCCGCTTCCTGGGCGCCCGGTACGTGCTCGGCGCGACCGGCGGCGGCGCCCTGGACTGCAGCGGCTACACCCTGAACGTGTTCCGCCAGCTGGGCATCAACCTGCCCCGCACCGCCGCCGCCCAGTGGCGCGCGGGCAGCGCCGTCAGCCGCCGCGACCTGCGCGCCGGCGACCTGGTGTTCTTCAACACCATGGGCCGCACCGCCAGCCACGTCGGCATCTACATGGGCGACGGCATGATGGCCAACGCCAACAGCTACTACGGCAAGACCATGATCGAACCGCTGTTCGGCAACCCCTACTGGGCCAGCCGCTACGACGGCGCCCGCCGCGTCCTGAACTGAAGCCGGACCCACAACGCAGCGCTTTCATCGACCCCCCCGCCCCTCCCAGGGCGGGGGCGCTGCATTGGGCCCCCGCCCTGGCCCGTCAGCGGGGCGCAGGCCAGCCCGAGCTCAGCGTTCGCCGGGGGAACTGAGCGTCACGAACGTCCCCTCACCCTGGTGGGCGGCCGTGTACAGCACGGTTTCTCCGGCGCGGGTCAGCACCGCCTCGACCTGGATCCCGTCGTCGGGCAGGGCGTGGGCCACCACGAACCCCTGCGCCGTGAGCAGCTCACGCACCTGCTGCGGCGCCCATCCAGGCAGCGTGAACTGCTCCACGCGCGTCTGGCCGCTGCGCACCTCGCGCCGCACGCCCCGGGACGCCGGGCAGGAGGGCGTGACGCCTGGCGGTAGCGGCGCGACCCCCCACACCCGCGCGGGATCGGCGAAGCAGTACAGCTCGCCGCGCCAGCGCGATTCGCCCTGCCACCAGACCACCCCCCCGGCGGCGGCACACAGGGCGAGAACGGCAGCGACAGCAGGAGCACGCATGGGCCGCAGGCTACCGCGCCGCGCACCTGGGTTCCTCTCCTGACCACCGAACCGGTGCCCCGGCGCACGGCACTGGATCGGCCGACCGCACCTGCGGGAACCGCCGCGCCCCCCGGGCGGTACTGTGCAGGGACATGGAACCTCCGACCGTCTGGACCCGCCTCCGCGCGGCCCTGAGTGGCGAACAGAACGCCGAGACCCTCTACGCCTACCAGCGCGCCGGCGGCGCGGTGCACGAGCTGCTGGACGCCGCCGAACGCCGCCGCTTCGATCTGGCCGCCAGCGGCACGAGTCCGTTCGGGATGCCCGCCCAGGTCGGCACGGAACTCGCGTGCATCTGGAACGCCTTCGCGCTGCAGACCCTGGGTGACCGCATGCTGAGCGCCGACGAGACCGCCGACCCGGCCACCGCCGGTTTCGTGCCGCCCGTGACCTTCAATCAGGTGCAGGCGTACTACCAGGACGTGCAGCGCTGGCTGGCGCACGCCACGCGCGCCGCGCACGACCCGCACTTCCAGCCGGACAGCCCGCTGCCCGCACCGCTGCCGGACTGGTCGCCGGTGGAACCCTGCCCGCGCCCCCACCTGGACGCCATGATCGCCGCCCTGGGAGCCATGCGCCTGCACGCCGGATCGGTCATAAACGCCCTGGAAAAGGCCACCCCTGAGGCCGACCGCGGCCAGCTGGCCGGGGTGCGCGGCCTGTTCGCCGAGGCCGTCAGCCGCGCCGAGTACGCCGAGCGGATGTACACGCCGGGCGCCAGCCAGGCGCTGCACGAGCAGGTCGAGGAACACGCCAAGCGGGCCGTGGAGGCGCTGTACCACGCCGGACAGGTGCTCAGCTACCCGGCGCTGCACACCCGGCAGGCCCCCCGCCAGCGGCCGTCACCCGGTGGCGCGGGGGGCCGCGCCGTCCACGTGGCCCTGCCCGGCGAGCCCGGCTTCGACCCCTGGGTGATGACCGACCCGGTGGCCGCCCCGAGCCTGCGCGCCGATCCCCGCGCGCGGGAGGTCATCACGGAGATGTGGGCGCTCGACCCCGACCCGCGCCAGAGCGTGGCGCTGTGGCAGGACATCCAGGCGGCCATGGCGCGCGGCGACGTGACCTACGGCCGCAACGGGGGCCGCCTGATCGGCCATTACTTCTGCACGCCCTGGGCCGCGATCTACGAGGCGGCGCGGCCCGTGATAATCGGGGACACGCCCGTCACCCGGGGCAAGCGCTTCACGATCGAGTGCGCCGCCGAGGGCGTCCGGATCGGCTACCCCTTCAAGCGGGAGGTCGTGGTCGGGGACTTCAAACCCAGCCGCCTGGACTACTGCGACCCGGACGCGCCGCCCCCCCACGACGACTGACCGGGGGCCCGCAGGGCCCGGTGGGGGCGAAGGTGTGCGAGTCTGTGGGGGTGACGCGCAGGCCCAAGCAGAAGATCCGATTCAAGAACGACCGACCGGCCTCCGAGCGCCCGGCCGCCGCGACCGGTAGCCGCCCGGAGGCGCGGCCCCCCGTGAACTACTTTGAGGTGCGCCCCGCCAACCTCCCGCCCCGCCTGGATTCCCTGAAGGCCCTCACCAAGAGCGGCGTGCGCGGCTACCCCGACGTGGACGCCGCGCAGGCCCTGCTGGCGGGCGTGATGCGCAGGGACCGCGTGCGCGGCGAGGTGCTGGACCTGAGCGCCATGGGCGGCCTGCTGGGCAGCCTGCCGGGCGTGACCCTGCGCGCCGTGGAGGGCAGCGCCGCCGCCCTGAGCGCCCTGAAGGCGGCCGGGCTGGACGCCCACGCCGCCGCGCCCGGCGACCCGCTCCAGGACCGCTGGCCGGACCGCGCCCGGACCGTGGCGCTGGTGCTGGCCGGTGACCGGGGGAACGCCTACGCCGCCGCGCAGGTCGCGTGGGCGCACGCCAGCACGCCCCCGGGCGGCACGCTGTACATCGCCGGCGACCGCGACAAGGGCTTCGACCGTTACGTGCGGCTCGCCGGGAACGCCTTCGGTGCCGGCGAGGTCGTGGCCCGCGACGGCGGGATGCGCGTGGCGAAACTCATCCGCCGTCCCGGACCCACCCCGCCCCTGCCCGACCCCGAGGGCTTCGAGGCCTTTGGCGTGACGGTCGTCGGCCTGCCCGGCGTGTTCAGCGCCGCGAAACCCGACAAGGCCACCTCGCTGATGCTGGGCGCCCTGGAACGCCTCGACCCGGACGGCAGCGCGCTGAACGGGAAGGACGTGCTGGACCTGGGCTGCGGCACGGGCCTGATCGGCGCGTGGGCCGCGCGGCGCGGCGCGACCGTCACGCTCGTGGACGGCGACCTGCCCAGTGTCCGCAGCGCGCAGGCCACCCTGGCGGCCAGCGGTCTGAGCGGCGTGGCGATCCACTCGGACGTGGACGCCGCCCTGGACGCCGAGGCGACCTTCGACGTGATCCTCACCAACCCGCCCTTCCACATGGGACGCGGCGTGGTGCTGGACGTGGCCCGTGAATTCATCGCCGCCGCCGGGCGTCGCCTGCGCCCGGGCGGGACGCTGCACCTCGTCGCCAACGACTTCCTGCCCTACGAGGCCGACCTGCGCGCCCTGGGCGAGGTGCGCGAGACCCTGCGCGAGGCCGGCTTCAAGGTGCTGACCGTCACCCGCCCCTGATCCCCCAGCCGGGGGTGGGAACCGGCCGGCCCCGGACCTCGTATGTGATCTGCTAGCCCGGCGTTCCGCAACCGGCCCCTTCCCACGTCACGATGCGGTGCAAGGCGCGTTTGCTAGACTGACGCGTTCAGGTGCCCGGCGCACGGTCCGCCGCCCGGACACCCCCACCCCCACAAACCCGCCCCGACCCCACCCCAGGAGGCCGCATGGCAGATTCCACGACCGTCCGCACCCGCAAGAAAGTCGACGCCGAAAGCGGCGAACCCAAAGCCGCCGCGCGCGCCCGCGCCCGCGTGGCCCCCGGCACCACCCCCAAACCCGTCACGACCGCCACCAGCCCCCTCCCGGCCAAGCCCGCGCCGGCCAAGAAGGTCGCGCCGAAAGTCGAGGCGGCCCCCGCCGTCCAGGCGACACCAGCCGAACCCGCGCCCAGTGTCGCGGCGCCGGTGGTCGCCACGGAAACCGTCGAGTCGCCCGTCAAGAAGCCGGCCGCAAAGAAGGCGGCGCCCAAGGACGACGCCGACAAGCCGGCCAAGAAGCCCGCCGCGAAGAAAACTGCGGCGAAGGCCGAACCGGCCGACAAGCCCGCCAAGGCCGCCAAGCCCACCGCGCGCGCCGCGAAACCTGCCGCCAAACCGGCGGCCGGCCCCGTCAAGGGCGGCCAGCCCGAGAAGCCCTACTACGCGCACGCCAGTATTCAGGAACTCCTGAAGGCCGGGCGCGCCGCCGGGGTGCTCTCCAGCGAGGACATCGCCACCGCGCTCGCCAGCGCGCTCGAAGCCAACGGTCTTGACCCCGAGAGCCCCGACGCCTTCGAGGACATGCAGCTGTACCTCGCCGGGCAGAACATCGAGGTGCAGGACCTCGACGAAGAGGACGAGGCCGACGAGGAAGAAGCTGCCGAGGACGGCCCAGCCGCCGCGCAGGACGACGACGAGGAGAAATACTTCGACGACATGCCCCGCGCCGTGTCCAACGACCCGGTGCGCCAGTACCTGCACGAGATCGGCCGCGTGCCCCTGCTGACCCTCGAAGAGGAGATCGCGCTCGCCCGGCGCATCGAGGAAGGCGAGGAAGCCCGCAAGGTGCTCGAGGAGGACCTCGAACTCGAGGACCGCGCCCGCCGCCGCCTGATGCGCCAGACCGAGGACGGCGCCGCCGCCCGCCAGGGCCTGATCGAGGCCAACCTCCGCCTCGTGGTCAGCATCGCCAAGAAGTACACCGGACGCGGCCTGGGCTTCCTGGACCTGATCCAGGAAGGAAACCAGGGCCTGATCCGCGCGGTCGAGAAGTTCGAGTACCGCCGCCGCTACAAGTTCTCCACGTACGCCACGTGGTGGATCCGGCAGGCCATCAACCGCGCCATTGCCGACCAGGCCCGCACCATCCGCATCCCGGTGCACATGGTCGAGACGATCAACAAACTGACCCGCACCGCCCGCCAGCTTCAGCAGGAACTGTCGCGCGAGGCCACCTACGAGGAGATCGCCGAGGCCATGGGCCCCGGCTGGGACGCCACGAAGGTGGAGGAAGTGCAGAAGGTCAGCCAGGAACCCGTCTCGCTCGAGACGCCCATCGGTGACGAGAAGGACTCCTTCTACGGCGACTTCATCCCCGACGAGAACCTCGACAGCCCCGTCGAGAATGCCGCCAAGACCCTCCTGAGCGAGGAACTGGAAAAGGCCCTCTCGAAACTCACCGAGCGTGAAGCGATGGTCCTGAAGTTCCGCAAGGGCCTCGTGGACGGCCGCGAGCACACCCTGGAGGAGGTCGGGCAGCGCTTCAGCGTGACCCGCGAACGCATCCGCCAGATCGAGAACAAGGCGCTGCGCAAACTCAAGTACCACGAGAGCCGCACCCGCAAGCTCCGCGACTTCCTCGACTGAATTCCGCCCCAGCGCCGCCCCGCATCCACACCGGATCGGGGCGGCGCTGCCATGCCGCGCGCTCGGACGCAGGCCCCCCATCTGCGGCAACTTCCGCGCGGGGACGCGCGTATTCTCCGGCAACCATGACTGACCTCACCTCCCCGGTGCCGGACGACCTCGCCGCGCCCCGCACCGGCCCGCCTCTGACCGCGTACGGGCTGGCGCTGCTGCCCCTGGGCCTCGCCGGGCTGATGCCACTGTGGGGAGTGGGCCTGCTGTGCGGCCTGTTCGCGCTGGGCGTCCGGTTGCCGGCCTGGGGACAGGGGCGGCTGCTGATCACGCAGTTGATCATCGGCCTGAGCGTGGCCGCGCAGGTGCCCGCCGCCCTGGGTCAGCCCCGTCAACTGCTCGCCGTGGCGGGCGGCTACCTGCTGCTCAGCCTGTCGGGCCTGGCACTGACCTGGGGCGCGCAGGCGCTGGAGGACGGGGAGCGGCGCGGTCTGCTGGGGCTGCTGCCCGGCCTCCTCGCCCCGCAGCCTGGTCTGATCCTGGCGCTGGCCGGGGGGGCCCTGGCGCGGCCCGGGCGCGACGCCCGGCATGCGGGGCAGGCCGCGCCCACCTGGTGGGCCTGGGCCGCGGGTGGTGTGCTGGCCGTGGCGCTGCTGTCGGCCCTGTTGCCTTCGCCCCGGCCCGACATCGGCGCGGCGCTCACGCCGCCTGCCACCAGCGACGCCGCTCCCCCGGGGCCGCCAGCGGCGGCTGCCGGTCGGCCGGCGGACCCGGTGACCCCAGACCTCCTGCACCGGGGTCAGTCTGCCCCGGGGGTGCAGTTCAATCTGGGCGCGCCGCTGCTCCCGCCGGAACTGCTGATGGGCCTGGGCGTGGTGTGTCTGCTGCTGGCCCTGGGCCTGCCGCAGCTGCGCCGCCGCGCGGGCCGGCCGCCGCACCCGGCCGAGGTCCTGATGACGGCCGGACTGGTGCTGAGCGGGCTGCTGTGGTTCGCGTCGGCGTTCCTGCTGAATCAGGGCGGCCGTGCCTCAGCCATGCCACTGGACGCAGCGCCCCCACCGGAGTCGGCGTCCCAGGAGGCCGCGGCGGTCGCGGCCGGAGCGACGGACCAGCTGGTGAATGTGAGCTGGCTGGCCCCGGCCGCGCAGCTCGTGGCGCTCCTGAGCCTGCTGGGGGCAATGGTCGCGCTGCTGTGGGCCTACCGTCACCAGTCGTCTGCCGCGACAGCAGAGGCGGCCATCCCTGACCTGCCGCTCGGCGCGACGCTGTCTGCCCCGCTGCACCGGGTGCGCGTCGCGTACCGGGGGGCGCTGGCGGCCCTGTCGGACGCCGGACTGGGCCGCGCGGCGCACGAGACGCCCGCCGGGTACGCCGCGCGGCTCGGCACCCAGCACCCCTCACTGGCTGAAGCGCTGGGCACCCTGACCGCCCTGTACGAACCCGTCCGCTACGGCGGCCAGCTGACCGACGAGCAGGCCGAACAGGCCGAGCAGGTCGCCCGGACCATTCAGGGGGTCGCGCCGACCCTCACGCCCACCGATCATCCCTCCGACCAAAAGGACCTGTCATGACCCACACTGCGCCCACGCCCGCCTTCGCCCGCTCGATTCTCGACAACGTCGCCCAGGTCCTCGTGGGCAAGGAGGACGTCACGCGGCTCGCGCTGGCGGGCGTCCTGGCCGGTGGGCACGTCCTGCTGGAGGACGCCCCTGGCACCGGGAAGACCATGCTGGCGCGCGCCCTGGCGCTCAGTCTGGGCCTGGATTTCCGGCGCGTGCAGTTCACGCCGGACCTGCTGCCCGGCGACGTGACCGGCGTGAGCGTGTACCGCCCGGACACCCACGAGTTCCGCTTCGTGCCCGGGCCGATCTTCACCGGGGTGCTGCTCGCCGACGAGATCAACCGCGCCACGCCCAAGACGCAGTCCGCGCTGCTGGAAGCCATGGCCGAGGGGCAGGTCACGGAATCCGGCGTGACCCACCCGCTGCCCGCGCCGTTCGTGGTGATCGCCACGCAGAACCCCGTCGAGCACGAGGGCACCTACCGCCTGCCCGAGGCGCAGCTGGACCGCTTCCTGCTGAAACTCTCGGTGGGGTACCCCACGCCGGAGGAGGAGGTGCGGATGCTGGGCCGACTTCAAGGCGAGCATCCCATCGGGGCGCTGCGGGCCGTGACGACCCCGGCGGCGCTGCTGGACGCGCAGGAGGCCGTGCGGCGCGTGTTCGTGTCGGAACCCGTGCGGGCGTATATCGCGGGTCTGAGCGCCGCGACCCGCGCGCACCCCCTGGTCACGCTGGGGGGCGGGCCGCGCGCCAGTCTGGGCCTGCAGGGCGCCGCGCAGGCGCTGGCGTGGCTGGCGGGGCGGTCCTTCGTCACGCCGGACGACGTGCAGCGCGCCGCGCCGGGCGTGTTGGCGCACCGCCTGAGCCTGCGGATCGAGGCGCGCCTCCAGGGTCAGAGTGCCGAAGGCATCGTCGGCGAGGTGCTGCGCGCCCAGCCGGTCCCGGTCGAGGACGCCGCGCACGCATGACGGCGGCGCTGCTGTGGCTGGCTCTGATCCTCGCCGTCACGGGCGGCCTGTGGGGCCTCTCGCGCCGCCCGCCGCACGTGACCGTCACGCGGGACGTGCCGCCCAGCGGCTTCGAGGGCGGCCAGCTGCCCCTGACCGTGACCGTCACGGTGCGTTCACGCCGCCCGCTGCGCGTGCAGTTCAGTGATCCTGCGCCGCGCAGCGTGGTGGTCCGCCAGGAGCTGAGCGCCGCCGCGCTGCACCTCGGCGAGACCACCCACACCTTCACGACCACCCTGCGGCTGAACCGCCGGGGCCAGTTCGAGTGGCCGGGCCTGGACCTCGCCTGGGCCGATCCGCTGGGGCTGTTCTGGCAGCAGACCACGGTGCCCGCCTCCACGGCCGTCACCGTGTACCCCGGCACGCACGGGCTGCTCCTGCCGGACCTGCTGCGGCCCCTGCTCTCGGAGGGAAGCCTGTCGCGGCAGCTGGGGCTGGACGATCCCCTCAGCCTGCGCAGCGCCCGCGAGTACGTCACCGGGGACGCGCCGGGCCGGATCCACTGGCGCCTGAGCGCCCGCCGGGGCGAGCTGGTCGTGCGGGAACCTGAACGCACGGCGGCCAGCAGCCTGACGGTGTTCGTGGATGCCAGCGCCGGTGGGCCGACCTTCGTGGACAGCGCCGTGCGGCTGGCCGCCAGCCTGCTGCGCGAGGGGCAGACGCTGGGCCTTCCGGTGGCGGCCGCCGCCGGGGGACAGGTCACGCCCGCCGGGCGCGGCACGGACGCCCTGCACGCCGCGCTGCACCTGCTGGCCCGGCTGGACCCCGACCCGGCGCCGCCCGCGCTGCCGGCCACGCGCGCCGGGGGGAACCTGATCATCCTGACCGCGCGGCCCAGCGCCGACCTGACCACCCAGGCGCTGCGCGCCCGCGCCACGGCCAGCCGCGTCAGCATCGTCGCGCTCCCCGAGGGCTTCTACCTTGAGCCCGGCGAGCAGGCCCGGCGGCAGTGGGCGGGCCTGCCGGACGCCGTGCGGGACCTGGAACGCCGCGCCGCCGTGCTGGCCGAGTCCGGCATCCTGGTGTACGTCCTGCGCGGCAACCAGAGCGTCCTGACCCTGGCCGGTTGATCCACAGCGGCGGGGCGGCAGTGGTGATCCGGCCACTGCGGCCCCGCCGCCGCCACGCCGGGTCAGGGAATGATCTGCCCGTAGTTCAGTTCCGACACGAGCGCCGTGGACCTGCCGCTGATGTCGATCTTCAGCGTCTTGCCCAGCGTCCCGCCGAACACCGCCCGCTGCTCCTCGGGAGGCAGGGTGGACACCACGCTGATGTCCTGGTTGCCGATACCCGGCACGTCCACGAACAGGGTGGTCAGGCCGCCGGGCAGCACGTCGTAGGAGTAGCTCTGGTAGCGCTGGGTCAGCGGGGTGTTCAGCACCAGTCCGCCCCGGTTCAGCGGCGTGTAGTCGCCGCGCAGCGAGTCGCCCACGAAGCCGTACAGCCCTTCCTCGCCCCGGTCGCGCAGGTCACCGTACGGCGCGAACTTGCCGATGTGGCTGCTGAAGAACAGGTACACCTGGCCGTCCTTCATGACGAGGTGGGGCCGTTCCAGTTCCTGATTCACGCAGCGGGCCGTCAGCAGCGGGTTCAGCAGTTTCCACGCGCCGGGCGCGGTTTCCACCGCCAGTCCGATCGCGCCGTTGTGCAGCGGCATCTCGGCGTTCAGGGCGCCCAGGCCGGCGCGGAAGGCCGCGTCGCCCAGATCCTCGGGCTGGCAGGTCTGCTGGGATTTCAGGCCGCCCATGTTCCCGGTGAACAGCACGTAGCGTTTCCCGTCGGCCGGGTTGCGGAAGGCCCAGGGGTCACGGAAGCCGTACAGCGGGCCCGCGTCGGACTGCGCGACCGTCTGGTACAGCGTGCCGTCCGCGCGCAGGATCACGCGGTGCTTCCAGGTGCCGCTGAAGACCACCCGGCCGTTCACGACCTCGGCCTTCACGCCGTCGGCCAGCGCGATCCGCTGCTCGAAGCCGATGCCCCCCTCGTTCGGGAAGCCGCTGCCACTCTGCGGAACCAGTTGCCCGTCGGCCGTCAGCGGGCCCTGCACGTCGCCGACCTGCTGGCGTTCCAGCACCGACGACGGCCCCTGCACCGGCCCCTCGTCGCGCTCACCGGTCGCGGTGTAGTACACCTCCACGCTGCCGTCCGCCTTCAGCAGCGCCGAACCCGCCCAGTTGCGCGAGCCGAGCACCACGCCCTCCGGGAACAGGTACCCACCCGGCTGCCAGCTGCGCCCGTCGGTGGAGTACGAGTAGCGCAGCGTGGCGAGGTCGTGCCGCGCGCCGGGCAGCACGCTGTCGTCCACGCTCAGGTGAATGAGCACGTAGTACGGCGTGCCGTCCGCCGCGCGCACCGTGGCGATCTGCATGTCCTCGGTCTTCAGCGGCCACGTGTCCCACACCCACTGGTCCGGCAGGGTCTTCTGCGCGCCCTGCGGCCAGCTGGTGATCAGCGGCATGGTCGTCTGCGCGGTCTTCTCGGTGTCGGCCGGCAGCTGCAGCGCTTCCTGCAGCGTCCAGCGGTCCGTGAAGGTGCCCTCGGGGCGGGTGTCGGGCGGCGCCGGTTCCGGGGCGGGCGTGGGCGCGTTGCCTGGAGCGCAGGCGGCCAGCAGCAGGCTGATGAGCGCAGTGGCGGCGTGGCGGGGCAGCGGCAGTCGGGGCCGGGGCAGTCGAGGCATGACGGGTCTCCGTGTGGGGCGGCCCAAACAGAACGTCACCCCGGCGTGCAGGGTGACGCCGGGGCGGGGGAGAGTCAGGCGGACGGATGCGGCGCTATCCGGTGTGAGTTGTGTGAGGCAGTGTGCTGGTCGGCGCCCTGAGCTGACGTGCGAATCCACACAATCTGAGCGTTTCGGGACCAGCGGCTTGAGGCTGGATCAACCCGCCTACAGGCCCCTGAGAGCCGCCTCACATCCACTGCTGCGGGCCGTGATCAGCGGCGGGCTGGCTGGACCGTCAGGCTGGTACTGAGGCTCAGCTTGCCTCCCGTGAGCTTCATGACGTACAGTTTCGCGCTCTGCCGGTCGCCGACCGCATTGAACTTCACGCTGCCGGACAGCAGGCCCGAGTACGACCCGGCCCGCACCGCCGTCTCCACCTGCGCGCGGCTGGGCAGTTTCCCGCCGTTCGCCTTCGCGGCGCTCAGAACGCCCTGAAGCGCCACGCGCGCCGCGTCGTACGCAAAGGCCGCGAACCCCTGCGGATCGCTGCCGAACGCCTTGCGGTACGACGTGGCAAAGGTCTTCGCGGCCGGCAGGGCGCTCAGGGGCGCCGACACGGTCGTGTAGTACACGTTCGTGGCGCCCGCGCCGGCCACGCGGCTCAGTTCCGGGCTGTCCAGCCCGTCGCCGCCCACCACCGGCACCGTGACGCCCGCGCCGCGCAGCTGCGCCAGGAACACCCCCACCTGGTTGTACACGCCACCGAAATAGATCGCGTCAGGGCGCTGCAACTTGATCTTGGCGACCACGCCGGAGAAGTCGCTCTTCTCCTCGGTGCCCTCGTTCGCCAGGACCTTCACGCCGCGCGCCTTCAGGGTCTTCTCGACCTCACCGGCCAGGCCCTCGCCGTACGCGGTCTTGTCGTTCAGGATGTACACCCGCCTAGCCTTCAGGGTGCCGGTCAGGAAACTCGCGCCGGCGGGCCCCTGCGCGTCGTCGCGCGGCACGATACGGCTCACGTTCTTCAGGCCGCGGTCGGTCACCTGATTGGCGGTGCTGCCCGAGTTCACGACCGCCACGCGACTGGCACTCAGCGCGGCGGTTGCGGGAATGGTCACGCCGCTGTTGAGCGCCCCCACCACCGCCAGGACCTGCCGGTCGGCGGCGATCTTGCGCGCGGCCGCCGTGCCGGTCGCCGGATCGGCCTGATCGTCGTAGGGCGCGAGCACGAGGTCGAAGCCGAGTTTCTTGAACGGCGCCTTGTACTCGTTCACGGCCAGCTGCGCGCCGTTGCGCACCTGCGCGCCCAGGTTGCTGATCGAACCGGACAGCGGGCTGAGGGTGGCGAGCTTGACGGTACTCTGGGCGTGCGCGCCGGCACTCAGGGCCAGCAGGGTCAGGGTCAGGATGCGCTTCATGGAAAACTCCTTCGGGACACCCGCCGCGCGGGCAGGTGTGAGCGGTGCAGGGGACAGAGGCGGCGCCGGAGCGGCCGGGGCTGGGCGTTCAAGATAGGCGGCCCAGCCGCGCGCCCGGCCGGATGTCCGGACAAATGCGGCCCTGTGAAGGTCAGTGTGTCTACACAGCTCCCGGCCCCCTGGCCGGCCGCCCGCGTGGGCGGGACAGCAAAAACCCCCACCGCGCGGGTGGGGGACAGGGGTGAGGCGCGGGTCAGTCGCGGTCCACGTTGCGCAGGAACGCCGGGATGTCGTAGTCCTTCGGGTCGTAGCTGCTGCCGCCACGGACCGGCTTGACGATCGTGTCGATGACGCTGGAGCGCAGGCCCCCGGCCACGGTGACCGGCATGTCGTTGAAGCCGGTGGCGATCACGGTCACGCGCACCTCGTCCCCGGCGTCCTCATCGGGCGTGATGCCGAACAGGATGTCGGGTTCCTCGAAGCCGGTCGCCTCGCGGATCTTCTCGACGATCTCGTTCGCGTCGGTCATGCTCAGGTCGTAGCTGCCGGTCACGTTCACCAGGATGCGCCGGGCGCCCTCAATGCCGCGCTCGAGCAGCGGGCTGTGGATGGCGCTCATGGCGGCCTCCTCGGCGACCTTCTCGCCGCGCCCCGCACCGATGCCCATCAGGACGGTGCCGCTGTTCGCCAGCAGGTT
Source organism: Deinococcus actinosclerus (assembly GCF_001507665.1). NCBI lineage: Bacteria > Thermotogati > Deinococcota > Deinococci > Deinococcales > Deinococcaceae > Deinococcus > Deinococcus actinosclerus. Next base: position 2,013,431 of record NZ_CP013910.1, on the reverse strand, counting down.
ACGCACGTCCGCGAAGTCCAGGTTGATCATGCCCTCGACGTTGATCACGTCGCTGATGCCCTTCACGCCGTAGTACAGCACGCGGTCGGCGATCAGGAACGCCTCGCGGAACGAGACCTTCTTGTCCACGGCGGTCAGCAGCTTCTCGTTGTTCACGACGATCATGCCGTCCACGCGGTCGGCGAGCTTGCTGATGCCCTCCTCCGCCACGCGCAGCCGCTTGGGCCCCTCGAACTTGAAGGGCCGGGTCACGATGGCGACCGTCAGGATGCCCATCTCGCGGGCGATCTCGGCCACGACCGGCGCGCTGCCGGTGCCGGTCCCGCCGCCCATTCCGGCGGTGATGAACAGCATGTCGGTCCCGTCGAGGTATTCCTTGATGCGCTCGCGGTCTTCCAGGGCGGCCTTCTCGCCCACCTCGGGATCCGCGCCCGCGCCCAGGCCGCGCGTCAGGCGGTCGCCGAGCTGAATGCGGATCTCCGCGTGACTCTTGGCGAGCACCTGCGCGTCCGTGTTCCCGGCGATGAACTCCACGCCTTCAAGTCCCGATTCAATCATGCGGTTGACGGCATTGTTGCCCGCCCCGCCCAAGCCGATCACGCGAATTCTGGCCGCTTGCATCATGTCTCCTTACCACGGCGAACAGCCTGAAAATCAGGCTGACACCGTTGACTGCGTTGTAGTTTAGCGCACGATAGCAGGCCGGTACCCCCTGCATGCGCCGCAGAAGGTTCCCGCGCCGCAGCGGGTCCCGGCCTGCCCCTCTGGCCGGTCATCACATCCAGTCTTTGAACCAGTTGCGCATGCGCTCGGCCAGGCTGGGCCCCTGCTTCTCCTTCTCGCGCGCCGGTGCGGCGGCACGCGGCTCGGCGGTCTGCGGCTGAGGCTCGGGCGCCAGGGGCGCCGCCACGCTGGGGGCTGCGGGGGTGGGCTGCGGCGGCGTGACCGGCGCCATGTCGCCGTAGACCAGGTGAGGCACCCGGCCGTCCTCGACCATGCCGTACAGCACCAGGCCCACGCTGCCCGCGTGCCCGGGGCCACTGACGATATCGGTCAGGCCGCCGATCCCGCGCGGGCGGCCCACCCGCACCGGCAGGCGGAAGCGGTCGCGGGCGAGTTCGGGTGTGCCGCGCAGCAGCGCGGCGCCGCCCGTGAGGATCACGCCGTTCGCCACGAGTTCGACAGGCCCGAGGGTCTGGTCGATCTCGTCGCGGATCATGCCGAAGATCTCAGCGAGGCGCGGCTTGATGATCCGCGAGAGCTCGAAGGCCGTGATGGCGTGCGTGCTGCCCGAGGAGGTCGTGATCTCCAGCGTGAGGTCCTGATCGGCGAGTTCCGGCAGGGCCGCGCCGTAGCGGCGCTTGACGTTCTCGGCTTCCTCGGCCGGAATCTTGAGGATCTGCGCGAGATCCGCCGTGACGTGATCCCCACCGATGGGAATGCAGGCCGAGTGGGTCAGGTTCCCGCGCTTGAACACCGCCACGTCGGTCGTGCCGCCGCCCATGTCCACCACGATCACCGTCTGGGCCTGCTCGGCGGCTTCCAGGGTCGCCAGGCCGCTGGCCAGGGCGTGCAGCGCGAAGCCCTCCACCCGCAGCCCGGCCTCCTGCACGCAGCGGCGCAGGTTCAGCAGCGGCCCGGCCGTGCCGGCCACGATGTGCACGTCCACTTCCAGGCGCACGCCGTGCATGCCGACGGGGTTCTTGATGCCCTCCTGGCCGTCCACGACGTACTCCTGCGGGAGGGTGTGGATGATCTCCAGGTTCGGGTCGAGCGGCACGGCGCGGGCGTTCTCGATGGCGCGGTCCACGTCCGGCTGGGCGATCTCCTGATTACGGCGGATCGCGGCGAGGCCGTGACTGGTGATGGCCTTGGCGTGATTGCCGGCCACCGTCACGTACACGGATTCGACCTTCACGCCGCTGACCCGCTCGGCGGTCTGGACCGACTGCCGGATCGCGTGTGTGGCGCGTTCCAGATTCACGACCGACCCGCGCTTCATGCCCTCGCTGGGCACCGTGCCTTCACCGATGATGTCAACACTGCCGTTCGGCCCGACCTCGCCGATCACGGTGGTGATTTTCGTCGTCCCGATGTCCAGGCCAACGATGATGCTGTTCTCTTTCATTCCTGGACGCTCACCCCCCAGGGGTAAATAAAAATGTCACGGTCTGGATACATGCTGATGCTCCCAGCATACTTCACAAGGGCGCGCAGGTCGCCACTCCAGACTGAACCGGTTTTGAGTTTCACGCTCACCCCGGACGGGGTGTACGTGACCGACTGCACAGTGTAGCGGGCCAGCGTGTCGAGCAGGTGCAGGGCTTCCGGCACCCGGTCCGGGCCCCAGCCGCGGATGAGCGGCAGCTGCGCCGTCCCGGTCGCGGCCGGGAGCACCGTCCCGTCGGCCGCGAGCGCCACCACTTCGCCGCTGCGGCGCTGCCAGCGGGCGCGCGGCGTCCGCTCGGTGACTGCGATCGATACGCGGTCCGGGAAGGTGCGGGTGACCACCGCCGACTGCACCCAGGGGCTCTCCAGCAGGCCCCGCGCCCGCCAGCCGCCGTAGTACAGCCAGCCGAAGTGACCCTCCAGGCCCGCCAGCGCCCTGACCCGGGCCTCGCTGAGCCGGGCGTTGCCGCTGACGGTCACGGTGTTGACCGGCAGCGCGAACCAGGCGCCCACCCCGGCCGCCACCACGAGCGCCGCCGCCAGGGCCGCCCACAGGGGACGGCGCGAGCGGCGGCGCGGCGCGGCGGCATCGGGAAGGCCGGCGGTGGGGTCGGGTGTGTCGGGGGCGGCCCCTAGGGCCGGGTCGTCGCCCGGGCCGCCCCGGGCGGGCGCGGGCGGGTCCAGCCGGCGGTTGCGGGGTCGGGGCGGGCCGCTCACGCGTTCCCCGGGGCAGGCCAGAGCTCGTACTCCAGTTCCATCGGTACCGGGACGCGGTCACGGATGAGTGCCAGCAGCGCGTGCACGTCTGCGGCGCTCGCCCCGCCCAGGTTCACGATGAAGTTGGCGTGCTCGGGCGCGATCAGTGCGTTGCCCACGCGGGAGCCCTTCAGGCCGGCCTCGTCGATCAGTTTTCCGGCGCTCACGCCGCCCGGATTCTTGAACGCGCAGCCCGGCGTCTTCATTTTCGGCTGGCCCTTGCGGGCCTGATCCGCGAAGTCCATCTTCGCCAGCACCTCTTCGGGCGCGGCGCGGCGCAGCCGCAGGCGCACGCGGGTCACGATGTGGTTGCGCGGAATGCCGCTGTCCCGGTAGCCCCAGTTCAGGTCGTCCGGCGTGACCTGCCGCGTGCCCTCGGGCGTGACGATCTCCAGGGTGTGCAGCCCGTCGAACATCTCGCCGTAGCGGGTGCCGGCGTTCATCCACACCGCGCCGCCCACCTGCGCCGGAATGCCCACGGTGCCCTCCAGGCCGCTCAGGCCCAGCTTCTGGAGCTGCCGGATCAGCCCGGGCAGGGGCACGCCGCCGCCCACCCAGCCGGTCACGACCCAGGTGTCGTCACTCAGGGCGGGGTCCGGGGTCAGGTCACGCTCGGCCAGCGGGCCGCTCAGGCGGATCACGCGTTCCGGCACGCCCTCGTCGGCGATCACGAGGTTGCTGCCGCCCCCCAGGATGCGGTAGGGCTGCTCCATCGCCTCGGCGAGCTGCTCGTGGGACTCGACGAACCACACCTCGGCCTCGCCGCCCACGCCCAGCGTCGTGAAGCGCGACAGGGGCAGCCGCTCCACGCGCGCGCCCGTGCGGCTGAGCAGGGCGGTCACAGCGGCCCCACCAGGTCCCGCGAGAGGGTCCATACGTCCCCGGCGCCCATCGTGACGATCAGGTCGCCGGGCCCGGCGGTCTCGCGCAGCACGCGCAGCACCTCGGCGCGGTCCGGGAGGTAACGCACGCCCGTGTGCCCGCCCGCACTCATGCGGTCGCTGATCAGCGTGGCGTGAATGCCGGGAATGGGCGTCTCGCTGGCCGCCGCGATGTCCAGCAGCAGCACCTCGTCGGCGTCCATCAGCGCGTCCGCGAGGCGCGGCCAGGACTGCTGCGTGCGGAGGTAGCGGTGGGGCTGGAACACCACCCGCACGCGCCGCCCGGTCTGCCGGGCCGCCTGTACCGCCGCCGCGACCTTCGTGGCGTTGTGCGCGTAGTCGTCGATGACGAGCGCGCCGTTCAGTTCCCCGATGCGCTGCCAGCGCCGCCCGGGTCCCCGGAACTCGGCCAGGGCCGCCGCCGCGCGGGGCACGTCCCCGCCGTGCAGGTCCACGACCGCCAGCGCCGCCAGTGCGTTCAGGACGTTGTGCAGGCCCGGCAGCGCCACGCGCGCCTCGGCCAGCGCCTCGCCCCGGCGCGTGACCGTGAAGGTCGTGCCGTCCGCGTCCGGGCGCAGGTTCGCGGCGCGGTAGTCCGCGCCCTCGGCCTGCCCGTACGTGAGGCGTTCGCGGGCGCCCAGGCACAGCTCGTCCAGGCCGGGCCAGTCGGCGCACAGCAGCACCCGGCCCGACTGCGCCACGAACTGCGCGAAGGCCGCGTGCTGCTCCTCGACGGTCTCCCAGTAGGTGGCCTGCGTGCCGCCCACGTGATCGTCCTCGGCGTTCGTGAAGACGGCCGTGCCCGCCCCCAGTGCCGCGAAGCCCTTGTCGCTCTCGTCGACCTCGGCCACGAACGGCCCCGCGCCCACGCGGGCGTTGCTGCCGAATTCCGGCACGATGCCGCCCACGAACGCCGAGGGATCAAGCCCGGCGCCGGCCAGCGCCACGGCGATCATGCTCGTGGTGGTGGTCTTGCCGTGCGTGCCGATCACGCCGATGCTGGGCCCGCCGCGCAGGAGGGCGTCCAGCAGGGCCATGCGCGGGCGGATCTCCACGCCGGACGCGCGGGCCGCCACCAGTTCCGGGTGGGTTTTTGGAATCGCTTCCGAGGCCACGAGCACGTCGATCGGGCCGAACGGCGCCCCGAACGGCGGATCGGTCACGTGCGACGCCGCGTGCCCCGGGGCCACCGGGATGCCCTCCTGCGCCAGACGGGCCGTCAGCTCGGAAGCGTGCTCATCGCAGCCGCTCACGCGGTGGCCCTGCGCCGAGAGCAGGCGCGCGAAGGCACTCATGCCGATCCCGCCTGCCCCCATCAGGTGATAGTGCAGGCTCTGGAAATCGGGACGGGAAGGACGGATTGAAGACGCCGCGGCCACGCCGGGCGGGGAAACAGCTTCAGGGAGGTCAGTCATGAGAGGGGTGAGGCCCACTAACGCAGGTGCCGTTCGATCAGGTCCGCGAAACGCCCCGCCGCACCCGTCTGGGCCCGTCCGAGCGCCGCCTCTCTCATCGAGGCGCGCGTCCCCGCTGAGGCACACTCTAACACCGCCCGCCCCAGCGCTTCTGACGCGCTGCGCTGCTCCACCACGAGCCCCGCCCCCGCCGCCGCCACCGCCTGCGCGTTGTGGAACTGGTGGTTCTCGGCCGATTCGGGCAGCGGCACCATGACCAGCGGCACCCCGTGGAACGCCGCCTCCGCCAGCGTGCTGGTCCCCGCCCGCGTGATCGCGAGGTCCGCCACCGACCACGCCGCCACGGCGTCCACGTACCCGGCCGCCTCATACCACTCCAGGTCCTGCACGCCCGGCGCGACCTCCGCCAGCCAGCGCGGCCCGGTCGAGTGCAGCACCTGCACCCCACCCGCCGCCGATCCCGTGAAGTCCAGGTCCACCACGCCCCGCGCGGGGGGCGGCAGCAGTCCCTCCGGCCCGAAGGCGTGGCGCAGCACGTCCGGCACCGTCTGGTTCAGGAACAGCGACCCCTGCGACCCGCCCATCACGAAGATCGTCAGCGGCCCCTCCTGGAGCCCCAACCGCGCGAGCGCCTCCGCGCGCGGCAGGCGTTCCTCGCGCACCGGCATGCCCACCATGGTCGCTAACTGCGCGTCCAGCCCGATCACGCGCTCGTAGGCCGTGCCCACTGCCCGCGCCTTACGGACCGCCAGCCGCTGCGTCAGCCCCAGCCGGGCGTTCTGTTCGTGCAGCACGGTCGGCACCCCCAGGCTCTGCGCGGCCAGCACGCCCGGCAGGCTCGCAAAGCCCCCGTACCCGACGACCACGCCGGGCTTCAGCCGGTTCAGCAGCGAGCGGGCCTGCAACACGCCCTGCCCGGCCCGCAGCAGCTCGCGCGGGTCTGGGCGGCCCTGGCCGCTGCGCGCCAGCTTCCCGGCGTCCACGCCCTCGAACGGCAGGCCCTGCTCGCGCGAGACGCGCTCCTCCATGCCGCCCCGCTGCCCCAGCAGCAGCACCTCGTGCCCGCGCCGCGACAGCTCCCGCGCCGTCGCCACCGCCGGATAGATGTGCCCCCCCGTGCCCCCCGTCGCCATTACAACCAGACTCATCGCGGGCGAGTGTAGCCCGTGCGGCGCGCCGGATGTCGGGGGCCGCCACCGGGGTGGGTCAGGCCGGCCCAGCCGGCGACCGGGCAGCACGAGGGGCGGGAGCCGCCGCCCCCGCCCCTGCCCTGCCGACCCTGCCGGGCTGGCCGGCCGCGCCGCTCAGTCGAACAGGTCGCCCAGGCTCCTGCCGACGCTGCCGCCGTGGCTGTCGCCGCCCAGCATGCCCGCCTCAAACTCCTCGTACGGCTGCACGACCACGAAGCCGTCCCCCTGGAAGACCATCTGGTACGTCTCGCCGCCGCCCCGGCCGAACATGCTGCGCATGCTGGAATCCATGCGCAGCTGCGGCTGCAGGTTCCCGCTCCAGGCGATCGTGGCGTTCGGATCGGTGAAGATCGGCTCCTGCGGCGTCACGCGCAGCGTCAGCGGCTTGCCGTGGCTGAGGATCGCGACCATGCCGTGCCCCTGCACGCGCACGCTGAACAGCCCGCCCGCCGCCATGCCCGCGATGCGGCGCTGCATGGTGATGTCGTACTGCACGGTGTCCTCGAAGGCCAGCAGGTCGTTGCCGTTCACGTTCAGCGCGTCGCCCTGAAGCCGCAGGATCTGCACCTCCTTGCCCTGGTCGGCGAGGTACGCCACGCCGCGCCCCTCGATCTTCGCCAGGGGGCTCATCTCCTGCGACACAGCGCGCTTCAGGGCCTTCATCAGGCCGCCCTCGAGCATGCCCTCGCGCGTGAACGAGAGGTTGCCCTTGTAGGCGACCATGGCGCCCAGCTTGCTCCAGATGCGGCCGTTGACCTTCACTTCCAGCATCTTGCTGCTCTCGAGCTCGAACACTTCGCCGGGATTGTCCCGCTCGGCGGTCTGCGCGATGAAGTCACGGAGGCTGTAGGTGCCGTCACTGCCCGGGTGCATATTCGTCATACGAAGCCACAGTACGACGCCCCGCGCGCCCGGGTTCCCAGCCGGGGCTGCGGATCAGAGGTAACGCGCCGTGACCGAGCGCGCCACGCCGCGCAGTCCGGCGGGCGGGCCGCTGTACAGCACCTCGCCGCCCGCGCGCCCGCCCTCCGGGCCCAGGTCGATCAGCCAGTCCGCCTGCCGGATCACGTCCAGCTGGTGCTCGATCAGGATCACGGTGTTCCCGCCGTCCACCAGCCGGCCGACGATGCCCAGCAGCAGCCCGATATCGCTCAGGTGCAGGCCCGTGGTGGGTTCGTCCATGACGTACACGCTGCCCTTCTTGTGCAGTTCGGTCGCGAGTTTCAGGCGCTGCGCCTCGCCGCCCGAGACGGTGCTCAGCGGCTGCCCCAGCGTCAGGTAGCCCAGGCCCACGTCCGTCATGGCCTGCAACACGGTCCGCACGGGCTTTTTTGTGAAGAAGGCCAGGGCGTCCCCGGCGGTCATGTTCAGCACGTCGCTGATGGACTGCCCGCGCAGCTGATGGCGCAGCACCTCCGGGCGGAAGCGCTGGCCCTCACAGACCTCGCACACGGTTGAGACGCCCTCCATGAAGGCCAGGTCCGTGTACACGACGCCCAGCCCGGCGCAGTTCGGGCAGCTGCCCTCCGAGTTGAAGCTGAACAGTGAGGGGCTCTGCCCGCTGGCCTTCGCGAAGGCCTTGCGGATCGGGTCCATGATCCCGGTGTACGTGGCGGGCGCCGAGCGGCTGTTCGTGGTCACGCGCGACTGATCCACGACCACGGCGTCCGGATGCAGCGGCAGGAACACGTCGTGGATGAGGGTGCTCTTGCCCGACCCGGCCACGCCGGTCACGACCGTCAGGACGCCCGTAGGGATGTCCACCGTCACGTCCTTGAGGTTGTGCCGCCGCGCGCCCGCCACGCGCAGCCAGCCGGTCGGGGCGCGCACCTGCGCCCTGAGCGGCAGCGGCTGCCCGAGGTGCCGCCCGGTCAGGGTGTCGGCCGCCAGCAGCGCGGCGACGGGCCCCTGGAACACCACCTCGCCGCCCCGCACGCCCGCCCCGGGGCCCAGGTCCACGACGTGATCGGCTGCCAGGATCACGTCCGGGTCGTGCTCCACGACGAGCACCGTGTTGCCCTTGTCGCGCAGCGCGCCCAGCAGCCCGGTCAGGCGCGACACGTCCCGCGCGTGCAGGCCCACACTGGGCTCGTCCAGGATGTACAGCATGTCGGTGAGGCTGTTGCCCAGGTGCCGCACCAGCTTCAGGCGCTGGCCCTCGCCGCCGGACAGCGTGGCCGTCTCGCGGCTCAGGCTCAGGTAACCCAGCCCGATCTCCACGAGGTGCGACAGCCGCTGCGCGAGGTGCCCCGCCACCCGCGCCGCCGCCGGGTCGCTCAGGCCACGCAGGAAGTCCAGCAGCTCGGTGGCCTCCAGATCCGCCAGCTCCGCGATGGTGCGCCCCTCGATCCGCGAGGCCAGCGCCGCCGCGTTCAGGCGCGCGCCATGGCAGACCGGGCAGGTGCGGCCCGTCACGAACTGCTCAAAGACCGCGCGGCCCCGGTCGGACATGGCGGCCGCGTCCTTTTTCAGGTACATCCGCTCGAAGCGGTCCACCAGTCCCTCATAGGTCATGTTGATCTCGCCCAGCGACACCTTCAGGTCCCGGCCGTGCAGCAGCAGGTGCAGGTCGTGCTCGCTGTACGCCTGCACGGGCCGGTCGGGGTCGAACAGGCCACTGAGCGCGTACGTCTTCCACAGCCACTTGCCGGGTCTGAAATCCGGGTGCTGGATCGCCCCGCCGTTCAGCGAGAGGCTGCGGTCGAGCAGGCGGTCCAGGTCGAGCTGGGTGGTGCGGCCGATCCCCTCGCACTCCGGGCACATGCCCTGCGGCGTGTTGAACGAGTACGCGAACGCCGGGCCCGCCGACGGCTGCCCCGCGCGGGAGAACAGCACCCGCAGCGGCGCGGCGATGTCCGTGTACGTGCCCACCGTCGAGCGCGCCCCGCCCCCCACCCGCTTCTGGTTGATGACCACCGGGGCGTTCAGGTTCGCCACGCGGTCCACGTCCGGCTGCCCGTAGTGCGGCAGGAACCCCTGCACGAAGGCGGTGAAGGTCTCGTTCAGCTGCCGCTGCGCCTCGGCGGCCAGCGTGTCAAACACCAGCGACGACTTCCCGGAGCCCGACACGCCCGTGAAGACGGTCAGCTGCCGTTTGGGAATGTCCAGCGAGACGTTGTTCAGGTTGTGTTCGCGCGCGCCGCGCACCTCAATGAAAGCCCGGTCGGTCATGGTGTGCCTCCTGAACATCCAGCGTCTCTGAGCAACATGTGAAAACCCCCCACGGCAGAGCTTCATGGAAGCTTCACCGAAGGGGAAACGCACCGTCAGGGCTCAGGCGCTCAGCAGGCCGCCGATGCGGCGCAGCACCTCCTCGATGTTCGCCATGCTCGTGGCGTAACTCAGGCGGACCTGCCCCGGCGCGGCAAAATCCGTCCCCGGCACGACCGCCACCCGCGCGTCGTCCAGGATGCGCCGCGCCGCCTCCAGCTCGTCGAGGTGGATGGGGGTCGTATCCGCCATCACGTAGAACGCGCCCTGCGGCGTGGGCGTGCGCAGCCCCAGCGCGTTCAGCCCCGCGACGATCCGGTCACGCCGCTCGCGGTACGCCGCGCGGGCCATGTCCACGAACGCCGCCGTGTGCGCCTGATCCGACAGGGCCGCCAGCGTCGCGTACTGCGACACGCTGCTCGCGTTGCTCGTGCTCTGCGACTGCAGGGCGTTCATCGCCGCGATCACGCCTTTCGGGCCGCCCGCGTACCCGATGCGCCACCCGGTCATCGCGTACGCCTTGCTGGCCCCGTTGATCGTCAGCGTGTGCTCGGGCGCGAAGGTGCCGATGCTGACCTGCTCGGCGTCGTACACCAGATGCTCGTACATCTCGTCCGTCACGATCACGAGGTTGTGCCGCTGCGCCACCGCCGCCACCGCGCGCAGCACCTCCGGCGGGAAGACCGCGCCCGTCGGGTTCCCGGGGCTGTTCAGCACGATCATCCGCGTCCGGGGCGTCACGCGCGCCTCCAGCGCCTCCGGGTCGAGCAGGAAGCCCGACTCCGGGGTGGTCGGCACCGCCACCGGCACCGCGCCCGTCAGCGCCACCATCTCCGGGTAGCTCACCCAGTACGGCGCCGGGATCAGCACCTCATCCCCCGGGTTCAGCAGCGCGAAGAACGCGTTGAACAGCGCCTGCTTCCCGCCGCTCGTGACCGTCACGCAGTCCGGCGCGTAGGTCAGGCCGTTCTCCCGGGCGAACTTCGCGCTGATCGCCTCACGCAGCTCCGGAATGCCGTTCACGGCCGTGTACTTCGTCTTGCCGCTCTCGATGGCCGCGGTGGCCGCCGCCTTCACGTGCGCCGGCGTATCGAAATCCGGCTCGCCCACGCTCATGCTGATCACGTCCACCCCCTGCCGCCGCAGCTCCAGCGCACGGCTGGTTACCGCGACCGTCGCGGAAGGCTTGAGGCTCAGGGCACGCTCGGACAGCAGAAAAGGGCCACTCATACCCCGCAGGGTACAGGCGGCCCACACCCGGACGGGCGAGAGGTTTAGAAGCGGTACGTCACGCCCAGGTGCAGTCCCGGCAGGACCACGGAACTGCCGTCCATGACGTACCCACGCAGTTTCGCCTCCGAGAACCAGCCCGGCCGGCCCCCCCGGAACTCGCCGCGCACCCCCGCCGTGGCGTTCAGCAGCAGCGCCTGACCACTCACCGTGCCCACCCCGGGCCCCGCGTACAGGTTAACGGGCCCCTGCGGAAAGTTGAACAGCGCGTCCACACTGGCGAACACAGGCACGCTGGCCGGCCCACCCATACCGTCAGCGGCGAACGGAAGGAACATGGTGCCCACGCTGCCGCGCACGTCCACGCTCCCGACCGGGACACTCACGGACAGCCCCAGCGCGGGCAGCAGGACGATCTCCGTGCCGGTATTCACCCACACGGTCGCGCCGCGCGGGAGATCGGTGGACGGCGTCTGGATGGATGTGGACTGCGCGGCGGCCGCACCCGACAGGAACGCCGCCACCACGAAGGACTTCAGGAGGTTCATCCGGTGAGTGTACGGGCCGCGCCGCACGCCGCCGGCCACACATGACGCGCGCCGCCCTGTACCCCCGGCGGGGGAGAGGCGGCGCGCGTCCGTGCAGACCGGGGTTCGGGGCTGACGTCAGTGCAGCAGGCCGATGGAGCGGGCGCGGCTGACCGCCTCGGTGCGGTCCCCGGCGTCCAGCTTCGCGTACAGGCGCGCGAGGTGATCCTTGACCGTGTCGGGGCTGACGCCCAGGTTCTTCGCGATCTCCTTGTTGCTGTAGCCCTGCGCCAGCAGGGGCAGCACCTCGGACTCGCGGGGGGTCAGGCGGGGCACGTCCACGTGCGGCAGGCGGTCGATATCGGGGTTCGCCACGATGTCGCGCAGCTGACGCGCGAGGCTCTCGGGGTCCGTCTCCTTGCTCACGTAACCGCGCGCCCCGGCGGCCCGGGCGGCCTGCACGATGGCGGGCTCCGCGAAGGTCGTGATCAGCACGCTGACCAGGCGCGGGTTACTCTGGCGCAGCCGCTCGCACACCTCGATGCCGGTCATCCCGGGCATCTTCACGTCCAGCAGCGCCGCGTCGGGTTGCAGGGCCCGGCAGGCCTCCAGCGCGGCCAGGCCGTCGCTGGCCTCGGCGACCACGTCGAACCCCTGGTGAATCAGGGCGTACTTCAGGCCCATGCGGAAGAGGGGGTGATCGTCGGCGATGACTAGTCTCATGGTTGAACCTCCGGGAGGGACAGAGCGAAGCGGGTCAGGGTGGGCAGGGCCGGGCCGGTCAGGGGCGGATCCGGTGGGTCGGGTCCGTCAGGGGGACGCGCAGGCACGCGGTCGTAGTGGAGGTCGCCGCCGTGCGCCTGCGCGATGCGGCGCACGATGAACAGGCCCAGCCCGGCGGTGCCGGACGTGTACTGCTGACCGGCGATGGTGGTGGGCTGCGCGTTGAAGGGCTGCGCCAGCTCGTCCAGCGGGGCCGGCAGGCCGGGACCGTCGTCGCTGACGCTGACGCCGGAAGCCGTGACCTCCAGCGTCACCTGCGTGTGGGCGTAGCGCAGGGCGTTCACGGCCAGGTTCGTGACGGCGCGTTCCAGGATGGGCGCGTCAGCCGCCGCGACCCCGTGTCCGGCGACGCGCACCCGCACGCCCCGCTCCTGCGCCTGCGTGGTGATGCCCGCCGCGACCTCGTCCAGCACGGCGCGCAGGTCGGTGGGGGCCAGACGCACCTGCACGTCCTCCTGCTCGAAGCGGTGCGCGTCGGCCATCTGCTGCACCAGGGCCAGCAGGCGCGTGGTCTCGGCCTGGATCTGCTCGCCCATCATGCGGCGCTCGGCGTCCGGGACGGGCAGGGTCGTGATGATCTTGGTCAGGTGCCCGGTGGCGATCAGCGGCGTCTTCAGGTCGTGCACCAGGGTCGCCATGAAGGCGTTGCGCCGCGCCTGCTCGGTCCGGAGCCGTTCGAGCAGCGCGGAGAACGCCGCGCGCAGCGCCAGGATCTCGTTCGGATCGTCCGGATGCACCTCGCCGAAGCGGCCGCTCATGACCTCGCGGCGCAGGCGGCTGACCGGCGTCAGCAGCGCCCCGCTCAGGAAGAAGCCCACCAGGACGCACGCGGCGCCCACCAGCACCATCCAGGCGATGATGGCGCCGCTGGGCAGCGCCGGGCGGGCCATGACGGTCATCACCAGGTTGGGCACGAACGCCATCAGGAAGATGACCAGCGTGAACTGACCGCGCATGGTCGTGCGCAGGCGGCGGCTCCGGCCGGGCCGCGCTGGCACGATCACACTTGATCCGGAGCTCATGAAGCTCAGGATAGGGGCCAGGGTCTGACAGAACCGTCACGCACCTGTCAAGCCCCACCCCCGCCGCACGCCCCCACATGGGATGGCCGCCCACGCGTGTTCGCGGGCGGCCAGTGAAGTCGGGGCCGGTTACTCCTCGGTGCTCAGCACCGCCAGGAACGCCTCCTGCGGCACCTCGACCGTGCCGAACTGCTTCATGCGGGCGCGCCCCTTCTTCTGCTTTTCCAGCAGCTTCTTCTTGCGGGAAATATCCCCGCCGTAGCACTTGGCGAGCACGTCCTTACGGAAGGCTTTCACGGTGGCGCGCGCGATGATCTTCCCGCCGATCACGGCCTGCACCGGCACCGGGAACATCTGCCGGGGAATCACGTCCGCCATCTTGTCCACGATCTTGCGGCCCAGCCCGTAGGTCTTGGTCTCGTGCACGATCACGGCCAGCGCGTCGATGACCTCGTTGTTCACCATGATGTCGACCTTGCGCAGGTCGCCCTCGCGGTAGCCGAGCTGCTCGTAGTCCATGCTGGCGTAGCCGCGGCTGATGCTCTTGAGGCGGTCGTGGAAGTCGTACAGGATCTCCGCGAACGGCACCTCGTACAGCAGCTCCACGCGCTTGCCAACGTAGTTCATGGTGATCATCGAGCCGCGGCGCTCCTGCAGCAGCTGCATGACCGGCCCCACGTAGTCCTCGGGCAGCATGATGCTAAGCTTGATGTACGGCTCCTCCACGGTCGTGATGCGGTCCCGGGTGGGGAACTCGGCCGGGTTCTGCGTCTCGAACACCTCGCCGTTCGTGAGGGTCACGCGGTACACCACGGCGGGCGCCGTGGCGATCAGGTCCAGGTCGTACTCGCGTTCCAGGCGCTCCTGGATGATCTCGGCGTGCAGCAGGCCCAGGAAGCCGCAGCGGAACCCGAAGCCCAGCGCCTCGGAAGTCTCGGGCTCGAAGGAGAAGGCCGCGTCGTTCAGTTTCAGCTTCTCCAGCGCGTCGCGCAGCTTGCGGTAGTCCTCGGTGTCGGTGGGGTACAGGCCCGAGAACACCACGGGCTGGGCGGGCTTGAAGCCGGGGAACGGCTCGGCGGTCTGCCGCTCGCGCCCGGTCAGGGTGTCCCCGACCTGCGCGTCCTGGATGTCCTTGATGCCCGCCGCCACCCAGCCCACCGCGCCGGCCGGGAGGGACTCGCCCACGACCAGCCCGGGGCTGAAGGTGCCGACCTTGTCCACCTCGAAGTTCTTCCCGGCGTTCATCAGGCGGATCTGATCCTTGGGGTTCAGGGTGCCTTCGAGCACCCGCACGAACAGGATCACGCCCTGGTAGGCGTCGAAGAACGAGTCGAAGATCAGCGCCTTCAGCGGGGCCTCGGGGTCGCCGCTGGGCGCCGGGATGCGCTCCACGATGGCTTCCAGGATCTCGGGAATACCGATCCCGGCCTTGCCGGACGCGAACACGGCGTCCGAGGCGGGAATCCCGATGACCTCCTCGAGTTCCTGCGCGGCGCCCTCCGGGTCGGCGGCGGGCAGGTCGATCTTGTTGATGACCGGCACGATCTCCAGGTTGCTGTCGATGGCGAGGTACGCGTTCACGATCGTCTGCGCCTCGACGCCCTGCGAGGCGTCCACGAGCAGCAGCACGCCCTCGCAGGCCGCCAGCGACCGCGAGACCTCGTAGTTGAAGTCCACGTGCCCGGGCGTGTCGATCAGGTTGAAGGTGTACTCCTCCCCGTTCTCGCGCCGGTACGTGAGGCGCACCGGGGTGGACTTGATGGTGATGCCGCGCTCGCGCTCCAGTTCCAGTGTGTCGAGCGTCTGGTCGCGCTTGTCCCGTTCGGACATGGCCCCCAGCCGCTCCAGGATGCGGTCCGCGAGGGTCGATTTCCCGTGGTCCACATGGGCGATGATCGAGAAGTTCCTGACGTTCACAACCCGCAGTCTAGCGCGGCGCATGGTAAGCATGCATTGACCCGCGCCCCGCCGCGGCACCTGCGGCAACCCGGCCCGCCCGGGCAGCGTATGAAGAGGGCAGCATGTTCCCCCGCACCCGCGTCCTGCCCACCCGCCCCGCCCTTCCCGCCTGGAAAGTGATCCTGCCCCTGCTCGGCGCGGCGGCGCTGGGGTGGGGCGCGTATAGCTGGGTCACCCGCCCCGTGAATCCCGCCGTGCAGCCCGCCGCGCGGCAGGGCACCGCTGCGGGCGACTGGGCCACCCTGAAGACGTTCGGGCCGCGTGCGCCCGGCACCCCCGGCCACGACCGCACCCTCGACTGGGCGCAGGCGCAGTTGACCGCGCTGGGCTACCACGTGACCCGCGACGCCTTCCCGCTGGAGGTCTGGACGGACGGCGGCGCGACCGTCGCCGGTCCCGGTGGGCTGACCGTCACGGGCCGCGCCCTGTACGGCTCGCAGGGTGCCGACCAGCAGGGGGCACTCGTGGCGGTGTCCGGGGACGCCACCGAGTCGCAGGTGGACGCCCTGGACCTCCAGATGAAACTGGTCCTCACGCACTGCCCCGCGCGGCCCTGGGGGGCGTTCGCCGCCGACCTCATCGACCAGGGGGCGTTCGGCGAGGCGATCATCGACGACTGCGCCCGTCCGCCCGCCCTGTCCCGCGCGCCGGCCACACCGCTGCCCATGCTGGTGCTGGACCGCGCGGCTGGAACGGCCCTGGAGGCGCACCTGGGGCAGACCGTCACCTTCACCGCCCGGACCGGTACGCACACGGTGCAGGCGGGGAATCTCGTCGCGCGGCGCGTCCAGGGGCAGCCGCAGGTCATCTACGGCGCGCACCTCGACAGCGTCCCCGGGGCGCCCGGCGCGAACGACAACGCCAGCGGTGTCCTGGCGGTGCTCGACCTCGCCCGGCGCGCGGCGGGCACCCCGGACGCGGAGCGGGCCTGGTTCGTGCTCTTCGACGGGGAGGAACTCGGCCTGACCGGCAGCCGCCAGTTCGTGAAGACGTACGCCTACCCCATGGAGCAGACCCGCGTCATGATCAACCTCGACATGGTGGGCGTGAACGCCCAGCCGCTGGGCGTGGCCGCCACCGAGGACCTGCTGCCGCTGATCCGCGCCGCCCGGCCCGGCCTGCGCGAGTTCGAGGACGACCCCCAGTCCACCCGCGAGACCTTCGGGCGCAGCGCCGGCCCGACCGGCCTGAGCGACCACGCGGCCTTCAAGGCGGTCCGTATTCCCGCCGCGTTCCTGCACCGGGGCGTGGACCGGCAGTACCACACCGCCCAGGACACTGCGCTGAACACCGCCCTCGTGCAGGACGCGGCCGACGCCGCCTGGACGATCGGGCAGGCGGCACTGGCCGCGCCGTTCACGCCGCGTCCCGAGTGCGGGCTGACCGGCCGCGACTGCCACTGAGAAGCACGCCATCTGGCGGAGGCTGCTGGATCACCCGGCCCGCTAGCCTGGGCGGCATGACCCGGTCCCTCGCCTACTTCACGGATCTCGCGCTGCGCCGCCAGGAGGGGAGCCTCGTGGCGCGCGGCCCGGCCTACGCGGTCGTCCGGTCGCCCGCCAATCCCACGTTCTGGTGGGGCAACTTCCTGCTCATGCCCGCGCTGCCCGCTCCCGGCGACCGTCCGGGCTGGGAGGCGGCGTTCACGCAGGAGTATCCGCACGCCGCGCACCGCGTGTTCGGGGTGGACGTGCCCGGCCCGGCGCTGGAGGGCCCGGCCGCCGACGAGTTCAGGGCAGCCGGGTACGACGTGCGTGCCGACACGGTCCTGACCGCCGGGCGCACCCACGCGCCCCGCCGCATAAACCGCGACGCGACCGTGCGGGTGCTGGACGGCGACGCCGACTGGAGTGCCGCCCTGCGCCTGCGCGAGGCCGTGAACGCCGCCGACCCGCACGGGCACGAGCCGGCAGGCTACCGGGTGTTCGCCGAACGCAAGCTGGCCGCCTACCGCGCCGCGCAGGCCGCCGGGCACGGCGCGGTGCTGGGCGCCTTCGACGACCGGGGCGACATGCTCTCGGGCCTGGGCATCTTCGGCGCGGGGGAGGGCGTCGCCCGCTACCAGAGCGTCGAGACGCACCCGGACGCCCGCTCGCGCGGCCTGGCGGGCACCCTGGTCCACCGCGCGGGCGAGTGGGCCCGCGGGCAGCTGGGCACCCGCACGCTGGTCATCGTGGCCGACCCGGACTACCACGCCCAGCGCCTGTACGAGAGCGTGGGCTTCACGCCGACTGAGGTGCAGATCGCCCTGGAACGGCGCCCGCAGGAGTGAACGCCGGTGGGGCACCCCTGGGCCTGAGGACGGGGTGCCCCACCGGCGTTCAGCGTCTACTCGACCGGTTCGCCGCGCTGCAACTTCACGGCGCGCACGAGGTTCTGGTACATCAGCGCGCTCGTCAGCGGCCCCACCCCCCCGGGGACCGGCGTCTGCGCGCGGACCGGCAGGTTCGCCTGGGCGTCGCCCACCACGCCGCTGCCGTCGGCGGGCACGTTGATCCCGGCGTCGATCACCACGTGGTGTGGCTGCACGTGCCCGGCGCGCAGCAGGCCCGCGCGGCCCACCGCGATCACCACGGCGTCCTGCGCGGCCAGCACGCCGCTCAGGTCGCGGGTGTGCTCGTTGCACAGCGTGACGGTCGCGCCGCGGTTGTTCAGCATGAACGTCAGCGGGCGGCCCACCGTGCGGCCCGGCCCGATCACGGCCACGCGCGCGCCGCGCAGGTCGTCGCCCAGCGCCTCGCGCAGCAGGAACCGGATCGAGCGGGGCGTGGGGGGCAGCAGCGCCTCTCCCTCGCGTCCGGCGGCGATCAGCGCGAGGTTCGCGGGGCTCAGGCCCTCGATGTCCTTGCGGGCCGTCAGGTGCAGCAGCGCGGCGTCCGCGTCCAGCGGCGCGGCCAGCGGCAGCTCCAGCATGATGCCGTGCACGTCCGGATCGCTGGACAGCGCGTGCAGCGTGGCGTGCAGCTTCTCCTGGGTGGCCTGCGGTCCCAGGTCGCGCACCGTGAAGCGCACGCCCAGCCGCTTGGCCTGCCGGGCCTTGCTGTCCACGTACACGCGGCTGGCCGGATCGCCGGAGGCCAGGACACTCACGAGGTGCGGCTGGAAGTCCCAGCTGCTCAGATCGGCGCGCACCTGCCGGGTGACCTGGTCGGCGCGGGGTTTACCTGGCAGGGCCAGGGGGGTGGGTGCAAGGTCAGTCATGGGGAGATCCAGAGGGTGAAGTCAGAGGGCGCAGAGGTCGGGACGGGCGGGCCGTTTCCCGTGCGGGAAGGCGTCCCGCCCAGCATACCCGGCCCTGAGGCGGCGGGGGCATCTGGGGGGGGCACCGATCCCCTGGGGGGGGATACCGTGAAGTGCTTCACAGCGTCAGAAAACTCACAAAGCTATGGTCTAGCCTGATGCCTTCCGAATCCGTCCGACCCGCCCGCGCCCGCAGCGCCGAAGAAAAGAACCAGCGCCGCGACGACATCCTGCGTGCCGCCGAGCGCCTGTGGACGACCACCACCTACGCCGAACTCAGCATGAATCAGGTCGCCCGCGAGGCCAAACTCGCCAAGGGCACGCTGTACCTGTACTTCGACACGAAAGAAGAACTGTTCCTGGCGCTGCTCAGCGAACACCTCGGGCAGTGGATCACCCGCACCAGCGACCTGCTGATCGAGCGCCAGCCCCGCACGCCGCAGCAGGTCACCGACGTGCTGCTCGACTCGGCCGACAGCCTCACGCCGCTGCGCCGCCTGCTCGTGCTGCTGGGCACGGTGCTGGAACGCAACGTGCGCCCTGAACTGGGCCTGGAATTCCGCCGTGAACTCGACAGCCAGCTGCACCGCCTCGTGCAGCACATGCCCTACAGCGCGCCGGTCACGCTGCGCCTGCTGCGTCACCTGTACGCCCTGGCCATCGGCTGGCAGCAGTTCCGCGAGAGCCTGCCGGGCCTGGACCCCAGGACCGGACAGCCCCGGGCCGAGCTGCCCGGCGAGTACCGCGCCGAGTTCGAACTCGCGCTGCGCGGCATCGTCGAGCAGCTGGCCGCTCAGGACGCCCGCGCCAACGCGGTCTGAACCCGCCCCTCCCGTGACCTCCGGGCACCTGCAGCGGCGCCCGGAGGTTCGCCTGTCTGGCATGCCGGCGCAGACCCCCGGGGGTCACCAGCGGAACTTTCCGGCGCCCGGCACCCAGTTGAGCTGCAGGGCCCGGAGCGCCGCCGTCAGGTTCGCGCCCGCCGCCTCGCAGGTCCGCCGGACGGGGTCGGGCACGACGGGCAGGATGGTCAGGCCCGCGCGCTGACGCGACGGCAGGTACTGCACGCCCAGACTCACCCCGCGCAGGCAGGCGGGCGGCGGGCCCACCAGGAAATCCGCGTCGCGGATCAGCTGGATGACGTCCGCCTCCGGCACGGGCCTCAGCCCCCGGGCGTCCACCCAGCCGAAGGCCGTGCGCTGCTGACACGACCCGGCGCGGCACCACTCGCGGTTCAGCACCAGCAGCGCCCGGTTCCCCTGGGGGTAGGTGGCGGCCCGCAGGGTCGTGAAGGTGCGGCCCCCGGCCTCCACGCTGCTGCCGCGCCAGTCGAGGAAGCTGTGCTCCTCGTCGGTGACCTGCGTGGCGAACAGGTTCTGCGTGGCCGTCCAGTCGAGCCGCTCCCGCCGCGCCAGGGCCAGCAGGGACGTCTCGCCCGGCAGCGACTGGAAGCTCTGGACAAAGAGCTGCGCGCCCCGCGCCGGGCTGAGCGCGCCCGGCTGGGCGGCTGCGGTACCCGGCAGGGCCAGCAGGACAGGCAGGAGGGCCAAGGCGTGAGGACGCACGCGCCCCAGTGTGCCTGATCCTCCCGGCGCGGCGCGCTGCACCCGCCGGGGAGGAGGGGGGACGCTCGGCCCCCGGCTGCACAGGGCGACCCGCCCCGCCTGGACGCGCCCGTATGCTGGCGGCGGTATGCGCGTCGTTCTGAAACTCGGCACCAGCGTCCTCACGGCAGGCACGGACCGCCTGCACCGCCCCCGCATGGTGGACCTGATCCGCACCCTGGCCGCCGCCCGCGAGGCCGGGCACGAGGTCGTGCTCGTCACGAGCGGCGCGGTCCTGGCCGGCTGGGAGGCGCTGGGCTTCCCGCCGCGCGACCGCACGCTGGCGGAAAAGCAGCTGCTGGCCGCCGTGGGGCAGGGCCGCCTGATGCACACGTACGCGCAGCTGGCCGACCTGTACGGCCTGCCCGTGGCGCAGGTGCTGCTCACCGCCGACGACTTCCGGGACCGCACGCGCTACCTGAACGCCCGCACCACCCTGGACACCTGCCTGGCGCGCGGCGTGATGCCGGTCATCAACGAGAACGACGCCGTGGCGCTCGAACAGCTCAAGGTCGGCGACAACGACACCCTCTCGGCGTTCGTGGCGAACCTCGTGGAGGCGGACCTGCTGGTCATCCTGACCGACGCGCCCGGCCTGTACACCGCCGACCCGCGCCGGGACGCAGGCGCCACCCTGATTCCCGTCGTGGAGCGCGTGACCCCCGACGTCTGGGCGCGCGCCGGCGGTGCGGGGTCGCACCGGGGCACCGGCGGTATGCACACCAAGATCCAGGCGGCCGAGATCGCCACCCGCGCGGGCACCCCGGTGGTGGTCGCGCCCGGCGACGCCCGCGACGTCCTGACCCGGCTGCTGGCCGGCGAGAGCGTCGGCACGCGCTTCCTGGCCGCCGGGTCCCGCCTGGAGGCCAGGAAGCGCTGGATCCTCGCGGAGATCGCCGCCGGGAGCGTCACCCTGGACGCCGGGGCCGCCCGCGCCGTGTCCGAGCGCGGCGCGAGCCTGCTGCCCGCCGGGATCACCGGGGTGCAGGGCCGCTTCGGGCGCGGCCACACCATCCGCCTGCTGGGCCCCGACGGCACCGAACTCGCGCGCGGCCTGACCCGCTACGCCTCGGCGGACCTGCTGAAACTCGCCGGGCAGCACTCCAGCGCCACCGAGGGCCTGCTGGGCTACACCTACGGCCCGGAAGCCGTGCACCGCGACGACCTCGTGCGGCTGTGAGGGCGGGCGCCGCGCGGTGAGCCCCGCCTCTATACTGCCGGGCGTGCTGGCCCTGCTCGCCTCCCAAGCTCAACTCACCGACCCGGCCGGAGACGCCCGTGGCGACGGCGGGTACGTGTTGCCCACCCGCCCCCCCTTCACGGCCGAGATGCTCGACCTGCGCGCCCTGAGCACCAAGGGCACCCCGCAAGGGATGCAGTTCACGGTCACGTACGGCCAGCTGGGCAACCCCTGGAACGCCCCGGGCGGCTTCAGCGCCGGCGTGACCGACATCTTCGTGAAGGGCGCGCTGGGTGGTCAGGCGACCCTGGGTGACCTGGGCCTGCGCACCAGTGGCGGCGGCTGGCAGTACCACCTGCGCGTCTCGCCGGGCGGCAGCACCTTGACCGAGGTGGACGCCCAGGGCCGGGAACGCCCGCTGGCCACGCCGACCGTGCAGGTGTCCGGCACGAACCTGATCGTGCAGACCGCCGTGCCCGAGGGCCGCTACGGCTACTGGGTGACGAACAGCGTGTACTCCCCGCTGACGCGCGACGGCGTGCTGCGCCCCACGACCACACCGGGCTCCACGGCCCTTCAGGCGGGCCGCGCCGACGCGCCGGTCCCGGTGGACGTGATGGCCGCGCCCGGGGATACCCAGGCGTACACGCGCGGCACCCTGGCCCCGGTGGGGGAGACCCGTGACCTCGTGGGAATCGGGCTGCTCGCGCTGGGCGGCGTGGGCCTGCTGATCACCGTGATCGCCACCGTCGCCGTCTGGCGGCGACTGAATGCGCGCGTGAGGCCGTGACGGCCCGCCCGGCCCTGCCCGCCCCGCTGCTGATCCTGGCCGCCGCCGTCCTGTGGGGCCTGCTGGGCATCCTGGGCAAGCAGGCGCAGGCCGCCGGTCTGGACCCGCTGGAGGTCGCGTTCTGGCGCGCCGCGCTGGCCGGGACGCTGTACGCCGCTCACGCCGCCGTGATCCGCGCCCGCCTCCCGCGTGGGCGTGACCTGCTGATCACTGCCGCGTTCGGCGTGGCCGGCGTGAGCATCTTCTACGGCTCGTACCAGCTGGCGGTGCGCGCGGGTGGGGCCAGCCTCGCCAGCGTGCTGCTGTACACCGCGCCCGCCTTCGTGGCCGTGATGGGCTGGGCGTTCCTGCGCGAACGCCTGGGCGGCCGTGAACTCCTGGCCGTGGCGGGCACGCTGGGCGGCATCGCCCTGATCAGCCTGGGCGGCGGGCAGGGCGTGACCGTCACGCCCGCCGCGCTCGCCTGGGGCCTGACCGCCGGGTTCACGTACAGCCTGTACTACCTGTATGGCAAGGCGTTCTTCACCCGCTACGAGCCGCCCGCACTGCTCGCGGTGGCCCTGCCGGTGGGGGCCGTGGTCCTGCTGCCCTTCGTGACCTTCACGGAGAAGACCCCCGGCGCGTGGGGCAGCCTGGGCGCGATCGCCGTGTTCAGCACCTACCTCGCGTACCTCGCGTACTCCTGGGGCCTCAAGCGCCTGCCTGCCACGCGCGCCAGCGTGATCGCCAGCCTGGAGCCCGTCGTGGCCGCCTCACTGGCCGCCCTGCTGTTCGGCGAGCGCCTCTCCGCGCTGGCCCTGCTGGGTGCTGCCCTGGTGATCGGCGCGGCGCTGCTCCTGAGCGTGGGGCCCAGCGATACCGAACGCCACCCGCCAGCCGAATGATCAGACCGGCGGACTGATCAGGGCTGCTGGTCGAGCGTGAAGTCCCACTCGAACGAGCGGCCCCACGGCAGCGCCGCGCCGCTAAGGGTGTAGCTGTCGCCCACCCGCAGCGGGAAGAACCCGCCGGCCAGCCGCATCAGGGCTTCCTGCGCCTGCGGGGTGTTCAGCTGCGCCTCCGGGATCAGCCTGCGTAGCTGCGCGCGGACCTCCGAGCTGTAGATCACGTCGTTGGCGAACTCACGGGCCAGCAACGCGTCCTGCCGGACCGGATCGGCCCCCCGCGCCAGTTTCGCGTGCGCCAGGGCCGTCCCGAGGTTGTTGCCGGGTGTGCCCCACGCCGCCAGCGCCTGAAGGTTCGCGTGCTGGCGCAGCGTGCGCAGATCCGACCAGAAGCGCGGGTTGCCCAGATTCACCTGCGCCACGTCCGCCACCGCGACCCGTCCGGCGCGCAGCAGACTGCTGACCCGCAGGGCCGCGCGGCGCGGGTCGCCGCCGTTGAACACGAACAGCGTCAGGTCGGCCCGACCATCCACCACCTGAAACCCGCTGCCCTGCGCGTGATTGGTGGCACTCTGCGTCAGGGGAATCCCCTCGTACTTCATGACCTGCTGCGCCGCGTCGGGGTCGCTGTACTCCACGCGCACCGTCGCCGCTTCCGGGGCCAGGGCGCGGGCGGTCAGCATGGACAGCACCTCGTCCGCACCGGGGTACACGCGCACGTTCGCCGGGGCGTCCTTCGCCAGCGCGGCGCCCTCCTGCGGGGCGGGACTGCCGGGCAGCGCGTCGTCCCAGGTGACGTCCAGTTCCTTCAGGCGGCCCTCGCGCGCCCAGCCGATCACGGCACGCACGACCTCCAGGTTACGCGCGCGGTCGGTGGCGTCCGGTTCGCGCGGCAGCGTGATGAACGCGTACACCGGCTGGCCCGTCCGCTCGGTCCAGGTGCGCAGCGGATCCAGCCGCGCCAGGGCTTCCTGTGCCGTCAGCGGGCTCGTGCGGGACTGCACCAGCCCGCCGTACGCCAGGGCGTCCAGGGACACGATCAGCGGCCCCGTGCGCGGCTGGGCGTCCAGCCACGCGCCCAGCGCCGCCGGGTCCGCGCCGCGCGCCGCGGTGCCCAGCAGCGCCGCGTCCGGCACGTGCAGCGCGTCGCCGCGCAGGCCCCCGATCAGGGCGGGCAGCACCCGCGTGGCTGGGCGGGAATCCAGGGGCAGCAGCGTCTGCGCGTCCGCCGCGCCCAGCAGCGCGAGGGGCATGAGGGCCTTCAGGAGGGAAGAGGTGCGGCGCATCGTGCCCCGACCCTAGCGGCCACCCGTGAGGACCCGCTGGGTGTTTCATGGAGTCCACGGCGGGCTCTGTACGCGGGCATGCCACCTGTCCCGGGTACAGGCGGGTAGCCTGAACCTCATGAAAGCCAGTGACCTGTGGCGACTCGCGTGGCGCGGCCTGACCCGCCGCCGGGTACGCACCTTCCTGACCGCGCTGGGCATCACCGTGGCGGTCGCCAGCATGGTGATCTTCCTGTCCCTGGGCGAGGGCATCCGCAAGGTATTCACCAGCGAACTGGGCGGCATCGGCCCGGACATCCAGGTGAGCCTCACGCCGCTCTCGCAGGGCCTGGCGCTGCACCCGAACCTCCCGCAGGACACGGTCAAGCAGCTCCAGGCGCTCGCGCCGGAACTGGGCCTCCAGACCGTCACGCCGGTCGTGATGGCCGTGCGGGGCGGCCTGGACCCCACCCAGAGCGTCGTGCTGTACGGCCTGCCCGCCAGCGGCGGGATCGGCGCGGTCTTCCCGAACACGGCGCTCGCCCAGGGCCGCCTGCTGCTGCCCGCCGACGAGCAGACCGGTGCGGCCGTCGTGGGCGCCAAGGCCGCGCAGAACCTGCGCCTGGGCCTGGGCAGCACCCTGAACCTCAACCGCCGCGCCAGCGTGAAGGTCGTGGGCGTCCTGGCGCCGCAGTCCGGGCTGGTGGACAACTTCATCTTCATGCCGTTGACGCCCCTTCAACGCAGCGAGGGCGCCGAGGGCCGCGTGTCCCTGGTCGCCGTGAAACTGAACGATCCCCGGCAGGCCCGCGCGGTCGCCACGAGCATCAGTGACCGCCTGAACCTGGAGGCCGCCACGCAGTCGGACTTCCTGAGCTTCATCGAGCGGGCGCTGCGCATCAGCGACGCCGTGCGCTTCGGGATCTCCCTGATCGCGCTGATCGTGGGTGGGCTGGCCGTCGCGAACACCGTCATGATGGGCGTCTTCGAACGCACCCGCGAGTTCGCCACGCTGCGCGCCATCGGGGCGCGGCCCGCGTTCGTGCGCGCGCTCGTCCTGACCGAGTCGCTGCTGCTCTCGCTGGTGGGTGGCGTGGGCGGCGTCCTGCTGGGCCTCGTGGGCATCGTGATCGTGAACCTGTACACGCAGCAGCTCGCCGGGATCGACGCGGCGGCCCTCACGCCCCGCCTGACGCTTCTGGCACTGGGCATCAGCTTCCTGCTGGGGCTGCTCTCGGGCCTGCTGCCCGCCCGGAACGCCAGCCGCCTGAGCATCGTGGGCGCCCTCGGGAGGGTCTGACATGACCGCCATGACCACGCCAGCCAGCACTGCGGCCATTACGCCCACCCTCAGTGTTCACAACCTGTCGCGCGTGTACCCCAGCGGGGACGGACAGGTGCAGGCGCTGGCGCCCTTCACGCACGCCTTCCCGCCCGGCCTGACTGCCGTCGTCGGGCCCTCGGGCAGCGGCAAGAGCACCCTGCTGAACCTCCTGGCGGGCTTCGACACGCCCACCACCGGCCACGTGCAGGTCGGCGACACCGACCTCACCGCCCTGAGTGAGACCAGCCGCGCCGACCTCAGGCTGCGGCACTACGGTTTCGTGTTCCAGAACCACAACCTCGTGAGCATCCTCAACGCGCAGGAGAACGTCGAATTCCCCCTGACCCTGGCGGGCCTGCCCCCCGCGAGCGGCAGGCCCGCGCCCGCGAACTGCTGGCCCTCGTCGGCCTGGAGCGCCGCGCCGACCACCTGCCCAGCCAGCTGTCCGGCGGGGAGGCGCAGCGCGTCGCCATCGCCCGCGCACTGGCCGGAAATCCGGGCGTGCTGCTGGCCGACGAACCCACCGGGAACCTCGACACCCGCACCGGCGAACGCATCCTGGCGCTGCTGCGCGGCGCGGCCGACGCAGGCCGTACGGTCGTGCTGATCACCCACGACCGCGACATCGCCGCGCAGGCCGACCATCACCTCAGCGTGCGTGACGGCGTGGTCACGCCCGGCTGACCACACAAGGAAGCGCGGCCCGGATGAGCTGTCCGGGCCGCGCTCACTGCTTCCTGGTCAGGGGGCGGTGCCCACGCGGGTCTCGCCGTCGCGCAGCCACAGGGGGCGGCCCTGCGCGTCCCGCAGGCGCACCACGACCTGCACGGTCTCGCCCGGCTGCACGCCCGCACCGGACCGGCCGAACGCACTGCCCTGCGCGCCCGATGCGCGCAGCGGGGACTTCCACAGGTCCGTGCCGCTCACCACGAACACCCCGTCCAGCCGCAGGGCCGGCAGGGCGTCCCGTGAGTTCAGGCGCACCTTCACGCCGAAGCCGCCCGCGCCACTGGCGGACGCCGAGTCCAGCGTCACGACCTGCCCGCCCACGTTCAGCGCCGTCGGGGCACTCAGCAGGTCGCCCACCGACGGCGGCACCGCCGGTGAGAACCCACAGGCCGCCAGCAGCAGCGGCAGGCACAGCGCAAATCGCTTCATGAGAGGAGTGTACCTGAGAAGCCCCCGGGAAGGGTGAACACCTGACTCACGGGCCGTTCACCCCCGCGCGCTAGCCCGCGCCCCGCGGCGGCCTACCAGCCGAGATCCGGGGCCGTGACCACCCGGTCGGCCGGCTGATCCGTGAGCAGCGTGTACGACAGCGTGTAGGTGCCGGGAATCACCCGCGTGAGCACGATCGCGTCGCCCTCCAGGCGCGGGTTCAGGTTCGCGAGGCTGGGCCCCTGCACCTGCAGCGGGCCGCGCACCGCCGGCTGCGCCCCGGCGGCCGGGAGGGGGTCGATCAGCCGCACGTTCTCCAGGGTGCTGTCCACCGTGAACACCAGCGTCACCACGTACCCCTGGCCCTGCGGGGCGGCCTCCACCGCCTTGGACAGGCTGGCGCGCGCGCCGCCCTGCACGTTACGGGTCACGTTCGCGCCGCCCGGGTTGCGTACCCGCGCCTGCCCGGTCGTGCGCAGCCCCACCGGGTCGAGCACCGCCTCGGCGGTGTCACTGCGGCACACCCGCACCGGCACCTTCAGCCGCAGCGGCAGTCCCTGACTGAAGTCGCCGTTCGCCTCCAGCGGATAGTCGGTCGTCCAGCCGGTCGGCAGGTTCAGGCTGAGCTTGCCGGGCAGGCGGTACGGGAAGTCCGTCTTCGCCAGCGCCGTCAGCTGCGTCACGTCGCAGACGTTCAGGATGTCCGGCGAGGTGACCAGCGTCACGTCCGTCAGCACGCGGTACTCGATGGTCACGCGCTCGGTGCCGCTGTCGGTCACGCGGCCTGCCGGGGGCGGCGTGACCGTGCTGCCCGGCACCGCCGTCGGGGTGACCGGGTAGTCGCCCGGCGCGAGCGGCACCGTCGTGGGCGTGCTCAGCGTCTGCCCGCCCACCTGGAACGGCACGCCCGTCAGCGGGATGCGCTGCCCGGCGTACAGCGCCACCGCCTCCACCTGGAGCTGCCCCTGTGGCGGGCGGGCCACGAAGCGGATCTTCGTGAAGCCCGGCTGGTAGCGCACCTCGGTGGGCGAGACGATGTTGCCCGTGCCCTGGATCAGGGTGCTGCTGACGGGCACGTACCCGCCGGGCAGCACCGGGCGCACCACCGCGTCCCCGACCAGCGCGTACGACGCGCCGGGAATCGGGCGGCCCTGCGGGTCCACGACGTCCACCAGCAGCTGGTTGGCGATCTTGGCGCCGCCCGGCACCACGAAGCCCCCCACGCTGCCCGTGATGGGCTGGTCGTTCAGGCGGAACGAGAAGCGGATCGCGTTGCTGTACTGCTTCGTGGTCCTGAGCACCCGGATGTACAGCTGCCACTCGCCCACCAGCTCGGGCGTGATGCGGAACGCGTCGGTGGCCGTGCGGCCGTTCTCGCTGGGCGTGAGGTTCACGCGCGCCCCGCCGGGCTGCACCGCCCAGATCTCGGCCTCCTGCGCGCCGTCCACGTCGTAGTTCAGCAGGCCCAGAGTCCTGCCCACCCAGTCGGCGGTGACGTTCACGCGCGCGGCCAGCAGCGCGTTCTCGTCGGTGGAACGGGCGTTCACGCTGAAGTCGCTCGTCTCCAGCCGGAAGGGGTCCGCCACGCGCAGCGCGAACGAGTTCTTCCCGTTGCCCCTGCTGGTGACCTTCAGGGTGTACGTCCCGGCACCCAGGCCGCCGCTGAACAGGCTGTCCCAGGTGTGCTCGCGGTTCAGGCTGAAGCGCCGCTCCAGCACCGTGCCGCCGGGGCCGGACAGCGTGAAGGTCGTCTCGAAGGGCTCGTTCTTCGCGTACAGCTCATCCCCGAAATACCCCTCGGCGCGGCGGCCATCCACGTAGTCCGCGAGGTTGAAGGTGGGGGAGTAGACCTCCAGTCCCAGGGGTTTGCCGGCGTCCTGCGCGGACACGCGGATCACGTAGGTCTCCTGCGCCTGCGGCCACTTGTCCCCCACCGACACCAGCGGCAGGGTGCCGCCGGTCTGCGCGGCGGCGGGCGCGGCGAGCAGCAGCAGGCCACTCAGGACAGCGAGGCGGACGGGAACGGCACGGACAGTCATCGGTAAGCTGGGCATCGCTGAGAAAAAGCATACAGGCCCGTCCCGGCTGGACACCTGATCCCCACCGGGCGGTCCCTGGGGGTAGCATCGCGGGCGATGACCCTCGCCGCCCGCGCCCACGCCCACCTCTCCGAAGCTGCCCTGCACGGCAACCTCACCCACCTGTCCCGCCGCGCCGGGGTGCCGCTGCTGCTGCCCGTCAAGGCCAACGCCTACGGGCACGGGCTGCGCGAGGTGGTCACCCTGGCCGCCCGCCACCCGGACGTGTGGGGCCTCGCGGTCGCCACGCCCCGCGAGGCCGCGCAGGTCGCCACGCTGAACACCGGGCGGCCCGTGCTGCTCCTCACACCCCCTGCCCCCGCCGAGGTGCCCGTCCTGGCCGACCTGGGCGTCCGGCTGCCCGTCGCCTCGCTGGCCGAGGCCGACGCCCTGCCCGCCCACGCCCGCGCGCACCTGAAGGTGGACACCGGCATGAACCGCCTGGGCGCCCGCCCCGAGGAGGCCATCCGGGTCGGCACCCGCCTCGCGGAACGTGGCCTGCTGGAAGGCGCGTACACCCACTTCGCCACCGCCGACGAACCCGACCTGAGCTTTGCGCACGAACAGCTGCGCCGCTTCCAGACCGTGCTGGACGCCCTGCCCGCCACGCCCGAGCCCCTGCTGGCCCACGCTTCCAACGGCGGCGGCATCCTGTCCTTCGGGGCGCTGCCCGGCATGCGCCTCGCCCGGCCCGGCCTCGCCTCCTACGGCTTCGCCCCCACACACCTGCGCGACGTGCTCCCCCTGCGCCCGGTCATGACCCTCACCGCGCAGGTCACGCACCTCCACACCGCCCACACCGGCGAGACCGTCAGCTATAACGGCCTGTGGCGCGCCCAGCGGGACACGCAGGTCGCCACGGTCGGCATCGGTTACGCCGACGGGTACCCCCGCAACGCCACTGGCCGCGCCCAGGTCCTCGTCGCGGGCCAGCGCCGCCCCGTCCTGGGCCGCATCTGCATGGATCAGCTCATGGTGGACGTCACCGGCCTGACCGTGCAGGTGGGCGATCCCGTCACCCTCTGGCAGCAGCAGGGGCTGACCGTCACCGACGTCGCCGCCTGGGGGGACACCATCGAATACGAGGTCCTGACCGGGCTGGGCGACCGCATTGAGCGGCGCGTCGCCCCCTGAAGGCTGTCCTCACCCGAGATCTGCGGCAGCGGGGCCACCGGAGGACATCCCGGTGGCCCCGCTGCCGCCTGACTCAGAAGAAGCGGCTGACGTCCCGGACGACCACGAAGGCCATGAGGAGCATCACGAACGCGAAGCCCGCGAAGTTGATCGCCTGCTCCTGCTGGAAGGTCAGCGGGCGGCCCCGCAGCGCCCCCACCAGCGCCAGCACGATACGCCCCCCGTCCAGGCCGGGAATGGGGATCAGGTTGAAGAACGCCAGGGACAGGTTCAGCAGGATGGCGACCTGCACGAGCGCCCAGGGACTGACGGCGGCGGCGCGGGAGACGATCTCGGCGGTGCCGATGGGCCCACTGACGTTCTCGTCCCGCGTGAAGTTCAGGGTGAAGAAGCGCTGGAACAGCCCGGCGAAGGATTTGATGACCTGCGGGACGGCCTCACCGGTCACCTGCCACGCGCGCACGAACGCCGCGCCGACACTGACGGGCTGTACGTCCGGTGCGTAGCGGATGCCCAGCAGCTGTTTCTGGCCGCCGACGGTGGGGGTCCAGTCGAAGCGCACGTCGCGGGGCTGCCCGTCGCGCACCACCGTGAAGGTATGCGGCCCGGCTTTCGTGAGCACGTCCCGCACGCCCTCCCACCCGGCCACCGTCTGCCCGCCGACCTGCGCGGTCTCCGGGATGTCCTGCCCGTCGATGGCGGTGATGACGTCCCCGACGCGGAAGCCCAGCGTCTGCGCGCGGCTGCCGGCCACGACCTCCTCGATGCGGGCGCGGTCGGGCACAGCCACGCCCTGCGAACTGAACGACACGGTCATCAGGCCGATCGCCAGCAGCAGGTTCGTCAGCGGCCCGGCCAGCAGGATCGCCACCTTGCCCCACACCGGCAGCGCCGCGAAGCCGCGCGTGGGCTGCCGGTAGCCGCCCTGCCCGTCCTCCTCGGGGGCCATGCCGTCGATCTCCACGTACCCGCCGATGGGCAGCAGGCTCAGGCGCCACTCGGTGCCGCGCCACTGCCGCCGCAGCAGCACCGGGCCCATGCCGACACTGAACGAGTGCACGGCCACGCCCTGCCGCCGCGCCAGCGCGTAGTGCGCCAGTTCGTGCAGGAACGTCGCCACGCCGATGATCAGCACCGTCCACAGCAGCCCCAGCGGCGTCAGGGCCGCCGCGATGCCCTGCACGACATTCACAGGGCCTCCGATGGGACGGCGGGGTTCAGCCGTGCCATCCGAGCGGATGCGAGTGGGAGCAGGACGGGCACCGGACGTGGAGTTCGTCCTTCGGCGACCTCCCGGAGGGCGAACGCAACAGACGGTGTCCGTCTCACGCGCGTACCCCGCTGCCGGCGAGTTCCTGCGCGCGGGTGCGGGCCCACGCGTCCGTCTCGGCCAGCGTGTCCCAGGTCAGGGTCCCGGCAGGCGTGTCGTCCAGCACCCGTTCCAGCAGCCTGGGGATATCCGTGAAGCCGATCTGCCCGGCCAGGAAGGCGTCCACCGCCACCTCGTCGGCGGCGTTCAGCGCGACCGGCAGCAGCCCCCCGGCTTCCCCGGCGCGGTACGCGAGGCCCAGGCACGGGAAGCGGTCCAGGTCCGGTTCGCGGAACTCCCAGGTGCCGCGCATCGGCCAGCCCAGGTGCGTGCCCACCTCGCGTCCGCGCCGCGCGCCGCGCACGTCCCCGGGGCGCGTCATGCCGGTCGGCGCGGCGTCCACGGCGTACGCGATGGGCAGGCGCATGTCGGTCGGGCCGAACTGCGCTTTCAGGCTGCCGTCGCGGAAGCGCACCGCCGCGTGGATCAGGCTCTGCGGGTGCACCACCACGCCCACCTGCGACAGCGGCAGGCCGTACAGGCTGGCGCACTCCATGACCTCCAGCCCCTTGTTCATCAGAGTAGCGCTGTCGATCGTGACCTTCGGGCCCATGCTCCACGACGGGTGCCGCAGGGCCTGCTCGGGTGTCACGCCGCTCAGGTCGGCGGGGCCCTCGCGGAACGGCCCGCCGGACGCCGTGAGGATCACCTCGGCCACGTCCGCCATGTCCTCACCCGTCAGGCACTGGAACACCCCGGTGTGCTCGGAATCGATGGGCACCACGCGCCCGCCGCCCACGGCTGCGGCCTCCCACATCAGGTGCGCGGCCGTCACCATCGCCTCCTTCGTCGCCAGCGCCACGGCCTGCCCCCCCTCCAGCGCCGCGCGGGTGGGCGACAGGCCGATCAGGCCGCTCATGGCGTTCACGACCACCCCGGTCGGCACACTCGCCACCTCGGCCGGGTCGGCGATCACGCGCACGCCCGGCAGCGCCTCCCGTGCCTGCGCCAGCACACCCGCGTCCACGCTGACCAGTCCGGGCCGGAACTCCCGCACCTGCGCGGCCAGCAACTCCACGTTGCGCCCGGCCGCCAGCGCCGTCACCCGCCAGCCGCGCTCCCGCGCCACGTCCAGCGTCTGCGTGCCGATGCTGCCCGTACTGCCCAGCACCGCGATCCCGCGCCCTGCACCCTCGGAAAGACTCATCCCCCGCATGCTAGACGACGCGGGGGACGGAAGCGGCGGGACCGCGCACGATTGGCGCTGCCCTCAGCGGGTGAAGACGCTGATGTTCAGGAACAGGTACGTGGCGGGCACCGCGAACAGCAGGCTGTCCACCCGGTCGAGGAACCCCCCGTGCCCGGGCAGGCTGCTGCCACTGTCCTTGGTCTTCAGCGCCCGCTTCAGCAGACTCTCGGACAGGTCGCCCAGCTGACTGGCGCTGGCGACCAGGATCGAGTACAGCAGCGCCTCGAACGGCGTCCACACGTGCGTGAAGGTCGTCAGGGCCAGCACCACCAGGAAGCTGAACGCCAGCCCCCCCACCGAGCCCTCCACGGTCTTGCCGGGACTGACCTCCGGGGCGAGCTTGCGCCGCCCGAAGAAGTGCCCCACGAAGTACCCGCCGATATCCGCCGCGAAGGTCGCCAGCAGCGGCAGCGCGAAGTACAGCAGGCCGTCCCCGGCGTCCGGGCTGTAACGCAGCATCAGGAAGTACCCCATCAGCCACGGGATGTACAGCAGCCCGAACATCGAGTACACGATGCGCTCCAGCGGCCGCTCCCCGGGCCGGATGACCTCCACGACCAGCATGTAGCCCAGCGCGACCGTCAGCACCGCCTCGCGCCACGACCCGCCGGGCCACGGCGCGTGCGGCCACAGCGGCAGGCTGGCGATCATGATCGCCACAGTGAACACGCCCAGGCTCACGCGGCGCACGTCGATGTCGTTGCGGTCGAGCATGCGGATGTACTCAAACAGGCA
The DNA here is from genome assembly GCF_001507665.1 of Deinococcus actinosclerus. Lineage (NCBI taxonomy): Bacteria > Thermotogati > Deinococcota > Deinococci > Deinococcales > Deinococcaceae > Deinococcus > Deinococcus actinosclerus. The sequence continues at coordinate 1,980,339 of NZ_CP013910.1, read as the reverse complement.
CATCAGCGCCACGACGATCAGCGCAGGCAGCAGCGCCACCCAGCCGATCCACACGATCACGCTCAGGAGCGCGAAGCCCACCACGCTCGTCAGGACGCGGCTGCTCAGCGACTCCACGCGGCCTCCGGGCTCAGGCGGGCCATAGGAAAGTGCCGCCGGGGAGACCGGCGGTCACGGGCAGGGGAGGCGGGGGGCCTCACCCGAGGATTTCCTGCTCCTTCTTCTGGAAGGTCTGATCCACGCGCGCGATGAACTCGTCGGTGATCTTCTGCACGTCGGCCTCGCCGCGCTTGATCTCGTCGTCGCCGATGCCCTCGACCTTCTTCACCTCGTCCAGCGCGTGCTTGCGGATGTTGCGCACGGCGATGCGGGCGTCCTCCGAGTAGCTCTTGGCGTTCTTCACGAGGTCACGTCGGCGCTCCTCGGTCAGCATGGGCAGGCTGATGAAGATCGTGTCGCCCTTGTTGTTCGGGTTCAGGCCCAGGTCGCTGTCGCGGATGGCCTTCTCGATCGGGTTCAGCGCGCCCCGGTCCCAGGGAGTGATGACCAGCGTGCGGGCGTCGGGCGTGGTGATGCTCGCCACCTGATCGATCGGCATGGTGCTGCCGTAATAGTCCACGACGATCTTCTTCAGGATGCCGGGGTTGGCGCGGCCCGTGCGCAGCACCGAGAGGTTATTTTCCAGCGATTCGATGGCCTTGCCCATCTTCTCGCGGGTGTCGGCCTGGATGGTTTTCATGTCAGCCATGGGTGAGTCTCCTTGCGGGAAAGTGTCGCCAGTCTAAGCGATCAGGGCGCCCGGTGCCCGTTCAGGGGTCGTACGGATTCCGTCTGTTCCTTTGGCTACCCGGCACTGCACCGGGTGGCCAACTCCACGCCCGGAACCCGTTTTGCTTCTGCTCGCATCCGCTCGGATGGAACATCTGAAATCAGCCGTTCCACCGAAGTCAGTCTCAGCTCTGGATGAGTGTGCCCACCCGCTCGCCCCGGAACAGGCGCGGCAGGTTGCCCTCCTGGAACAGGTCGAACACCACGATGGGCAGGCCCTTGTCCATGCACAGCGTCAGGGCGGTGGCGTCCATGACCTCCAGGCGCTGCTCGACGACCTGGAGGTGCGTGGCCTGCTCGATGAACTTGGCGTCCGGGTTCTTGCGGGGGTCGCTGTCGTACACGCCGTCCACCTTGTTCTTCGCCATCAGCACGACGTCCGCGCCGACTTCCAGGGCGCGCAGGGTGCTTGTCGTGTCGGTCGTGAAGAACGGCGCGCCGTTCCCCCCGCCGAAGATCACGACGCGGCCCTTTTCCAGGTGACGGATCGCGCGGCGGCGGATGTACGGCTCGGCCACGGCCGCCATCTGGATGGCGCTCATGACGCGGGTGGGCCGCCCGGCGCTCTCCATGGCGTCCTGGAGGGCCATGGCGTTCATCACGGTGCCCAGCATGCCGATGTAGTCGGCGGTGGCGGGGTCCATGCCCTGCCCGTTGCGCGCCCCGCGCCACAGGTTCCCGCCGCCGATCACGATCGACAGTTCGATGTCGGTGCCGTCCAGCGCGTCCGTGATGCGCCGGGCCAGCGCGGCCGTCGTCTCGGGGCTGATCCCGAAGCCCGACTCGCCAGCCAGGAACTCACCAGATAATTTCAACAGGACACGCTTGAACATGTTTCACCTCTACGAATGGGGGGGCGGGAAGGGGCAGGAGAAACCGGCAACCGCGCGGGGCGGCTGCCGGGTGCCCCTGACGGGTACGGCCAGCTGTGACGCGGGGGCCGCCGCGCGAAGGCCCCCGCAGCGGGGGGCCTGTGAGGGACTTTAAGCGCCGATCTCGAAGCGGACGAAGCGCTTCACGGTCGCGCCGCCCAGGTACTTGGCGACGGTCAGGCTGTTGTCCTTCACGAAGGCCTGCTCGGGCAGCACCTTCTCGGAGTAGAACTTGCCGATCTGGCCCTCGACGATCTTCTCGACGATCTGCTGGGGCTTGCCTTCGTTCAGCGCCTTGTTCGTGAGGATCTCGCGCTCTTTTTCGATGTCGCTGGAGTCCACTTCGTCACGGGTGAGGAACTGGGGGCGCTCGGCGGCGACGTGCAGGGCGACGTCCTTGGCCTGGGCCTCGCTGCCGCCCTCGACGTCCACGAGCACGCCGATCTTGCCGTTGCTGTGCACGTAGCCGGCGACGGTGCTGCCCTCGAGGTACGCGACCTTGTTCAGGACGATGTTCTCACCGATCTTGCCGGCGGTCGCGGCGACCAGGTCGGCGACGGTCTCGCCGTCCACGGTGTACGCCTTGAAGGTGTCGAGGTCGCTGGTCTTGGCGGCCAGCGCGGCCTGCGCGAGCTTCTCGACGACAGCTTGGAAGTCGCTGTTGCGGGCCACGAAGTCGGTCTCGCTGTTCACTTCGACGATGGCGGCGCGGTTGCCGTCCACGGCGAAGCGCACGATGCCTTCCTTGGCTTCGCGGTCGCCCTTCTTGACGGCCTTGGCGATGCCGCGCTCGCGCAGCAGGGCGATGGCCTTCTCTTCGTTGTTGTCGGCGTCGGCGAGGGCCTTCTTGACGTCCATCATGCCCGCGCCGGTCAGTTCGCGGAGTTTCTTGATCGATTCCAGCATGGTGTTGCCTCCTGTGGGCGTGAAGCCCGCATCTCGGGCTTCGGAGTCGGGTTCGGAGCTGCGCTGCGCGGGAAAAGGGGGGCGCGCCCTTGATCGGCCTGCGCCGGGACGCGTCCCCCCTGGGTCCCGTGCTTAGGCTTCGGCTGCTTCGGTGGCCTCGGTCTGCTCGGCTTCGGCCGCGCCGACGTCCTCGCCGCCGCCGCGCGCCTCGACCAGCAGGTCACCGATGCGGTGGGTGATCAGCTGGATGCTGCGGATCGCGTCGTCGTTGCCGGGCACGATGTAGTCGATGACATCGGGGTCACTGTCGGTGTCGGCCAGGGCGATCACGGGAATCCCGAGCTTGTTCGCTTCCTGCACGGCGATGACTTCCTTGGTGGGGTCCACCACGAAGATCGCGTCGGGCAGGCGGGTCATCTTGCGGATGCCGCCCACGAAGCGCTGGAGGCGCTCGCGCTCGGCGGCCAGCTTGATGCGCTCGGCCTTGGTGCGGTCGTTGACGCGCTCGGACTCGAACAGGTCGTCGAGTTCGTTCAGGCGGTCAATGCGGGTGCGCATGGTCTTGAAGTTCGTGAGCATGCCGCCCAGCCAGCGGCTGGTGACGAAGGGCATGCCGGTGCGGCGCGCCTCGAGCTCCACGATCTCCTGCGCCTGCTTCTTCGTGCCGACGAACAGGATGACGCCGCCGCGCTCGGAGAGTTCCTTGATGAAGTCGAAGCTGCGGTCGACCTGCTTGAGGGTCTTCTGCAGGTCGATGATGAAGATGCCGTTGCGCTCGGCGAAGATGAAGCGCTTGAAGCGGGGGTTCCAGCGCTTGGTTTCGTGACCGAAGTGAACTCCGGCTTCCAGCAGCTGTTTCATGCTGATGTACGACATGGTGACTCCTGAGCGTTGTGTTCGGGAAAAGTTTGCCGTCCTCGTGCCAGCCCCGCGTCAGGAAGAACGTCCTTCCGCATGTGGTGGGGCCAGGCCGCAGCGCGACGCTCGAGCGCGCAGGGCAGGATCACGGGGGCACCCAAACGGAAATTATACGCGATGGGAGGCCCGAGCGGGAAGGGGAGAGCGGAGGTCGGGTGAACAGGGCGGACAGGCCGCTCAGAGGAGGCTGTGGGCCAGCGCCGAGATCGCCAGCGACTGCCGCGCCTGCTCCTCCTGACCGTCCTCCAGATGCCACGCCGCCGAGAGACCCGCATATGCCCCCACCCACCCCAGCAGCCGCGCGTGGTCCAGCCCGGCCTCCCGGGCGATCAGAGCCGCCTGCCGCGCCAGCCGCTCCGGCCTCAGCGCGTGATTCAGATTCGGGTTGCACAGCATGTTCGCGAAATCGAAGGTCCGCTCCCCGATCAGTCCCTTCGGATCGATGACCAGCCAGCCCCGCTCCGGGCTGCGCAGGACGTTCCCGTGATGCAGATCACCGTGCAGCGGACGCACGTCCCGCTGGTCAGCCAGCAGGCGCCGCGCGGTGGCCCAGGCCCGCGCAAATCCCTCGCCCCGGCCCTGTGCAGCCTCCAGCGACCCGAACCAGCGGGGGAGACCCGGCAGGTCCGGCCAGGGAGTCACACGCGCCGCATGCACACCCGCCGCCGCGCCGCACAGCACCCGCGTCGCCACGTCATCCCGGCCAGTCAGCGCCCAGCCCGCCAGCGATGGGGTCGTCTCCAGGCGTTCCAGCAGCAGCGCCTCCCCCCCATGTTTGAACACACGGGCCGCGCCCTGCCCGTCCAGCCACACCATCAGGTCGTGGCCCCGCACCTCCTCCGCGCTGCGGGCCACCTTCATCATCGCCGCCCGGCCCTGCCAGCACACGGGCATCAGATCGCTGCCCGGCGTGCGGATCGCCGCGCCGTCCGGCGTCAGCCCCCAGCGGATCAGGTCAGCCTCCAGACTCATGCCGGTCAGTCTGCCCCGGAACGGGGGTGCATCCAAAGGGGGACGCGCCGCAGGGCGTGACAGGGCTTACACTTGGCCCTTATGGACTGGTTCTACGCCATCGTTTACGGGATCGTCGAGGGGATCACCGAGTTCCTGCCGATCAGCTCCACCGGGCACCTGATCCTCACCGGCAACCTGATGGGCGTGCCGTGGTCGAAGGAAGTCAAGGACACCTTCGAGGTCGTCATCCAGGGCGGCGCGATCCTGGCCGTGCTCGCCTACTACTGGAAGGACTTCCTGCAGATCCGCCACATCGGCCGCGATAAGACCCAGCAGAACCTGTGGCTGGGCGTGGTCGTGGCCTGCATTCCCGCCGTGATCCTGGGGGTGCTGTTCGGCGACACCATCAAGGCGTACCTGTTCCGTCCCAGCGTGGTCGCCTGGGCGCTGATCGTGGGCGGCATCCTGATGTGGCTGATCGAATCGCGCCGCGTCACGCCCAACGTGGACGCCATCGAGAAGATCGGCGTGCGCCGCTCGCTGATGATCGGCACGCTGCAGTGCCTCGCGCTGCTGTGGCCCGGGTTCTCCCGCTCCGCGAGTTCCATCCTGGGCGGCATGATCCTGGGTCTGGACCGGCCCACCGCCACGAAGTTCAGCTTCTACCTGGGCGTGCCCACCCTGGGCGGCGCGGCGCTGCTGGACTTCATCAAGAGCCGCGACATCCTCGCCGAGATCGGCGTGCTGAACGTGCTGCTGGGCGCCGCCGTGAGCTTCGTGGTGGCGTACCTGTCCATCGGGTGGCTCCTGCGCTTCGTGTCCACCAACAACTTCAAACCCTTCGCGATCTACCGCGTCGTGGTCGGCGTACTGATCCTCGTGCTGATCGCGGCGGGCGTGCTGAACAACGGCAACCTCGCCTGAGGCTCTGACACCGGGGGCGGCCTGATCCACACGACAGGCCGCCCCCACCGCTGTCCTGCCAGAATGCGGGGCGTGGCCCCACCCACCCTCTACCGCCCGTTCCTGAACGGGACGTACGCCGTCTCTGCCGGCCTGTACCGCATGGGCCAGCAGCCCATTCCTTGGCTGGACGACCCCCGCCCGGAGGGGCACACCTTCACGCTGGACGACGCGTACCCCGCATTCATCGCGGGCAAGGTCGCCGCGCACGCCCGCGCTGCCCACGAGTACATGGGTGAGGCCGCCCTGACCCCGGACCTGCGAGGGGCGGCGCTGACCCACATCGCCGCGACCCTGGCCCGCGACAGTGGCGGGATGATCACCTGGGATGGCGCGCGACTGCGCAACGACCTGCTGGGCTGGCAGGCCACCCTCGACCCCCGCTGGAACGCCGTGCACGACCTCAGGCACTTCCCCGCCCCGCACGCCGCGCTGGTCGACGGGGTGCAGCCCCTGCACGCCCTGGACTTCCTGGGCCTGAACGCGCAGGAGGACCTCGCCCTCATTGCCCGCGACCCCTACACCGGCGCGGACTGGCTGGCCGCCACGCACGTCCTGCTGCCGCAGCACTGGGACCCGCGCGACAAGCTGGGCCGCGACTTCCGCGCCGTTCACGAACCCGTCGCGGGCAGCGCACCCATGAACGCCACGGCGCCCCGCCTCGTGGAGGCCGCCGTCACGCGCGGGCCGTTCATCCGCTTCGCGTGGGGCCTCAGCATGACGGGTCGCCTGGACCATCACCCCGCCGCGCCACCCGACGAGGACCGCGCCGCGCACACCCGCTTCGACCCGGACCGCGCCGTCCTGCGGGTGGAACGCCAGACCCTCACCGGCTTCCCCGCCGCGTATGGCGCCCTGTTCACCATCCGCCCGCTGATCCATCCCCTGCGGGAGGCCGTGCAGACGCCCGCGCACGCCCAGGCCCTCGCCGCCGCCATCGAATCCATGACGCCCACACAGGTCACGTACAAGGGATTAACCCACCTGCAAGAAGACCTGCTGGGGTGGCTCAGAGCCCGCAGCCTAGACTAACCGGGTGAAGCCCGCCCGCCCCGCCCTGCTCCTCCTCATTCCCCTGCTCCTGGGTGCCTGCGCCGCCCCGGACGACGCCACCGTGATCCGGAGCGACAGCACGCGGGTCACCACCCGCACCACCGTCACGACAGGCAGCGGCCCCACCAACCCCGGCACGGTCAGCCAGCGCCAGACCACCACGACCCAGCAGACGACGCGCGGCGCGCTCCCCGTCAGCGCCCTGCCCCGCGAGGGACAGCAGGTCATGCGGCAGATCGCCCAGGGCGGCCCCTTCCGCTACGCCAAGGACGGCAGCCCCTTCGGCAACCGCGAACGCCGCCTCCCCCGGCAACCTGGCGGCTACTACCGCGAGTACACCGTCCCCACGCCCGGCGAGACCGACCGCGGCGCGCGGCGCATCATCTGCGGCGGCCAGCCCGACACCCGCACCGACGACTGCTACTACACCGCCGACCACTACCGCACCTTCAGGAGCCTCCAGCCATGATCCAGATCTTCAACGAACCCCCCAGCGGTCTCCAGACCGCGCCGCACGAACCCCGCATCATCGCCGCCGGCTACCAGATCGCCGTGCGCGAAATCAACTTCGGCACCGTCCACGACAAGGACAGCCTGATGCTCGCCTTCCTCAAGGGCCTGGGCCTGCGCGACACCTTCGGCCGCAACTGGGACGCCCTCTACGACGTCCTCACCGACCCCGAGCAGATCAGCGCCCGCTACGCCCTCATCCTCTGCGACTACGCCCACTTCCGCCGCCGCCACCCCCACCTCGCCACGGAACTGGAACGCACCCTGCTGGACGCCCAGACCAACGCCAGCGAGCAGGACCGCAGCCTCTGGCTCCTCATCGAGGAACCCGACTACGATCCCAACGGCTGGTAGGGGGGCTCCCCCCCGAAAGGATGCCCCCGGCAAGCGGCACATCATGGGCAATGTGAGAAAAGGATGCATTACGCTGAGGCCCAGAACATACACGTTCAACATCGAAACGGCTCGCTGTCCAGCGCGCCGCCATGGGCCGCATTGACCTCTGTCCCGTAACCCGGTCACCTCGGACAGAACGAGCGAATGGTGAGACCCGCCCACGGAAAGGAGCCCATATGAAGGCACACCTCCCGGCCCTCGCCACCCTCACCCTGCTGCTTGCCGCCTGCCACCAGGCCCCAGTCTCACCCCCGGCTCCTCCGGCCGCCCATACGGGCGGCGCCGTCAAGGCCCAGGACCTGGTGATCGTGAACGTCAACGGGGTCGTCCCGACCGGTAACGTCACCAAGGAACCCGGCCAGACCGGATCGGCCAGCTTCTACCTCGACCCCACCAACGGCGACGGGAAACAGGGCTGCAACGCCACCGGCAACGGCGGCCAGGTCACCTTCTCACTCGCCTCCAGCGACCCGTCAGTCATCGCCAACGCGGGCCCCTCCTCCCCCATAACGGGCTGCGGCTCACTGAACGCACGCTCCCTCACGTACACCGTGAATCCCAACGCTCCGGTCGGCACAGTCGTCACCCTGACCGTCAGCGCTGCGGGCGCCCAGGGCACCAATACCGCCGCCCGGTTCACCGTGCAGGTGGTGGCCCCCACCCCGACCGACAGCACGCCCCCGGTGGTCACGCCGACCATCACCGGCCCTCAGGGCCAGAACGGCTGGTACACCGGGGATGTCACGGTCGTCTGGAATACCACCGATCCCGACAGCGGCGTGACCAGCGCCCCCTGCCCATCAGTCACCCTGACCGAGGACACCACCGGACAGACCCTCACCTGCTCGGCGACCAGCGCGGGCGGCACCAGCACCCAGACCGTCACCATCAAACGCGACGCCACACTCCCGGACGTCACCGTGACCCCCGGCGGCACCCAGGGCCAGAACGGCTGGTACACCAGTGACGTCACCTTCGAGACCACCCGCGCCGACGCCACCAGCGGTATCGCCAGCTGCGAAGCCAGCGGTACCGACCCGCTGACCACCGACGCGGCCAGCCACACGGCCGCCCTCAGCTGCACCGACAACGCCGGAAACACCGCCCAGGCCAGCGTCACCGTGAAACGCGACGCCACCGCGCCGACCGCCAGCGTCACCCCCAGCGGCACCCAGGGCCAGAACGGCTGGTACACCAGCGACGTCAGCTTCAGCGTCACCGGCCAGGACAACCTCAGCGGCATCGGGACCTGCACGGCCCCTGCCGCCCTCACGGCCGACAGCGCCGCCTACGCCGCTACCGCCACCTGCACGGACAACGCCGGCAACACCAGCGCGGCCGCCAGCATCACCGTGAAACGCGACGCGACCAGACCCGTCCTCAGCCTCCCCAGCGGCGTCAACGTCACGGCCACCGCCAACAGTCAGGCCACCGTGACCTACGCCGCCACCGCTGACGCCGCCATCAGCGGGCTGGCTGGCCTCAACTGCACGCCTGCCAGCGGAAGCACCCTCTCCGTCGGCACCACCCTCGCCACCTGCGCCGCCACCGACAACGCCGGCAACCAGGCCACCGGCTCATTCCCCATCAGCGTCACCTACGCCTTCACCGGCTTCTTCCAGCCGATCGACATGGGCGGCGTCGTGAACACCGTCAAGGCCGGCAGCGCCGTACCCGTCAAATTCAGACTCGGCGGCTACCAGGGCATGACCATCCTCGCGCCCAACGCCCCCACCTCCGCCGCCAACAGCTGCGGCGCCACCGAAGCCCCCGTCGAGGAAACCGTCACCGCCGGCAACAGCAGCCTCACCTGGGACGCCACCGCTGGACAGTACGTGTACATCTGGAAGACCAACAGCGCCTGGGCCGGCAGCTGCCGCACCTTCACCCTCACCCTGGCCGACGGCACCAGCCAGAAAGCCTACTTCCGCTTCAAATAACCCACGAGCGTACAGGGGTGACAGCCACGCGCTGCCACCCCTGCACTGTTGCGAGTCATGGTATTTGGAAGGTTGCTTGAGCCTTACCGTCATCCAGATCGGAATTTTTTTCATTCAAGAGAAAGGTGTCACGTCATCATGCGACGTGACACCTCGCAAAGAAAGATCAGCTCGGATTCTTCTTAACGCGCACCGTCCCGCCCTGATAGTAGCGGGTTACGCCCGTATCAAGATCTTCAATAATGAAATCGTAACGGTAGCTTCCCTCTTCAATAAAGCCGGCGCTGACTGAGAAGTTGCTGATAGAAGTTTCAGGATTAACGCTGACTTCTGCTGGCAGTTCCACTGCCTGCTCGTTCCGGTAGAACAGGGTGGCGACCCGCACACGTGCGGCGTTACCGGGCAGTGTCCATGTGGCGGAGGTGGGGTTCAGCGCCCCAGGCGTGAGATCTGGCACAACAGTCGTGACAATCTCCTGATTGACAGCAATCTGCCCGATGGTCGAGGCTGCTGCGTCACGCGCGACGCGGATCGGGAACTCCTGCACGTTCGCGTTGCTACCGTCGTAGGCGACGACGCGCATGGTGTAATTGCCGTTCTGCACGTAAGGTTGGCCGTCCATCAGGGTGCCGAGCGTGAAGACCCGGAAGATTTTGCCAGCCACGTTCACAGGGAAGTTGTACTGGTAGGGTGCAGTGGGGCACGTCTGTCCACTTGCGGCCGTAGCGGCATCACAGACAAGATCCACGCGGATACTGCTGATACCGTTGTCATCGCTGGCCTGGATCATCAGCGCAGACTTACGGGAGAAAGTGACTCGGCCGTCTGCCTTGTACGGATCGGTGATGTAGGCAGGCATGAGGATGCTGAGCGCAGGGGGTTTGTTATCCGAGACCTGTGTCGAAACGGCAGTCGTCGCCGTGAGGGACCGGACACTCCCGTCTGCAAGCACAGTCTGGGCTTTCGCATCAATCCTGTACGTGTTGCTGGAAAAGTCTGAGCCGATCAGGTCCAGAGGAATGAACGCTTCATAAATACCATTGCTGACTTTGGTGGCCGTGCCCAAGACTGTCTTGACACTACGACCGGCGAAGTCTCGTACGTCGAGCTGGACATTATTCCCGCTTGAATCCAGGGCAGTAAGAGTGAACGCGTCAGTGGACTGGCGAAGCTGGACTCGTACAGTAATGGGGCCGTTGATAGTAGACCCTGCATCTGGACTGAGGATAGTCATGCTGGGCGCCTCGATATTCTGCACCTGCACACTGGTTTCGCTACTGAGACCGCGCAGACCGGTTTTGGTATAGGCGATCACCTGAAGTTTCAGAGGGCCGTTGGCGAACTTGGTGGTATCCACGCTGAACGTCGCGCGGGCCTGCGTGGTGACGTACGTGCTGTTGTCCACGACGCCCTTCGAGTCGGTGATCTGGAGGATCAGACGGTCCACCTGACTGGCAGCGTCGAAGTTGCCCGATACATTCACGGAGATATTGCCGGAGAAGGGCGCGCTGCCGACCACGTCCAGCACCGGTGCGGGCGCCTGCTCGGCGGGGGCGGTCGTCACCGAGTATCTGAACGAGCGCGTCACGCTGCTCGTGACGTTGCCGGCCACATCCCGCGCCACGTACCGCACGTCGTACGTGCCGGTCTGGGTCGGGGTGAACACGGCACTGTAGGAGGCGCCACTCTGCTGGCCCAGGGTAGTCAGGGGCTGACCGCTCTGGCCGACCAGGAGTTCCATGGAGGCCACGCCGCTGAGATTGTCGGTGGCGGTGGCTGTCAGGGTAACGGGCGCCGTGTTGAATTCCTGCGTGGTGGCGGGCAGGCCAGGCACGACCACGGGCGCCGTCTTGTCGATGGTGAAGCTGACCGTGCGGGTGGCCACGTTGTCCACGTTATCGGTGGCGGTGGCGGTGACCGTGTGCAGGCCCTCGCTGGTCACGGGGCTGGTGATCGGCTGGCCGCTCTCGGTGTACGTCACGCTGCCTTTCACACCAGAGGCGTTGTCCTGGGCCGTGGCGCTCAGGGTAACGTCCGTGTTCGACAGGGCGCCGCTGGCTGGGGTATTCCAGGTGATGACTGGCGCGGTCTTGTCGACGTAGACGCTGGTCTTGCTGATGCCCGTGGTGCCGACCGAGTCGGTGAAGCGCACGCCCACGTCGTGCAGTCCCTCGTTGAGGGTATCGAAATCGAAGTTGAATGTCGGCGTGCCGGGAGCGGTGGTGGTGCTGGTGAGCGTCTGCCCGTCAATCTGCAGGTCGGCCTGAGTCAGGCTGGGTGCGTCGGTGGTGGCGGTGGCCTGCACGGTGAGCGGTCCACGAACGTACAGTCGGGCGTTCGCGCTGTAGGTGCTGCCCCGGGGCGCCGCGGCCGGTGGCGTGATCGTCACAGCGGGACTGGCGATCAGCTTGCTGGCGGTCTTCACCTGAATGTTGCCGACCTGCGCGGCGTCACTGGTATTGCCCGCCCGGTCAGTGGCGACCGCCCTGATGGTGTAGGGGGTGCCGTCAGTTTTCCGGGGATACCAGGTGACCGTGCCGGCCGCGCCCAGCGTGCTGATCAGCTCGTCGGTCACGCCATCGTTGGCGTACACCTTGATGTTGGCCAGGCCCGTTTCGCCGTCCTGTCCGATCACGCTGATGGACACCGGGCTGCTGGTGAACATCTGGTTCTGGGTGGGACTGGTGATCTGCACGGTGGGTTTGGTGGCGTCGCTGGTGACCCTGATGCTGTTGACAGTGCAGTTGCCGGCGGCGTCGGTGGCCGTGGCCGTGATGGTGTGCTCGCCGTCGCGCTGGAAGGTGACGGTGTTGCCGCTCAGCGGGGTGCCGTCCACCGTGTAGGTGACGGTTCCCTCGTTCGTGGTGGCGTTCAGTGTGACGGTGCCGCCCGTGATGGCGCCGTCGGCGGGACTGACCCAGTTGACCGCGGGAGCCGTGTTGTCGACGGTCAGGGTGACGCTGGTCTCGGAGCTCAGGCCGGCGTTGTCGAAGGCAACCGCCCTGAGGGTGTGGGTGCCGTCGCTGAGTTTGGTGGTATCGACGCTGAACGTGTACTTCCCGTTGATGCCCGTGGCGTTGGAGGTGATGAGGGTGCCGCCGTCGTACAGGTCGACCTTGGCGACGCCGCTGTCAGTGTCGGTGGCGGTGGCGGTGACGGTGACCGTGGCGCGCTGCGGGGTGGTGGGAAGGGGGGCGAGGGTGACGGCCGGGGGGTGGCGTCGCTGCTGGTCAGGTTGACCTTGATGCCGTCCAGGGTGCTGCTGCTGGTGCGCCCGGTCTTGTCGGTGGCGGTGGCGCGCAGGGTGTAGGTGCCGTTCATGGGCGCCCAGGTGACCTCGCCACTGGCGGCCGTGACCACGCCCACCTGCGTGTAGCTGGCGCCGCCGTCCCTGCTGGCTTCCACGAGGATGCGGTCCAGTCCGCTGACGGCGTCGGTGCCGGTGACCGAGATCTTGATGGGGTTCTGCGTGAAGCTCTGGCCCTGCTGGGGGCTGGTGATCTGCACGGTGGGATCGCTGGCGTCCACGGTGATGACCCGGGCGGGGCTGCTGAAGCTGCGGCCGCCGTCGGTGACGGTGGCGGTCACGCTCTGCTTGCTGCCGTCGGCGCAGTCGGCACCCAGGGTCCACACGTTGCCGCTGATGGTGCCGCAGGTGGCGGTGTACACGATCTGGCTGCTCAGATCCTGCCCGTTGCGGGTCGCGGTGGCGCGCAGGGTGACGCTGCCGCCACCCTTGACGAAGTCGCTGGCAGGACTCAGCCACGTGAAGGTCGGCGCCACGGCGCCGCCGTTGTCGGTGCCAGCATTGAAGGTCAGGGTCAGGGTGCGGGTGGTGACGTAGCCGACGCTGTCCTCGACCTCCACCGTGATGACCGAGGTGCCGGCGGCGCGCGCCGCGCCGGCGGCGGTCTTGCTCAGGTCGACGTTCAGGGTGCCGCCACTGCCGGATTTCACCAGGCTGCCGTTCTCGTAGACGCGGATCGCAGCGATGGGCCCGGTGGTGTTGGCCGCGTCGCCGCGGGTATCACGCGCGGCGATATCCAGCAGGACGGCGTCCCCGACGGTGTAGGTGGTGGTGGAGGCGGCGGCCTGACCGTTCAGGGTCAGTTGTGTGATGGTGGGGGCCGCCGCGTCGATCAGGAAGGGCACCTTGATGCTGGTGGTGGCGTTCTGATTGTCGGTGGCGTCCACGGCCAGTTCGTGCTGACCGCCGCGCAGGTTCCCGACGGGCAGCGTGATGCTGGCCGCCGGGGTCAGCGAGACCCGGGCGCCGCCGTCGATGGCGTAGGTGACCTTGGTGATGCTGCCGCCCACGTCCGGATCGGTCGCCGCGATCTGCACGGCGCTGCCGCTGCGCAGGTAGGTGCTGGTGGTGATGGCGCGGCCGTCGGACTTGACGCTGACACTGGGGGGGGTGTTGGTGGCCGCGGGCGTGGTGCCACCGCCGCAGGCGACCAGGGTGCCGGTCAGGAGGAGCAGGAGGGGATTGCGGGCAGTCTTCATATCAGCGGACCTCGTCGGTGACGGTACTCACGTAGACCCGCACCTGTGCCTGGGGAATGTTGATCGTGCGCGGCGCGCCAAGGCTATCGGTGCCGCTCAGGGTGATGTTCATGCGTACCTCGGCGCAGGCGGCCGACGTACCGACGACGGTCGAGCCGTCCACGCAGGTGTCTGCTGCGGCGATGGCGATCTGTTCGCTCAGCTGGTACAGATCCTCGGTCTTGCTGAAGAGGACGTTCTGCGCCTTCTTCTGGGTGAAATCACATGTATTGGTGCCGTCAGGACACACGAAACCCTCGGGGATGTTGAAGGCGGAGGAGACGTTGAAGGTGCTGTACTCGCCGCCGAAGGGATTGCCGGAGGCGTCGGTGTACTTCACGTTCACCTGCTTGACGGTCATGCCCAGGCTGCCCTCCCGCACGGCGACGTTCAGGCGGCCCTGGGTGACGGTGTAGCTCTTGACCTGGCTGCCCAGGTAGGCGCCGCGGCTGCCGTCGGCATTCTTGGCGTACACGTTGACCACGTTGGCGGCTACGGTCGCGCCGTCGAAGGAGGGGGTCATCTGGAAGCCCTGGCCGATATTCACGCTTTGTTGCCCGCAGGCGGCAAGGACGAGCGGTAAGGCGAGTGCGGCTAATTTCTTCATGCGGGGTCCTCCGGGGTGGGGGCGTCTTTCAGGTGGGGGTTGAGAATGTAGAAGGCGAGGCGTTTCATGCCGGCGAGGAAATCGACGTTCTCCACGATCACGCCGCGCCACTCGTCGCTGAGGTCGCTGAACCCGGGGCGCTCGATGGTGCGGGGCTGAATCACGGTGGGAGCGAAATTCAGGATACCTTTCACGCCAGCGTCTGCAAGCGATTGTGCGGCGTCCTGCGCGCGGTCCGGCGGCACGGCCAGGAAGCCCATGTCGACGGGCTGCGCCTGCGTGAAGGCGGGCAGCGCATCGAGGTGCTGGACGGTCAGCCCGCGCACCTGGGTGCCCACCAGATCCGGGTTGACGTCGAACAGACCCACGTACTGGAACTGGTAGTCGCTGGCGCCCGGGTAGTTGGCGATGGCCTGACCCAGGCGGCCCACGCCGACGATCACGACGTTCCAGGTGCGGTTCAGGCCCAGGACGCGCACGAGTTCACGCTTGAGGATGGGGACGGTGTACCCCATGCCGCGCGTGCCGAAGCGCCCGAAATAGGCGAGATCCTTGCGGACCTGGAAGGCCGTCACGCCGGCGCGCTCGGCGAGATCCGTGCTGCTGGTGCGGCTGACGTCCTGAAGTTCGAGCTGTTCGAGAATGCGCAGGTAGGTGACGAGGCGGCTGATGGCCGCAGTGGGAATTTCAGCCACGGTCAGCGGACCCGGAAGGACTGGAGGCCGTTCTGCCCGAGGCGCGCCTCGGTCCGCGTGAGCGGATCGCCGGTGTACGGGCCGACGAGCACGGTGACCTTCTTGCCGGCCGGGGCGTTCACGGTGGGGTTGTAGCCCAGGTCGCGCAGCTGCTGCACGAGGTTCTGCGCGCTTTCCAGGCGGTCGAAGGCCCCGACCTGCAGGTAGGTGGGTTCTGTGCTGGTGGCTGCGGGGCTGGCGGCCGTGTCGCCGGCGCGGTCGGCGGGGGTGGCCGCTGGCGTCGGCTCGGGTTGCGCCTGTTCCGTCTGGGAGGGGGTCGCGGTCGCCGGGGTGGCCGCGCTGCTCAGGCTGCGGTTCCTGGGGGGGTAGAGGACCGCGCCGGGGTAGGCCCGCTGCACGTCGGCCAGGGCCTCGCGGGCGCTGGTCTCGTCGGCGAAGGGCCCGACCTGCGCGACCACCTGACTGCCCAGGTCAATGGGGTAGACGGCGTAGCCGAGTGCGCTGACGCCCTGCGCGGCGGTCTGTGCGGCGCCCACGCTGCTGAAGGTGCCGAGGGTGATGCGGTAGTCGCTGCGCAGCGGCGTGCGCTGCTCGCTCGTGGGCACCGCGCCGCCGGTCCTCGGGGTGGGTGTCCCTGGGGCGGCCGCGTCCGGCTGTTCAGCGGCCGGGGTGGCTTCCGTGCCGGGCGTGGCCGTGGTGGGGGACTCGGGCTGGCCGGTCAGGGCCGGATCCGGGGTGCCGATAGGCGCGGCGGCGATGACGGGTGCGTCTGTCGTTTCAGGGGCCGGGGTGGCCGGAGCGTCGGCTGTTGCGCCGGTGTCGGTGCCGGTCGCCGGCTGCGTGGTGGTGGGCGCGGCCGTCACGGGGGCGGCGACTGCATCGTCGCTGGTCGTGCCGGGCGCGCCGGGGATGCCGGGGACCGGGCTGGTCGCGGTGGTCGCCGGCTGGGGTTCGTCGGCGCTGACGGGCGCGCTGGCCTGGGGGCGCAGCAGCAGGGTCCCGAAGCCGCCCAGCAGCAGGACGACCAGGGTGCCGATCATCACGTCGGGCCAGCGGCGGGTACTGGCCCGGCTCATTTCAGGGCCTCCTGCGCGCGGGCGTTGCCCAGCGCCGCCGCCGCCTTCAGCGAGGTGCGGGCGTCGGTTTCGCGGGCCTGGGCGCGCTGGCTGAGGCCCAGCAGATACCACGCCTCGGCGTTCCTGGGATTCTCGCTGACCAGGCCGCGCAGGACGGCCTCGGCCTCGGCGTAGCGGGCGCTGGCGAGCAGCGCGCTGCCCAGGTTCACGCGGGCGGTAGGGGTGGGGTTGAGCTTCACGCTCTCGGCCAGGGCGCTCGCGGCGGCCGCGTAGTCACGGGCCGCGTAGGCGCTCAGGCCCAGCCACAGCGCCGTGTCTGCGCTGGGCGCCCGCGTCTGACTGGAGGTCAGGGCGGCGCGGGCCTGCGCGTACTGCCCCCGGCGGTAGGCGGCGACCCCCTGCACGAACAGCGCGCGGGCAAGCGTGGCGTCGTCGGGACGCAGCGTCAGGGCGCGGGCGGCGTCGGCCTGCGCCTGGACGTTGTCGCCCAGGGTGAGGCGCACGCCGGCCAGTGCGGCGCGGTAGGCGGCACTCTGCGGCGCGAGCTTCACGGCGTTCAGGTAGGCGGTCAGGGCCCCGGGACGGTCACCGCGCGCGGCGCGCAGCTCGCCCTCGCGGGCGTAGGCGACGGCGTTCTTGGGCGCCTCGCGGGTGGCGGCCTGCGCGGCGAACACGGCGGCGCGGGTGTCGCCGGTCTGGGCGAGCAGGTCGGCCCGGCGCAGCAGCAGGGTGGCGCGGTCGTCGCCGGTCTTCACGCGGGGGCCGGCGGCGTCCAGTTCGCGCAGCGCACGCTCCGGCAGGCCCTGGGCGACGTAGATGTCGGCCAGCAGCAGGGCGGCGTCCACGCGGTCCGGGGCGCTCTGCAGCAGGGCGTAGACGCCGGGCAGCGCGGCGGCGCCCTGGCCGCTGAGCGTGCGCGCCTGCGCCAGCCGGTACTGCACGTCGAGATCCTGCGGGTCGATGGCGCTGACGGCGGCCAGGGTGGTGCTCAGCGCCGCGAAGTCCGCCTTGCGGGTCTGCTCGGCGGCCAGCGCCTCGAGCACCTGACGCTGCGCCGCGGGTCCCGCCTGGTCCTTCATGAGGCCGGCGGCCTGGGCATAGAGGGTCAGGGCCTCGTCGTGGCGGCCGGCGCGGGTGGCGATCACGCCCAGGTTGTAGGGGCCTTCGAAGCGGTCCGGGGCCAGCGCCGCGAACTGCTGCAGTTCGAAGGCGGCGCCCTTGTCGTCATTCTGGGCGAAGAGGGTCAGGGCCAGCCCGAAGTGCGGGGCCGGATTGGTGTAGTTCTGCGTCACCAGCGTCTCGTACAGGCGCCGGGCCTCGGGCAGCGTGCCGGCCTGGTAGGCGGCGCGCGCCTGTCCCAGCAGGACCTGCTGGTCGGCCGTGAGGGGCGTGACGGTCACGGTGGGTACAGCCGCGGCGGTCGCCGGGGTCGTGGCGGTCGAGGGTGCGGCGCCGGTCGTCCCCGGCGCGGGCAGGTTGACCTTGGGCATGGTGGGCGTGCCGATGGACTGCAGGGTGTTCTGCACGCCGATGGTGGTGGCCGTCTCCAGCATGGTCTGCGCCGCGCCCTGTGAGACGAGGGCCAGGGTGAGTCCCAGCAGAACGGTACGTGTATGTGTCACCTTATTGGCCTCCTGACGTTTCGGAAACGCCTGTAGCGTAGCATTAACCTCTCTCGTAACCCTTACTCATCTGACTGCATGAACGCTCAGGCGGCGCCGCTGCCCTGCCCCCCCACCGCGCCGGGTCGCTTCAGGGCCAGCTGACCGCACGCGGCCCCCGCGTCGCGACCGCGCGAGCGGCGCACGCTGACGTCCACGCCGCGCGATTCGAGCAGGTCGTAGAAGGCCTGGATCTGCTCCTCGGTGCTGCTCTCGAAGTCCGAGCCCGGCCAGGGATTCATGGGAATCAGGTTCACGTGGCTGACCAGGCCGCGCAGCAGTTCGGCCAGCAGCTCGGCCTGCCAGAGGTGGTCGTTGATGCCGCGCAGCATGGTGTATTCCATGGTGATGCGCCGGCCCGTGACGTCCTGGTACTCGCGGGCGGCACTCATGATCTCCTCGATGGAGTTCACTTGCCCGGTCGGGATGATCCGGCGCCGGGTGTCCTCGTCCGGGGCGTGCAGGCTGATCGCCAGCTTGATGCCCAGGTCGTCCTCGGTCGCCAGGCGGCGGATGCCCTTGGCGATGCCCACGGTGGAGAGCGTCACGCGGCGCTTGCTCATGCCCAGCGCTTCGGGGTGCAGCAGGATGCGCGCGGCGAGCATGGTGTTGTCGTAGTTGAGCATGGCCTCGCCCATGCCCATGAACACCAGGTTGCGGATCTCGCGCGGGGCGATGTCCTCGCCGCCGGCGACGGCCAGGACCTGCGCCACGATCTCGCCGGGGGTCAGGTTGCGCCCGAAGCCCATCGCGCCGGTCGCGCAGAAGGCGCACCGCGCCGGGCACCCCACCATGGTGGACACGCAGATGGTCTTGCGGTCGAGGTACGGCATGTACACCGCTTCCATCTGCCGGCCGTCCTGCAGGGTGAAGAGGTACTTCACGCTGCCGTCGGCGCTGCGGACCGTCTCGATCAGCTTGAAGGGATTGAGCAGGTAGCTGGCGGTCAGCTCCTGCCGGGTGGGGGCGGGCAGGTTGGTCATGGCGTCGAAGGTGCCGGCGCCCTGCCCGAAGACCCAGTCGAGCAGCTGCCGACGCCGGAAGCCCTCCAGGGGGTAGGCGTCGGGGTGAAGGTCGAGTAAAAGCTCCATGGGAGCAGTCTAAAGGTCAGGCCCCACCCGCTCCGTGAGGGTCTTCATGCTGCGCTCAGGGCGCCGCGCCCGCCGGGGTAGCGCGGCCGCCCACCCAGACTTCCACCCCGCCCGAGAGCGGCGCGAACTGCGCGGTCAGCCGGGCGGGGTGCCCGGGGCGGCGCTGCGCGGCCCGCAGCAGGTTCGCGTCCTGCGGCAGCTGTCCGCGCCGGCCCAGCACGCCGATCAGGCAAGCCAGCATGTTGCTGCTCGCGGCGTCCTCGGTAAAGCCCTTCAGGGGACCGAACGCCCGGAAGCTCACGTCCACCCGCCCGGGGCCGCCCAGGGTGTACAGGACGAGGCCCGTCGTGTCGGTGGCGCGGTTCACCCCGCTGATCGCCGCGTCGTCCGGCATGAAGGCGTCCAGTGCCGCCAGCGAGGGCAGCTCTGCGACCAGATTCGGGCGGCCCGTGCTGCCCACCCACGCCGCCAGCCCGGCCAGCCCGGTGGGGGAGAGGTCCGCCTGCACCTCCCGCGCCGTGGCGAGGCCCTGGCGCAGCACCCACTCGCCGCCGCACAGCTGCGCGCTCTGGACCTCGCCCCCCGCTTCCGGGTCGCCCTGCGTGACCTCCACGACGTCCAGCAGACCCGCTCGCGTGTGGAGGGCGCTCAGCGCGGCGATGGCGGCGCTGTCGCTGCTGCCCTTCTCGCGCGTGGGCGTGAAGACCCGCAGCCTCAATCCGGTCGGGTCGGCAGCCTGCACGAACACGCTCAGCGGCGCGCCGGCCGCCTCGGCCCGCGCCTGCTCATCGCCGCCGTCCAGAAAGACCGCCACGCGCTTGCCGCCCACGCCCCCATCGGACAGGGCTCGGTACAGGACGGGAGCGGCGGCGGTCGGGTCGGGGGTCATGCGGGCATTGTGCCGAAGCGTCCCGGGCGGGGTGGGCGGGTGATCTGCACGGGCCGCCTCAGGCGCTGACCCACTCGCGCAGCACCTGTTCCAGGTGGGCGTCGTCCAGTTCGTCCTGCTCGGCCAGCGCCTTGATGTGGTCCGTGACCCGGCGCAGGGCGTCCTCGCCGTAGTGCAGGCCCAGTTCGCGGGCCTTGTAGGCGATGGCGTGCTTGCCCGTGACCTTGCTCGCCGCCTGGATGCGGCGGCCCACGCCGAACACGCCGGGCGGGATGGCCTCGTACGCGCCGGGGTTGAGGTAGATGGCCTTCAGGTGCATCCCGGCCTTGTGGTTGTACGCGAATTCGCCGGTCAGGTAGTTGTTCCAGGGAATCGGCAGGTCCACCATGCGGGCGATCATGCGGTCGAGTTCCGGCAGCAGGTCGAGGTTGTACTTGTCGATCAGGCCCTGCGGGTCGAAGGTGAACATGCGGGCCAGGAAGCCGCCGAGCGGCGTGATGCCGTTGCGTTCCCCGATCCCGAGGATGGTCGTGTCGATGTGGGTGGCGCCCGCCTCGACGGCCTCGTAGGCGTTGCTGACGGCGCAGCCCGTGTCGTTGTGCCCGTGGAATTCGATGCCGCACTCGGCATGGATGACCTTGCGCACCTCGCGGACCAGCGTGTACACCTGCCGGGGCGTGGCGACGCCGACGGTGTCGGCCAGGCCGACGCGGTGCACGCCCAGGTCGGAGACGGCCCTGTACACGGCCATCAGGTCGGCTTCCTCGCTGCGGAAGGTGTCCTCGGCGCTGAAGCGGATCTGGAGGTCCGGGTGGTGGGTCTTGATCCAGCTGATGACCTGCTGGGCGCTGTCGATGATCTGCCCGATGTTCTTGCCGTGACTGAATTCCCGCAGGAACGAACTGGTGCCGAACAGCAGGTCCAGGCCGTCCACGCCGGTATCCACGGCGCGCTGCACGTCGTCCATGTGGCAGCGGACGTGCGTCAGGAACTTGGCCTTCAACCCCAGGCTGGTCAGGCGGCGGATGTCCGCGTGGGTCTGCGCGCTGACCATCGGGGTGGTGACCTCGATGAATTCGGCCCCGAAGGCGTCGAGCGCCCGGGCGATCTCGATCTTGTCGCCTTGTTTGAAGTTCCCGCGTGCGAACTGCTCGCCCTCCCGCAGGGTGGAGTCGATGATCGCCCACGAGGTCGCGGGGATCAGAGGGGCGGGGTGGTCGGTGGTCACGCTGGGGTCCTGGGTCATGGGGGCTGCCTCTTGAGGGGCATTCTGCCTGCCGTGATTGATAAATGTCAAGAAAAATCGCAGATTGGTTCACAAATGAAAAGATGGGCGAGAGGGGGTTGGACTGCGCCACCTGGCGGATGCCCCGCTGACCCGCGCCGTGTAGGGTGGAGGCATGTCAGCCGTCACGGCCCCCACCCCACCCCCAACTGAATCGATCAAGAGCCCGGCGCGCGAGATCGCCAGCATCGCCGTCCCCGTCAGCCTGGAAATGGTCATCCAGCTCGTCCTGACCTTCATCAACCAGATCATCGTCGGCACGCTCGGCGCGGTTGCCGTCGCCGCCGTCGGCCTCAGCGGCAGCCTGGGCTTCCTGTTCTTCGTCACCCTGGGCGCCCTGGGCAGCGGCACCAGCATCCTCGTCGCCCGCCGCCACGGCGCCGCCGACCGGCCCGGCGTGAACCAGACGCTGACCGTCAGCGTCGTCACCAGCGTGCTCGCCGCGGCCCTCCTGACCCTCCCGGTCGTGCTGCTCGCCGGACCCCTCCTGAGCCTCGCGGGCGGCGAGGACGCCGTCACCCGCACCGCCACCCCTTACATGCAGGTCAGCATGCTCGCCCTGATCCCCGGCAGCCTCGCCTGGATCCTCAGCGGCGCCCTGCGCTCCCTCGGGCACGCCCGCACCCCCCTGGTCGCCACCGTCATCACCGTCATCGTCGAGAGCCTGCTGGCGTACGGCCTCGTGTTCGGCGTCGGCCCCCTCCCGCAACTCGGGGTGGTCGGCGCCGCCTGGGCGCTGGTGTTCGCGAACATCCTCAAGACCGCCCTGCTCGCCTACCAGATCTACGGCCCGCGCCACCTCGCCGCGCTCACCCTGCCCGCCCGGGACGCCTGGCGGTCCATCGCCGCGCCGCTGCTGACCATCAGCGCGCCCATTGCGTTTACCGAGTTCGCCTGGAGCCTCGGCGGGTTCCTGTACGCCGCCGTGTACGCCCGCGTCGGCACCGCCGCGCTGGCCGCCAGCCAGATCGTCGGCACGCTGGAAGGCATCTTCATCGTGGGTTCGTTCGGCCTGATGAGCGCCGCCACCGTCTTCATCGGCCGCTCGCTGGGCGCCGGGGACGCGACTGCCGCGCAGCTGTGGCTGGGGCGCATCAGCCGCGCCGGACTCGTCACCGGGCTGGGCTTCGGGCTGCTGTACGCCCTGAGCGCCCTGATCGTCCCCGCGCTGTTCCCGCGCGTCGGCAGCGACGTGCATCACATCGCATTGATCGGCATCCTGATCAGCGCCGCCTTCCAGATCTTCAAGGTCCGGAACATGATCATCGGGGGCGGCGTCCTCCCCGGCGCGGCCGACGGCAAGGGCGTCATCATCGGCGACGTCGTCGGCGCGTTCGTCGTCGGCCTGCCCCTCGCCATCGGCCTGGGCCTCTACTCACCGCTGGGCGTCTGGGGCGTGTTCCTCGCCCGCGGCGCGGAAGAAGTCGTGAAGGTCCTGATCTTCGAATGGCGGCGCCGCCGCATCGACTGGGACAGACTCGCCCGCGACCAGCAGGGCCAGGAAGTGACCGCCCACTGAAACCGGGCTCAGCCCCTCCGCGCCGCCGTGTCCTGCACGCGCGGCGCGGTCCGTCTGTCCCGCACGCGCGGCGTAGCATGGCGCGCATGACCCACAGCGACCCGCACACGCCCCGCCTGCTCACCTGCGACGTGCTGTACACCGGCATGGGCGGCGCGCAGAGTCCCGGCGGGGTGGTCGTGGTGGGCGGGACGGTCGCGGCGACCGGGCACCCGGATACGCTGCGTGCCGCGTATCCCCACGCGCGGGAGGAACGCGCGGGGTCCGTGATCGCGCCGCCGCCCGTGAACGCCCACACGCACCTGGACATGAGCACGTACGAGTTCACGGCCCTGCCGTACTTCCGCTGGATTCCCGAGGTGGTCGTGCCCCAGCGCGAGAAACGCAGCGCCGAGGCCGCCCGGCACGGCGCGGACACCCTGGCCGGGCTGGGCGCGGGCGGCGTGGGCGACATCGTGTACATGCACGCCCCGGACGTGATGGAGACCCTGCTGCCCCGTGAGGACCTGAGCGGCGTCCTGTACTACGAGGTGCTGGGTACCTTCCCAGAAAAGGCCAACGAGATCTTCCGGACCGTGCGCGAACGGATCGAGGGCTGGCGCGCGCAGGAGCGTCCCGGCGGGCCGCGCGTGGGCCTGTCCCCGCACACGCCGCACACCGTCAGCCATCGCCTGATGCGGCTGCTGTGCGACTACGCCGCCGGGGAGGGCCTGCCCCTCCAGATCCATGTGGCCGAGCACCCCGCCGAGCACGACCTGTACACGCGCGGCGGCGGACCCATCTGGGACAACCGGCTGGCCGCGCTGTACCCCGACACCTTCGCGGAGGTCATGGGCCGCGCCCCGGAGCCCGACCTGACCCCCGTACGCTACCTGGACGAACTGGGCGTCCTGAACGCGAAACCCACGCTGATCCACATGGTGAACGTCACCCCGGACGACATCGCGCGGGTCGCCCGGGCCGGCAGCGCCGTCGTGACCTGCCCGCGCAGCAACCACCACCTGGACTGCGGCGTGTTCCCCTGGGCGGCCTTCGCGGCGGCCGGGGTGGAGGTCGCGCTGGGCACCGATTCCGTCGCCAGCGGGGGAAACCTCGACGTGCGCGAGGACGTCGCCTTCGCGCAAGAAGTGCACCCGGGGCTCGACCCGCGCGTGATCGTGCGCGCCGCCGTGAAGGGCGGGCACCGCGTGCTCGGGACCCGCGCGCCCTTCATCCGCCGGGGCGAGGCGTGGGACGAGCGCTACCGCTGGTGACCCGGCAGGGGAGGGGGCGACCGGCGTGCGGCTCGGTCGCCCCCTCCCCCCGTGACGGTCAGTTGCTGACAGCCGAGCAGGTGCCGGTCGCCGTGCGGCCCCCCGTCTTCAGGGTCAGTTCACCCTGGTACGGCTGGGACAGCAGGGTGGTGATGCGGCAGGTGTAGGCCGCCCCGTTCTCGCCGATCCAGTCGAAGCGCAGGGTGCGGCGGACACCGTCGTACGTGGCGATGGTGAAGCCCGCGCGGCCCGTACTGAACGCGTCGGCCTGATCGCGGCCGTTCACGCTGGCGGTGCCGTCGGCGACGTCCACCAGATCGGTGATGTTCACCGACTGCGTGACGGTCCCGCCGTCCACCGGCCCGCTGACCGTCCAGGTCTGCCCGACCGTGAGCGGGCCGGCGGTGCGGGGCCTGGGCCCCTCGGTCTCGGAGTTCGCGAGCAGGGAGGCCAGGGGCGCGCAGGCGCCCAGCAGCGGCAGGGCCAGCAGGGCAGGCAGGACTTTCAGGTTCATGGGCGCAGGATAAGGGCCGCGCATGAGTGACGCGCCTGCCCCCTTCACCGCGCATGGAGCGGACGTTCATGCTCCCTGAGCGAAAACCGCTCAAGTTGCTTACGTGCCCCTCACTGAAATCACGCCGCGCCGCGCCCGGCCCGCGCGTTATACTCGCTTGTCATGTTCCGTGTCCTGAACAAAATGTTCGATAACAACCAGCGCGACGTTGCGCAGATCATCAAGACGATCGTGCAGCCTGTGGGCGCGCTGGAAGAAGAGACCAAGAAGGTCGAAGATCTCGCCGCTGCCTTCATGGATCTGCGCCGCCGCGTCACGGAAGGCGGCGAGTCCCTCGACGACGTCGTCGTCCCCGCCTTCGCCCTGATCCGCGAGGCCGGACGCCGTTCCATCGGCAAGCGCCACTACGACGTGCAGCTCATCGGCGGCTACGCCCTGCACAAGGGCCGTATCGCGGAGATGCGCACCGGTGAGGGCAAAACCCTCGTCGCCACGCTGGCCCTGGCGCTGAACGCCCTTCAGGGGCGCGGCTGCCACCTCGTGACCGTGAACGACTACCTCGCCCGGGTCGGCATGGAGGAAATGAGCCTGCTGTACCGCACGCTCGGCCTCACCGTGGGCCTCGCCAGCCGCGAGATGCAGCCCCACGAGAAACAGGCCGCGTACGCCTGCGACATCACCTACGTCACCAACAGCGAACTGGGCTTTGACTACCTGCGTGACAACATGGCCCAGAGCCGCGAGGCCCTCGCCCTGCGCGCCGACCACCCCCTGAACTTCGCCATCGTGGACGAGGTGGACTCGATCCTCATCGACGAGGCCCGCACGCCCCTGATCATCAGCGGCGCCGCCGAGAAGGCCACCGACCTCTACTACGTGTACGCCAAACTCATCCGCCGCCTCCAGAAGGGCGAACCGGCCGAGCCCGGCGTGCGCACCGAACCCACCGGCGACTACACCATCGACGAGAAGGGTAAACAGGTGCACATCACGGAAGGCGGCATCAGCAAGATCGAGCGCCTGCTGTCCCTGAGCGACCTGTACAGCCCGGACAATATGGACAAGGCGCACATGATCACCCAGGCGATCCGCGCGCGCGAACTGTACCACCGCGAGAAGGACTACATCGTCAACGCCGAGGGCGAGGTCATCATCATCGACGAATTCACCGGCCGCAGCATGCCCGGCCGCCGCTACGGCGAGGGCCTCCACCAGGCCATCGAAGCGAAAGAAGGCGTCAAGATCGAGAACGAGAACCAGACGCTCGCCACGATCACCTACCAGAACTTCTTCCGCCTGTACAACAAGTTCGCGGGCATGACCGGCACCGCCAAGACCGAGGAAAAGGAATTCCTCGACATCTACGGCAGCGACGTCCTGGTCATCCCCACCAACAAGGGCGTGCAGCGCAAGGACGCCGAGGACCTCGTCTACCGCACCAAGATGGGCAAGTACAACGCCGTCGTGCAGGAGGTCCGCGAGATGCACGCCACCGGCCGCCCCGTCCTGATCGGGACCGCCAGCATCGTCACCAGCGAGCAGCTCAGCGACCTGCTGACCCAGGCGGGCATCCAGCACAGCGTCCTGAACGCCAAATTCGAGGCGCAGGAGGCCAGCATCGTCGCGCAGGCCGGCCGCTCGGGCACCGTCACCATCGCCACCAACATGGCCGGCCGCGGCACCGACATCATGCTCGGCGGCAACGCCGAATTCATCCTCGGGGAGGCCATCGAGCAGCAGCTCGGCCTGAGCCGCTACGTGCCCGAAGTCGAGCAATTCATCAAGGCCATCAGCCGCCAGGACCCTGACGCCATGCAGATCGGCATGCAGATTCCCGGCATGAACGAGGACTTCATCCGCCAGGCCATCGGGCTTCAGGCCGACACCCTCACCGACCGCCAGCGCGTCAAGGACCTCGGCGGCCTGCACATCATCGGCACCGAACGCCACGAGAGCCGCCGCATCGACAACCAGCTGCGCGGCCGCGCCGGCCGCCAGGGCGACCCCGGCTCCAGCCGCTTCTACGTGTCGTTCGAGGACGACCTGATGCGCCTGTTCGCCAACGATCGCGTCGTCGCCATGATGGACCGCCTCGGCATGGACGACACCCAGCCCATCGAGGCCAAGATGGTCACCGGCGCCATCGAGAAGGCCCAGGCGCGCGTCGAGGACCGCAACTTCAGCACCCGCAAACAGCTCCTCGAATTCGACAACGTCATGAGCAAACAGCGCGACACCGTCTACGCCCAGCGCCGCGAGGTGCTTCTCGGACCCGACGCGGACGTCGAGGAGAGCACCGAAGGCATGATCGCCGACTTCATCGACCACCAGCTCGCCACGCACCTGCCCATCGAGCAGAGCCACGAGAACTGGGACATCGACGGACTGCGCGCCGCCGTCACCGACGCCGTCCCCCAGCTGGAAAGCTTCGACTTCGAGAGCCTGCGGGGCAAGACCCCCGCCGAGGCGCAGGACACCCTGCTGGCCGCCGTCGCCGACGCCTTCGACACCCGCAAGGAAGAACTCAGCCCCACCATGATGAACAGCCTCTCGCGCTACGTCATCCTGCAGGTCGTCGACCAGCTCTGGAAAGAACACCTGCACGGCATGGACGTCCTGCGCCAGGGCATCGGCCTGCGCGGCTACGGCCAGCGCGACCCCTTCACCGAATACAAGTTCGAAGCCACCACCATGTTCAACGAGATGATCGACAACCTCAAAGCCGACGTCACCAAATTCGTCTTCCGCATGCAGTTCGGCCAGGCCGGGTAAGACAGAGAACAAAACGAGACGCGCACTCCTGGGAACGGGAGTGCGCGTCTTTGCTGTCTCGCCTCTGTACCGGACATCTTGCCTTCAAGCCGCGCCTGGCGCGTGAAATGGCGTGCTCAGCAGCCTGATCAGTGCGGGTAACTCGGGGAGATTCCACCGCAGGGCATGGCACAGCCGCTCCGCGCCGTACCGCACGAGGCTCATGGCCGCCCGGCCATGAGCCTTCACCTTGACCGGAACCTGCGCCTGGAGCCACACGCCCACCCTGAGGCAGCTGATCCAGGCCAGGACGACCAGCCCGAACAGACGTTCCAGCCGGTCCGGGCGGGTGATGCCGGTCCGCTCCACATCGAACCCGCGGACCTTGAGGCTCGCGAACGTGCACTCTACCGACCAGCGAGCCCGGTACAGCACGCAGGTGTCCCACACGCTGAAATCTGTGGCAATGGCCACCAGGTCCCCCGCAGGGGACCTGGTGGCCACGACCTGCATCACCTCACCGTAGACGTACGCCTTCTCAGCCATGCACCGGACTTCTCCAACCTTCAGATCACCGAACCACGCGTCCACGCGCAGCTCGTCGACCACAGCGTTCTTTCGGATGCGAATGGCCCGTTTGATGCCCTTGCGCCTCAGGAAGCGGAACCACTCCCCACCGATGAACTCCCGGTCAGCGACCAGGCCCTTCCAGCGGCCCGCTGGAAGGGCCTTCAGGAGTCGTGAGACCAATTGGATGCGCCGGACCGTGCCGCTGTTGCCGTCGTGATCGAGAGCGGTCCAGACGAGCGGCACCGTGTACCCGTGCAACACGACGCCGAGGACCAAGAGGTTCAGGGGCGACTCGCCACGCTCCCAGGTCGTCCGGTCCATGCTGAGCAGAAGTTTCCCAGGGGGCAGCAGGGCCAGCAGGAAGGCCAGGAACACCGGTCCGGTCAGCTGGGGATCCCGGCACCCTCGTTCCACCCGGCGTTTCTTCGCGTCGAGGGAGCGTGCCCCAGGCAGGTGGGCGCACAGGTCACTCTGGTTCACGCTCCTCGCGGTCACCATCGCGAAGATCACGTCCACGACACGCTGCAGCGTGTCGTGGCGCAGGAAGGGCACGCAGGCTTTGAAATGGCGGGTGAGTTCAGTACGCTGGAGATCGGCGGGTTCTGGGATGGTCACACACCCAAAACACCGCCGTTTGTTGTGCCGATTCGCGACCGATCATACGTTCAGGAATTTTGCGTCCAGCACAGCCTCAACCTGAAGATGTCCGGTACAGAGCTGTCTCGCGATTACTTGGTCGAAGTCCAGGATGATCTGGTCATCCATGTAGGCCAGGACCAGTCGGAGCAGGGTGGCCTGCTGAAATGCGGCGCGTGTGCGCTCGTCGGACTCCCGGTCGATGAGATTGAAGTGGGCCTTGAGAGGCCAGTACCGTTCCTTGTTCGGGGTGTCCCAGGTGGGCTGGGCCGTGTTCAGTCCGGAGAACGTCTTGATCCACACTTCGTCACCCGCGTCGTTCATGAGCCGCGCGCTGAGTGAGGCGAGAGCGTAGGTGGTGTCATCCGGTCCGGGTCCCTGTACATCAAGAATCAGGGGTGCGCGGGTCAGGGGTCCGAATCGGTGAATGGCCGGATCGAATCGGCCCTCTGCCTGGAGCTTCTGTAGGCGCAGGGCTTCCATGTAGCAACTGACCAGTATCTGTTCGGGTGCGCCGTGCAGACGGATGGTGTACCGACCGTCCTCGTAGACCTTGGGCAGGACCCATTTCGTCTGGCTGAGCTGGGGCCAGGTCTGTGCTGTCGTGTGGTCCGGTTGAAGGGCGATCCGGACACCCTCATCGCAGACGGCGTCCAACTGGGGTTGGTCCGGGGGCAGCTGGAGGAGCTGTCGGGAGAGAGTGAAGACGGACTGCCCGATGAAGCCACTCGGCGCGGCGTGAGCGGAGGTCGCGAGCAGGGTACACAGGAGGATGGTGCGGCGCATCATGGGATGTTCAGGATGTATCACAGCCGGTCGTCGGCATGCGGCGCAGGTGCTCTGCTGGAAGAGGAAATGAGAAAATCAGCGCCCCAGTCCTCGTTCGACTGGGGCGCTGTGGGGCTGCTCAGCGGCGGCGTTTGGGGCGCTGCGGGCCGACGCGGCCGGCGCCGGTCCCCGGGGTGTCCTGGCGCTGCTGGGGACGGCCCTCACTGCGTTGCGGGCGCCCTTCGCTGCGCCCACCGCCCTGCTGGCCCTGACGGGGAGCCCCCTGCCGCTGGCCCTGGCTGCCGCCCTGCGCGCTGCGCGGCTGCTGTCCGGCGCCCCGGCCCGGCTGTCCGCCGCGACCCTGACTCTGGCCCTGCCCGCGACCCTGGCCGCGTTTTTCCTGCACTTCGGGGTCGATCTGGCGTTCCTCGGGCGTGGCGGGGGGTTGCAGCGCGGCGGGCAGCTTGCGGCGGATGCCCTGCCACAGGGCGCGCTGTTCGGGCGCCAGGAGGATCAGGTTGGTGCCGTCGCGTCCGGCGCGGGCGGTGCGGCCCGAGCGGTGCACGTGATCCTCGGCGGTGGCGGCGACGTCCAGGTGAATCACGAGGCGCACCTCGGGCAGGTCAATGCCGCGTCCGGCGATGTCGGTGGCGACCAGGATGCGGGACTGCCCGTCACGGAGCGCCTGCATGGTGCGCTCGCGCTTCTTCTGGTCCATGTTCCCTTCGAGCGGGCTGACCTGCTCGCCGGGCAGCAGGTCGCCGAGGTGCTGGGCGCGGCGCTTGACGAGGTGTTTGGTGCGGCTGAACAGCACGACGCAGCCGCCGGGTTCTTTCAGCGCGGCGCGGGTGTGCCGGGCCGCGTCGGTCAGGAGGGCGTCCTTGGTGGTGTGGTGCAGGAGGTGCGTGGCGGTGCTGACCCCGCCCAGGATGTCGCCGGTGGCGTCCGCGCCGGGGGTGGGGGCCACGTCGATGCGCGCGGGGTCGTGCATGAAGCGCTGCGCGACGTCGCGGATCTCGGCGGGGAACGTGGCGGAGGCCATGGCGATCTGCAGCGTGCGGCCCTGCGGCTGCTGGTCGCGGGCGTGGCGCAGGATGTCACCCACGTCGCGCAGGAAGCCCAGCGAGAGCAGCTCGTCGGCCTCGTCGAGGACGACGTAGCGCAGGTTGTTCAGCCGCAGCTCGCCGCGCCCGATGAGGTCCTTCAGGCGGCCGGGCGTGCCGGTGATCAGGCCCTTGCCGGTCGCCTCGCGGGTCGTCTGCCCGGGGGTGATGCCGCCCGTGATGCGCCCGGCGGTCATGCCGAGTTCGGTGGCGACGTCGCGGATCTGCACGGCGAGTTCGCGCGTGGGCGTGATGACCAGGGCCTCGGGCTGCATGCCGCGCGTGGGGCGCATGCCGATGCCGCGCGCGGCGGCGGGGATCAGAAACGCGAGGGTCTTGCCGCTGCCGGTGCGGGCGGTCGTGATGACGTCCCGGCCGTCCAGCAGGGCGGGAATCGCCTGCGCCTGCACGGGAGTGGGCGTGCGGTCGCCCAGGAGGGTCTGCCAGTCGCGCACGGTGGGGGCGGGGGCGGTGCTGGCGGCGGAGGTGCTGCTGGCGCGGCGGGGCGCGCGGGTGTGCTGGGTCATGGGTGATCCTGTCGGCCTGCACGCCGCACAGGTGGGGGCGGGGGCCGTGTCTTGAGGTGAGGCTTGAGAGGCGGGGCGTGCCCGGTGGGCCGACCTGGCCCGGTCGCGCTGAGCGCGTGACCCGTCATCCTGCCACGCGGGGGGGCCACAGGGCAAATCACGGGGTGACGATTCAGGTCTTCCGGTCGGACGACCCGTCCGCCAGAACGCCGCCCGCTCTGTTTGCCGGGCGGCGTTCCGGGCCAGTCCCCAGTTCGGGTTCAGTTCAGGACGCGGTCCTCGGCGTGGGCCGTGGGGGTCCAGTCGGCGCGGAACAGGTGGGTGGCCTCGCCGCGTGCAGGGGCGTACCAGACGCGCACCCCGTGGTCGTGCCCGTGGACGGGCAGCAGGGCCTCCTGCCCGGCGGCGAGTTCCTGCACGGCCTCCCCGGCGGGCGTGCGGACGGGGTACCACGCGTTCAGTCCGGCAGGGGACCAGCCGGCCATGCGCAGCGCGCGGCCCGACACGTTGCGTAGGTGCGCGCCGCGCTCGCTGAGGGTGACGGTCAGCTCCGGCCAGTCGGGCGTGGTGACGGTCTTCCAGCGCGCGGCGAAGGTCAGGGCCGGCGTGACCGGCCAGGGGCGATACGCGGCGGCGGCCAGCAGGCCCGCCAGCCCCGCCAGGAGCAGCGCGGCGCTGACCGCCGTGATCCAGGGGTCGGTGCTGCCGCGCAGGACGTTCACGCCCAGGCCGGTGCCCAGCAGGGTCACCACGAACGGCCAGCCGGGACTGGGGCGGGTGCGGGTCGGCACGAACGCCTGCGGCCAGTACTCGGCGAGCAGCATCAGGCCCGCGCCCACGCCGAACAGGGCGGGGACGTCCAGCATCGGCGCCAGCAGCAGCGCGCCCAGGCCCGGGGCGGCCCAGTACGTCACGCGCGGCGCGAGGCGCATGCGGGCGGCGCGGATCACGCGGCCCAGCCAGTACGCGGCGAGGACGGCCAGCGTGACGGCCAGCGGCAGGCTCAGGCTGTCCACGTGCGCCCCGGGGTCACAGGCTCCCGCCTTTCTTGTGGCGGCCCAGGCCGGCGGCCACGCCGCCCCCCGCGCCGGGCATCGGGGGTGGCGCCGGGGCGTCCGGCCCGGGGAGGGGCGGCGGGGTCAGGACGCCCGGCTGCCCGTGGCGTTCCACCTCGAACGCGAGGTGACCCAGCTCGTCCTTCAGGATGCCGTTCCAGGCGGTCTGCACGGCGTTCAGGCTGCCCGGCATGGCGAACACCACCGCGCCGCGCACCAGTCCGGCCACGGCGCGTGACAGCATGGCCGCGCCGCCCACCTGCTGGTAGCTGAGCATCCGGAACAGCTCGCCGAAGCCGGGGATGGGTTTGGTGATCAGGCTCTCCACGACCGGCACGGTCACGTCGCGGCCCGTGATGCCGGTGCCGCCGCTGGAGATCACGACGGTCGCCTCGCGCGTGAACGCCACGAGGGCCGAGCGGATCTGCACGGCGTCGTCCTTCACGACGCGGTACGCCACGACCTCGTGCCCCTGCGCCTCGATCTCGGCGCGCAGGAACTGCCCGCTGGTGTCCGTCTCGGGCGTGCGGGTGTCGCTGACCGTCAGGATCGCCACCCGCACCCGCCGGGGCGAGGCCTCACGGTGCGAACCGGCCGAACCGCCGGGCTGAACGGGGGAGGGGGTGGGCGTGCCGTCCGGGGCGTCGGTCATGCCCTTCAGGATAGTGGGCGGCGCGCGCGATGCACAGGCACCTGCGCCAGCATTCCGCCGGGCGGGACGGGTCAGTCGCTGGCGTTCAGGACGTGCCGCACCCGCTCGGGCAGGTACGCGCGGTCACTGCGTTTCAGGGCGGCGCGGGGCCGGCTGAGGAGCAGCGTCAGGTACAGCGCCGCCTGCTCGGCCAGGAACCCCTGGTACCCGCCGCCCTCGCCACTGCGGACGCACTCCAGCGCCAGCAGCTCGAGTTGTTCCTCCAGCTGCCGCAGCGCCAGGAACCGCGCGGCCTGCACGCCACTGTTCCCCAGCGTGTCGCGCAGGCCCTCCAGCCGCTCGGGGTGGCGCATGAGCGCCCTGGCGGCGCGGCGCACGTTCGGGTCGTCCAGCGTCAGCGTGCAGGCGCGGCAGGGCTGCTCGCGGCTGGCCTCCCCGCACACCGGGCAGGGCCGGAAGCCCTGTTCCTCGCGCCACTTGCGCGCGCGGGTGATCGCCTCGGCGGCGCGCAGCGCGGCACTCTTCAGGTCGTCCGGAACGTCCTGCACGAGTTCCCGTGCGCGGGCGCGGTCCGGAGCGGGCAGCGGCGCCACCGCCACCGGCGCGGTCGGTTCGCGCACGGTGCCCACCCCGAAACGCAGCTCGGTCAGGGGCGCGTCGGGCAGCAGGGCGTTCAGGGCCTTCAGGAAGTGGTGCCGCTGCATGCTGAGGTGGTGCGCGGTGGCGCTGTCACGCACCTCGATGAACAGCGTGCCGCCCTGCTGCGTGCGGGGCCGCGTGATCCGCGCGATTTCCGGGCCGACCGCCTGCGGCCACAGCAGGATCGCCCGCGCCCGCTGGATGCCGCCCGTGAGTTTCGCGCTGCCCAGCGTGGCCCCCATCAGGTCCCCCAGCCGCAGCGGGCCGCTCATGCGCCGCCCCCGGCGGGTCACGCGCGCACCTCCTCGGCCAGCGGTTCCCCGGGCAGAGGTTCAGCGGTGACCTCCGGCGTGAAGCGGCCCCCGTGCGCGCGCAGGGTCAGGGCCGCGCCGGGGGCGCGCTCGGTGCCCGTCACGATCGCCTGCGGGACGCTGGCTGCCAGGTCCAGCAGGAACGCCCGCCGCCCCGGGTCGAGTTCCGCCGAGAAGTCGTCGATCAGCAGCACGGGCCGCTCGCCGAAGCGTTCCGCCAGGAGTTCCAGTTCCGCGCGGCGCAGCGCTAGCGCCACCGTGCGGCCCTCGCCGCGGCTGGCGTACTCGCTGGCCGGGAAGTCCCCCAGCGTCAGCACCAGATCGTCCCGGTGCGGGCCGGTCGCGGTGCTGCCCCGCGCGAGTTCCTCCGCGCGGCGCGACGCGAGATCCTGCGCGTAGGCCTCAGGCGTGGTGGACTCCGCGAGGCTCAGCGTCAGGCTCTTGCGGCTGCCCAGCGCGGCGTTCGCCTCGGCCGCCAGTTCGTTCAGGCGCACCAGCGCGCGGCGGCGCACCGTCATGATCTCGGTCCCCAGGCGCACCAGGGACTCGTCCCAGACGTGCATCGCCCATTCCTCACCGCCGCGCAGGGCCGCGTTGCGCTGTGACACCGTACGCTCGTACCGCGACAGGACCTCCGCGTAGCGGGCACTCAGGCGCGACAGCAGCGAATCCAGGAACGCCCGCCGCCCCGACGGCGACCCGAACACCAGCTCGCTGTCCTCCGGACGGATCCACACGGCGCTCCCGCGCGGCAGGTCCCCGGTGCGCACGCGCACGCCGTCCACCTTCAGCTGCCGCCGCCCGCGCCCCAGCCCGACCTCCTGCACACTCAGGCTGCCGCTGCTCTCCAGGTCCGCCCGCACGTACGCCTCGGTCTCGCCCTGCTGCACCAGCTGCTCCAGGCGCGTCACGTCCGTCAGGCCGGTCAGGGCCAGGAACGCCGCCTCCAGCAGGTTCGTCTTGCCCGCGCCGTTCTCCCCGAAGACCCCGGTCACGCCCGCCGGGAACAGCAAGGTACACGGGGCGAGATTCCGGTAATTCAGGGTGGACAGCGAATCCAGACGCACCCTCCCATTCTAGGCGACGCGGACTAAAGCATTTGTCATGAAGATAAGGTCTTCATGACCGAGCGAAGCGAGTGAATGTGGCGGAGCAGGACGAAGAATGGAGGCGTCAGGCGTCCTTTGCCCTGACGCCGTAATTCGCAGAACTGCTCTAAACCGCGCGGAAGCCTCCCCCCAATTCGCGCGGGCGGGCAGGGTACGCTGGGCCGCATGACCACCACCCCCCGTCCCGTCCCCAGCCCGGACGACCTGACCGCGTTCGGCGCCGGCCACCTGCCCGGCCTGATCGGCATCCGCTTCACGCACGCCGAGCGGGGACTGCTGCGCAGCGAACTGACCGTGCGGCCCGAACTGCTTGCCCCGAACGGCTTCCTGCACGCCGCGACTGTTGTCGCGCTGGCCGACACGACCTGTGGCTACGGCACCCGCATCCTGCTGCCCGAGGGCGCGCAGTCGTTCACGACCATCGAACTCAAGAGCAACCACCTCGGCACCGCCCGCGAGGGCACCGTCACCTGCGAGGCCCGGAGCGTCCACGCCGGACGCACCACCCAGGTCTGGGACGCCGAGGTCCGCGCGCCGGACGGCAAACTCATGGCCCTGTTCCGCTGCACGCAGGCCGTGCTGTACCCCCGCTGAGGTGCCCGCCGCCCAGCCCTGGCTGACCCACCCCGACCCCCTGACCCGGCAGGTCGCCCGCGCCTACGCGCAGGGCGCGTTCCTGATGGACAACGGGGACGGCGTGCAGTTCTACAGCGTCGAGGAGCGCGCCATCGTGCCCCTGACCGAGGAAGGCGGCCTGCACGTCGCCCGCCGACTGAAACGCGACCTGCGGCACTTCACCTACCGCGTGGACACCAACTTCGACGCTGTCCTCGCCGGGTGCCGCGGCCTACTGCCCGGCAGCCCCCCCCGCGACGGCGAGTGGATCAGCGACGACCTCACCGCCATCTACGGCCACCTGCACGACACAGGCCTCGCCCACTCCTTCGAGGCGTACCGAGATGGGGAACTCGCGGGCGGCGTCCTCGGCCTCGCGCTGGGCGGCGCGTTCATCGCCGAGAGCAAATTCCACCGCGTCACCAACGGCAGCAAGGCCGCCCTCATCGGCCTCGCCGGCCACCTGCACGCCCGGGGGTTCACCCTCCTCGACGCGCAGATCCAGAACCCGCACCTCCAGACCCTCGGCGTCTACGAGATCGGCGCCGACGAGTACACCCGGCGACTCCAGGCCGCCCTCACCACCGACGCCACGCTGTAGGAGAGACGCCATGACCACGCCACCCGGCACCGCGACGAGTACAGGCGTGATCATCTCGTACAGCTCTGCCCTGCCTGCACAGCTTGCAGTGGGTGGGCTCGTACTCCCGCTGTCGGCCCTGGGAGCGCTGCGCTGGCGCCTCCGGCGCCGCGTCCTGCTGATCACCGGAACGGTGACGCTGCTCGTCGCCCTGCTGCTGGCGAGAGGGCTCCCCTGGGCCCCGCCCGCCGCGCTCGCCTCACCCGACGGCGGCGCCAGCCTCACCTGCGCCGCCTCCCCTGGTCCCTGCGGCGTGTGAGGATGACCGTGTGGCCTGGCAGACTCCAGGGCACCGAGGCCCACGCGACCTTGGGTCCCACGTTCACCGGCCCGCCCCTGCCGTGGCCCACGCGGGTGATCGTGCGGGCCGCGCTGCGCGTCCGGGCCTTCCTGCGAGGCACGCGGTGAGCGGCACGCCTGGAAGCCGGACGGTGCCGGTGGTGATCGTGAACGCTGACCGGGGCGCACCGTGGGAGGTCTTCGCCCTGGCGTGCGCGCTGCTGTTCCTGGCGTTCCTCTTTCGCCGGGTGACCTGGGCGCGCTGGGCGCTGACCGGCGCGGCCGTGCTGGCCCTGATCGTGGCGGGCGTCCTGTGGGCGGGCATGGCGTAGCACCTGGAAGACCGGCGAAGGGGAAGCGTGGGCGCGTGCCTGGGCTTCCCCTTCGCCGTGCCCCTGGCCCGCTCGAGCGGCCCCCGGAACATCTTCCTGACGCCGGGCACATGATCCGGCCCCCACGGTCTAAGCCCGGCTTAGGGCGTCAGGGGGTTTTACTCAGACCTGAGTAAAAGAGGGGCGGGCCGCTCGAGGGGCCAGGGCGCGGCCCACTGTCTTCCGGGATCGTCCGGGGGGATGCGGGTTTACGCTGCTGTCTTCCGGGGTTGTCCGGGGGCCAGGGGAGTAGGCCGGGTTTACCCTGTGGCGTATGACGGGGAAGCGGAAGGGCAAGGCCAGTGACCGGCAGGGGGACGTTACGCAACTGCCGTCCGGGCGGTGGCGGTGGCGGGTCCGGGTGACGTACCCGGACGGGACAACGGCGCGCCCTAGCGGGACGGTGAACACGAAGAGGGAAGGGCACGAAGCGATAGCGCGCGCCCTACAGGAAGCGGGGGAAGGGAAGCGGCCCGCGTCCCGGACCCTGACGGTGGGCGAGATGGTCACGGAGTACATGCGCTCGAAGCGGGCCACGTGGGCAGACCGCACGGCCTGGAATAACGAAGCCCTGTACACCCGGCACATAGCGCCCCATCTGGCCCACCTGATCGCGGCGGGCGTCCTGCCGGGCCGGTTGCGTGAGTACTTCGAGCTGCTGAGCGTGGCGCGGCCCGGCGAAGAGGGAATGATGCGGCCCCCCCTGGGGTACAGCGGGCAGAGACAGGTTCACGTCCTCTTGCACGGCGCGTATGCCCACGCTATCGCTGACGGGCTGCTGAGGGACAACCCGGCGCAGTACGCGCGGCCCCTGTCCCCCTCGAAGGGCGGCGCCGTCAAAGAGGCGAAGGTCAAGCACTTCGAGCCGGAAGACCTGGCGCGGTTCGTGACCGTGGCCCTGGGGGACCGTTTCGCCCTGCCCCTGGCCTTCCTGGCGTACACCGGCCTTCGGATCGGGGAAGCGCTGGCCCTGACGTGGGGGGACGTGCGGCAGGATGACACGGGCGCGCCTTACGTCAGTGTCTCGAAGACCCGCAGTGAGTTTGAGGGGAAGTACTACGCGGGCGGGCCGAAGACTTCGGCGGGCGTGCGGCGCGTGTACCTGTCCGGGGACGCCCTGGGGATCGTGGAAGACATGCGGGCGCGCGTGGCAGTCGAGGCGCGGGCACTCAAGTACCAGGGCGCGGGCGTGGCAGAGACGGCCCCGGTGTTCCCGTCAGTGGACGGCCGCCCCATGCGTCAGGACTCGCTGCGCGCCGTGATGCGCCGGACGTGCGAGGCGGCGGGCGTAGAAGTCCTGTCCCCGCACGCGCTGCGCCACAGTACAGGGACGTTCCTGATCTCGAGGGGGGAAGACCCGGTGAGTGTCGCGGCCATGCTGGGTCACGCGCAGGTGAGTACCACCCTGAACATTTACGCGCACGCCCTGCCCGGCAAGCTGCGCGGCCTGGGGTATGAGCTGTCAGACCTTCGGGGGCGGGGCCAGGGGCGGGCGGCGCCGGCACCCCTGGAAGCGCCCACGGTGCCCGGCGGGGGGCCGCTCGAGGTGGAAGGCGGGACCGGCGAAGGGAAGACGCGGGCGGGCGTGTCCCCGGTGCGCCGTGGGGCGGTCAGGAAGGGCGGGCCGCGCCGGAAGGTGTAGGCCAGGGCCAGGGCGTGCGGTCGGCACGCTGGAAAGGCGGGGGGGTGCGGGGGGGCGGTCTGACCGTCCCTCTTCGCCGGTTCCTGCGCCGGTCCCCACCCCTGAACGGCCTGAGTCCCCAGAGTGGGGACGCAAAGTCCCAAAAGTGCGGACACGGAGAAACGCTGTCCTGCACGGTGTTTTCTGGAAGTGAGTCCCCACCCCCGTTTTTCGTGGGGACAGGGTTTTTCTTCGTGTCAGACGGCGTGAAACGGCTTGAGTCCCCAATGTCCCCAGATTTTTCGAGGTATAAGAGCTGGAATCTTTCGGGCGTGTTTTTTTCTGCGAAGAGGACCGGGCCAGGATGACCCGCCCCCCCCTGGCCCGGCGACGGTCGCTGACGGTTCAGGCCGGGGCCAGGGCGGGGGGTCTTCGAGCGGGACCGGGCACGGTGGGGCAGGGTGACCCCCTGAAACGCGGTGGGCCACGTTTGGGCCACGTGGGGCACAGTGGGCCACGTCAGCGGGTGGAAGTAAAACAAGAAACCCCGTCTAGGACGGGGTTTTTCTGGTGGGTCGTGTAGGACTTGAACCTACAACCCGCTGATTAAAAGTCAGCTGCTCTACCGATTGAGCTAACGACCCAGGTGGTTTTGTCTCGCTGCGTGCCGTGTGGGCGCGTTCTCAGCGGGAGTGAGTATATGGGGCGGGTGCCGGAGTGTCAACACCCGCCCCGGCTGCGCTGCGGGGGCGGGTGTCGATGGGTGGGGCTTCAGCGTTTGAGGCTGGGGGGGACGTTGGGCATGCGGGGCGGTTTCATGCCCTTGGCGCCGGGGCCGCTCATGCGCTGGAGCATCTTCATCATGTCCTTCATCTGCTCGTGCATCTTCAGGAGTTTGTTGATGTCCTGCACGCTGTGGCCGCTGCCGGCGGCGATGCGTTTGCGGCGGCGCCCGTCGATGATCTTGGGGTTGCGGCGTTCCTTGACGGTCATGGAGCTGATCATCGCGTCGATCCGCTGGAGCTGCGCCTCGTCAATGTTGAAGCCTTCGGGCAGCGCGCGGCTCATGCCGGGGATGAGCTTGAGCAGGTCGCCCAGCGGGCCCATCTTGCGGATCTGCCGCAGTTGCAGCAGCAGGTCTTCCAGGTCGAAGTCGCCGGGTTTCTTGACTTCCATGGCTTTCAGGTCGGCCTGCTGCGCGCGTTCGATCAGGCCGAGCACGTCGCCCATGCCGAGGATGCGTCCCGCGACCCGGTCGGGGTGGAAGGCGTCCAGTCCGGCGATCTTCTCGCTGGTGCCCGCGAAGTAGATGGGTTTGCCGGTCACGCTGCGCGCGCTGAGGGCCGCGCCGCCGCGCGCGTCGCCGTCCATCTTCGTGATGATCAGGCCCGTGACGTTCACGCGCTGGTCGAAGGTCTGCGCGACGTTCAGCGCCTCCTGGCCGGTCATGGCGTCCACGACGAGCAGGCTCTCGGTGGGCTGCATGACGCGCTGGAGGTCGGCCAGCTGGTCCATCAGCGCCTCGTCGATC
This sequence comes from Deinococcus actinosclerus, assembly GCF_001507665.1. Classification (NCBI taxonomy): domain Bacteria; kingdom Thermotogati; phylum Deinococcota; class Deinococci; order Deinococcales; family Deinococcaceae; genus Deinococcus; species Deinococcus actinosclerus. Next base: position 1,940,686 of record NZ_CP013910.1, on the reverse strand, counting down.
TGGAGGCGGCCGGCGGTGTCCACGATCACGAGGTCGCGGAAGTCGGTCTTCAGGTGCTCGTCCACCCGGCGTTTCGTCTCGGCGGGGCTCTCGCCGTCCGCGACCTTCAGGACCGGCACGCCCACCTGTTTGGCGAGGACTTCGAGCTGGTCGCGCGCGGCGGGACGCTGCGTGTCGGCCGCGACGAGCAGCACGCGGCGGCCCTTGCTCTTGTAGTGCGCGGCGAGCTTGCCGGTGCTGGTCGTCTTCCCGGCGCCCTGGAGGCCCACCATGAACCAGACGTTCCCCTCGGTCTTCAGTTCCGGCTGGATGGTCTTGCCACCCAGCGTCTCGATCAGTTCGTCGTGCACGAGTTTCACGACGGTCTGCCCGGCGGTCAGGCTGCCTTCCACGGACTGCCCGACGGCCTTCTCGGAGACGCGCGCCACGAAGTCCTTCGCGACGCCGAAGTTCACGTCGGCTTCCAGCAGCGCCATGCGGATCTCGCGCATCGCGGCCTTGACCTGCGCCTCGGTCAGCTGGCGTTCCTTACCCACCCGGTCCAGGATGTCCTGCAACTTGTTGCCCAGGGACTCAAACATGCTGTCACGCTACCACGCAGCCCCGCAGGCGTCTGTGACGCGCACGCGGGCTGTTACGCTGCGCGGCATGGGCAAACTCGTGCGTGACCGCATCCCGGACCTGTTCAGCGGGCAGACCCGCACCCTGACGGAGGGGGAGTACTGCGCCGCGCTGCGCGCCAAGCTGGAGGAGGAGGTCGCGGAGTACCTCGATTCCGGCGACGCCGAGGAACTGGCGGACGTGCTGGAAGTCCTGCGGGCCCTGGCGGCCCTGCATGGTCTGAGCCCGGAGGAGCTGGAGGCACTGCGCCGTGCGAAGGCGGACGCGCGGGGCGGCTTCGCGGGCCGGGTGTGGTGGACGCCAGCCTAACGCCCGTTAGGCAGGCCGCGCTATGCTGCGGCCATGCAAAGAGCAGTGATCGTCGCGGCCAGCCGCACGCCCACCGGGAAGTTCCTGGGCAGCCTCGAGAGCGTCAGCGCCGTCGACCTGGGCGCCGCCACCCTGCGTGAAACCCTGCGCCGCAGCGGCCTGGACGCTGGCCTGATCGAGGAAGTCATCATGGGTCAGGTCGTGCAGGCGGGTAGCGGGCAGAACCCCGCCCGGCAGGCCGCCCTGAAAGCCGGACTGACGAACGAGGTCGGCGCGCTGACCATCAACAAGGTGTGCGGCAGCGGCCTGAAAGCCGTGATCCTCGCCGCGCAGAGCATCCGCGCCGGGGACCAGCACGCCGTCCTCGCCGGGGGCATGGAATCCATGAGCAACGCCCCGCACCTGCTGCCCGGCGCGCGCAAGGGCTACCGCCTGGGCCACGCGCAGGTCCTCGACGCGAACACCCAGGACGGCCTGTGGTGCTCCATCAACGACGAGGGCATGGGCCTGACCGGCGAACGCGTCGCCGAGAAGTACGCCATCACCCGCGAGGAGCAGGACGCCTACGCCACCCAGAGCCACCGCCGCGCCATCGCCGCGCAGCAGGAGGGCCGCTTCGCCGAAGAGATCGTCCCCGTGACCGTCAAGGGCCGCAAGGGCGACACCGTCGTGGACACCGACGAGGGCCCCCGCGCCGACACCAGCGAGGAGACCCTGGGCCGCCTCAAACCCGCTTTCAAGAAAGACGGCAGCGTCACCGCCGGGAACGCCCCCGGCCTGAACGACGGCGCGGCCAGCCTGATGGTCGTCAGCGCCGACTTCGCCCAGGCCCACGGCCTGACCCCCCTGGCCGAGATCATCGACTACGCCACGGGCGGCCTCGCCCCCGAATGGGTCATGATGACGCCCGTCCCCGCCACGCAGAAACTCCTGACAAAACTCGGCTGGCAGGCCGGTGACGTGGACCTCTGGGAACTGAACGAGGCGTTCAGCGTCCAGAGCCTCGCCGTCGCCCGCGAACTCGGCCTGGACCCCGCCCGCGTGAACGTGAACGGCGGCGCCGTCGCCCTCGGCCACCCCATCGGCGCATCCGGCGCGCGCATCCTCGTGACCCTCCTGCACGCCCTGAAGCAGCAGAACAAGGAAACCGGCATCGCCACGCTGTGCATGGGCGGCGGCAACGGCCTCGCCCTGGCCGTCAAGCGGGTAGGCTGAGCACCATGACGACCCTGTGGATCATCGAGAGCACCTACCTCAAACCCGCCGACGAGATCGCCCAGGTCACCCCCGCTCACCGCGAATGGCTCGACCAGCACTACAAGAGCGGCGTGTTCCTCACCAGCGGCCGCAAGGTCGACAACACTGGCGGCGTGATCGTCGCGCAGGCCGACACCCTGCAGGAGCTCGTGGACCTGTTCGACCACGACCCCTTCGTCCAGTCAGGCTGCTCCCGCTACAAGTACACCGCCTTCAACCCCGTCAAACGAGGCAAAGCCGTGCAGCTCGAGGGCGTGCCGCTGGTGGAGTAATGGCGGTTTTTATTTCGACGGAGAGTAACGACATCTCCCTCGCCAACATCGTATTTGAGAGCCTCCGCGACGAGATGGTGGCACACGGCGAGGACGCTGCCCTCAAGTTGATTCTGGAAAAGGCGCAACTGTCCTATCTGCTGGAACTCGACCCGTTAACGTCCGAGCAGCTTGTAGCCGTTGCTGCTGGGGTGACGCGTCTTCGGTGGAAGGCCGAGGCGCAGGGAGCCGCGCCAGAATTACTTGAGCATTTGAAACGGGTCAGGGAATTCATCCTGACGCAGGGAGTCAATCAATGAAATTCGGAGTGATCGGAGCTGGACAGATGGGCGGCGGCATCGCGCAGGTCGCCGCGCAGAGTGGATTTACCGTGGTCGTGCAGGACGTGAAGCAGGAATTCCTGGATCGGGGCCGCGCCGTGATCGAGAAGTCCCTGGCGAAACTGCACGAGAAGGGCCGCCTGACGGACGCCCCGGACGTGATCCTGGGCCGTATGGAGTTCACGACCGACCTGAACGCGTTCGCGGACTGCGATCTGGTCGTGGAGGCCATCGTGGAAAACGAGGGGGTGAAGGCCGACCTGTTCGGGCAACTGGGGCAGATCGTGAAGCCGGACGGCATCCTGGCGAGCAACACGAGCTCTATTCCGATCACGGCGCTGGCGAGCGCGTCGGGCCGCCCCGATAAGTTCATCGGGATGCACTTCATGAACCCGGTGCCACTGATGCAACTCGTGGAGGTCATCCGGGGCTACAGCACCAGCGACGAGACCGCGCAGTTCGTCACGCAGACCGCCGAGCGGATGGGGAAGACCCCGCTGAGCTGCAACGATTTCCCCGGGTTTGTCAGCAACCGCATCCTGATGCCCATGCTGAACGAGGCCATCCAATGCGTCATGGAAGGCGTCGCGGAGCCCGAGGCCATCGACGGGATCATGAAACTCGGCATGAACCACCCCATGGGTCCCCTGACCCTGGCGGACTTCATCGGGCTGGACACCTGCCTCGCCATCATGGAAGTGCTGCACAGGGGCCTGGGGGACGACAAGTACCGCCCCAGCCCGCTGCTGCGCAAGATGGTGCAGGCGGGCCTGCTGGGCCGCAAGAGCGGGCAGGGCTTCTACACGTACTGACCTGACGACGGCTTCAGGCACCCGGGGCGCCCTCTGGAGGCAGCCCCGGTTTCATGTTAGAACGCAGCATGTTGAAAACCCGCTGGTTGACCGCCCTGACCGCCGCCGCTGCCCTGACGTCCCTCGCCACGCCCGCCCAGGCCGCCGATCTGCGCCTGAGTGCGACCAGCAGCCTCGGCCTGTCGTGCGGTGTGGCCGGCGCCCGCGCGGGCGTGCAGGAGGGCCGCTTCGGGGTGTACGGCGAGGGTGCGTACTGCCGCTCCGGGGTGGAGGGTGAGGCCGGCTCTGCGGCCTTCGGCCTGGGTGCCACGTTCGATCTGTTCAGCACGAACGGCCTGACCGGGTACGTCGTGGCGGGGGCGAACCTCCAGGACGGCAACCCGGTCGTGTACGGCGGCCTGGGCGCGCGCTACGGCCTGGAACTCTTCCCGGTCGAGGGTTTCGCGGAAGTCGGCGTGCAGCGCCTGTCGACCGACCTGCTCGTGATTCCCGGGCCGAGGGTGACGGTCGGGTTGACGTACCGCACGTTCGTGGGGCCGCTGAGCAGTCTGGTGGCGGCGCCCGCCGCTGCGGCGGGTGAAGGGGCCGCCGGCTCAGGGGAGGGCGCCCCGGCGCAGTGCAGTGTCTCCCCCGAAGAGGACCGCGCGGCGGCGCGGTCGGCGGCCAGCCGCGCGGCCACGCGGGCGCTGTCGGCGGCGGCCGGGTCCTACTCGGCCGGATTCTCCAGTTTCACGTATCAGGTGAACATCTCCAGCGTGACGATCAACGGAAATACAGCGGTCGCGACCGGCTCGATCACCATCAATCTGGTCAGCCGGGGCAGTGGCACGCGCTCCAGCGACACCTACCCGGGCACGGTGACCCTGGTGCGTGACGGCTGCGGCTGGCGCGCCACCGGCTACACGCGCGGGTAAGAGGGGCAGGCGCGGTCAGCGGCCCTGCCGGTGGTACTCGGCGTTGGGGGTAAAACCCAGGGCGCTGCTGACGCGGTTGGTCATGTTGAACATCCCGATGACCTGCGTGGCTTCCAGGATGGCGTGGTCGGTGAGGCCCGCCGCGCGGAGGTCACGCAGGTCGGCTTCGGTCATGTGCGCGGGCGTGAGGGTGAGTTTCTCGGCGTAGGCGCACAGGGCCGCCTGCTGCGGCGTGAGGGGGGCGTGACGCCAGTTCACGGCGACCGTGTCGGCCAGGGCGGCGTCACCGGTGTAGTCGCGCAGGGCCGCGCCGTGGGAGACCGCGCAGTACACGCAGCGGTTCAGGCCGCTGACGACCACGGCCAGGAGTTCCCGGTCGGCGTTCTTCAGGTGCCCTTCGCGGTTTACCAGGGTGTTGAAGTCGTGCCACCACGCCAGGAACGTGTCGGGGTTCAGGGCCTGCGCGCGGAACACGTTGGGCACGAAGCCGAGGTTTCCCTGGGCTTTCGCCCAGAGTTTCTGCACGCCTTCGGGTGCGGTCGCTTCGTCGGGGACGGCCAGCCAGGAGATGCGGTTCATGGTGCTTCAGGGTACGCCGCGTGGCATGATCGGTCGCGTGAAGCTGGCCGTCCGTCCCCTGTACGCGAACGTGTACCTGCTGAGTACCCCGGCGGGGCGGCTGCTGGTGGACAGTGGCGCCCTCTCGCACGCGCCGCGGTTCGCCCGGCTGCTGCGGGCGTTCCGGCCGGACGCCCTCCTGCTCACGCACGCGCATGTGGATCACGCCGGGAACGCGTTCCTGGCGCAGCGGGCGGGCGTGCCGGTGCTGGCGCACCCGCTGGAGCACCCGGCGCTGCTGGGGCAGGTGCATGACCTGCCCTATCCGTCCGGCTTTCCCGCCCTGGGCCGCGTGATCTCCCGCGCGCACCCGAAGCTGCGCGCCGTGCAGGCCACGACGCCCGGTCAGGACGTGCTGGGCTGGCAGGTCGTGCCGCTGCCCGGGCACACGCCGGGGCAGACCGGGCTGCTGCGGGACGGGGTGCTGATCGCGGGCGACGCCGTGGTGGGGGGCGCGGACGGCGCGCACCTGCCCCGCGCGGCGTACAACCACGACCACGCGCAGGCGCTGACGACGCTCAGGGGCCTGCTGGACCTCGACCTGCGTGAGGTCTGGCCCGGGCACGGTGGCCGCCTCACGCCGGGGCAGATCCGCGCCCGCGCTGAGCGGAATGGTTGATGGTGAACAGTTGATGGTTAATGGAGGGCGCGCACTCCCTTCCGTCAACCATCGACTGTCAAACTTCTACAGCGTCACTTCTTGGGTTCGTCGGCGACCTGACCGGTGACGCCAGGGGCGACCCAGGACATGTTGTTCAGGTCGGCGATGCTGGCGACCTTCCCGGCGGGGACGCGCAGGATGCCGTTGCGGTCTTTCAGCGGCCCCGCGAACGGGTCGAACTTGCCGCCCTTCTCCATGTCGGCTTTCAGGGCCATGACGCGGTCGTACACGCTGGTTTTCTTCCCGGCGACGGTGATCGTCCTGGCTTTCAGGGCGGGGACCCATTTGGGGTTGATGGCCATGCCGTCCTGCGCGCCCAGTTCGACGCTGCCGCCGCGCAGCAGGTTCCAGTAGTCGACGGTCTGGAGGTTCTTGTTGGTGTAGGTGCCGTTGCGCACCTTGGTCAGGAAGTCGATGTAGATCTTGTCCCAGTGCACGAGCTGCCCGCTGACCACGTAGTCGGGCGCAAACTTGTACATGGGCGAGTAGTGCGCGAAGGACGGGATCTTGCGCGCGGCGGCCGTCTGCACAACGCTGGCGGTGTCCTCGGTGAAGGCCAAAGCGCCCGCGCCCTCGCTGATCAGGGCCTCGGCGGCCTCGCGGGCCTTGTTGGGGTCGAACCACGCGTTGATCCATTTGACGCTGACGGTCGCCTTGGGGTTCACGGCGCGCGCGCCCATGGCGAAGGCGCTGATGTGCCGCTTGAGTTCGGGCACGGGGAAGGCCCCCACGTAGCCGAGCTTGTCGGACTTGCTGACGGCGGCGGCCATCATGCCGTTGAGGTAGTAGATCTGGTAGAAGTCCGCCATGTACGTCGCCATGTTCGGCAGGCGCTTGAAGCCGCTGGCATGCGCGAAGATCACGTTCGGGTACTTCTTGGCGGCGTCGTAGGTCTGGTCCATGAAGCCGAAGGACGTGGTGAAGATGACCTTGCAGTTGTCCTTGACCAGCCGGTCAATGACGGGCATAGCCTGCCCCTCGGGCACGCTCTCGACGTACTTCGTTTCCAGCCAGGGGAGGGCCTTCTCGGTCTTCTTGCGGGCCTCGTCGTGGGCATAGCTCCAGCCGATGTCGCCGACCGGGCCGACGTAGATGAAGCAGGCCTTGAGTTTGCCGGGCTGCTGGGCCTGCGCGGCGGGGCTGGCGGCGGTGCTCAGGAGTGCCAGGGACAGGGGCAGGGCAGTGAGGAGTGCTTTCTTCATGGTGAACCTCCGGGGACGGGGTGACGCCTGCCTTTATTGTGACTTCATTTTGTTCCCAGGAAAAGGGACAGTCTGTCTCGGTGGACCGGACCTCTGCCGGATGAGGACGGACCAACGTGCAGATTGTCACCTCGGGGCCTGCCAGGACGCATCTCCTGGGCGGGCGACGGTGTCTGGGCCCTGCGCGTGGGGTGTCTGGCGTGACAGTGATGTCAACCGTTTGGGCGCAGGCTGCATACAACTCTTCAGGAGGTTCCCCCATGAGTGACCGCACCCCCCCACCGGAACGACCCGATCCCGAGTCCAGCGAGCGCCGCATCCTGACCCCGGGCAGCCCCAACCCCCGCCGGGAATTCCTGCGCAGCGCCGCCCTGTTCACCGCCACGGCCGGCGCGCTGGGGGGCGGCCTGGAACTGCTCACCCGCCGCCCCGGCGGTCCCGGCGCGGCCGAGGCGCAGGGCGCCGCCTTCACCCGCCCGGCCCGCCCGCTGGGCCCGTACGACACCAGCGAGGCCGTCACGCCCTACGCGCAGGCCACCTCGTACAACAACTTCTACGAGTTCGGGCTGGACAAGAGTGACCCCGCCCGCATGGCCGGCAGCCTGAAGACCCGCCCCTGGACCGTGCGCATCGACGGCGAGGTCCGCAAGCCCATGACCGTGGACATCGACACGCTGCAGGGCTGGTTCCCGCTTGAGGACCGCGTGTACCGCATGCGCTGCGTGGAGGGCTGGAGCATGGTCATGCCCTGGCTGGGCTTCCCGCTGGCCGCCCTGATCCGCCGCATGGAACCCACGAGTAAGGCGAAGTACGTCCAGTTCACGGCGCTGCTGGACCCCAAGCAGCTCCCCGGGCAGAAGCAGGCCGTGTTGCAGTGGCCCTACGTGGAGGGCCTGCGCCTGGACGAGGCGCTGCATCCCCTGGCGTTCATGGCGGTCGGTCTGGACGGGCGGGTGCTGCCCGGTCAGAACGGCGCGCCGCTGCGGCTGGCCGTGCCCTGGAAGTACGGCTTCAAGAGCATCAAGAGCGTCGTGCGGATCACCCTGACCGAGAAGCAGCCGCAGACGACCTGGGCGCTGGCGGCCCCGCAGGAGTACGGGTTCTACGCGAACGTGAACCCGGCAGTGCCGCACCCCCGCTGGAGTCAGGCGACCGAGCGCCGCATCGGTGAACTGGGCCGCCGCAAGACCCTGCCGTTCAACGGGTACGCCGAACAGGTCGCGGGCCTGTACAAGGGCATGGACCTGAGGCGGTTCTTCTGACCAGCCCGGCCCGCCCGCGCCGCGCGTCCCTGAGCTGGCTGCCCCCGGCCGTGACCGTGGGGGGTCTGCTGCCGGCAGCGGTGCTGCTGCTGGACGCTGCGACCGGGCAGCTGGGTGCCAATCCCATCCAGCGGGCCACGCTCCAGACCGGGCTGCTGACGCTGGCGCTGCTGGTGCTGTCGCTGGCCTGCACGCCCCTGCGCCTGCTGACCGGCTGGACGTGGCCCGCCCGCATCCGCAAGCCGCTGGGCCTGCTGGCGTTCGGGTACGCCGCGCTGCACTTCCTGATCTACCTGCTGGACCACTCCTTCGACCTGTCACTGATGACCGAGGACATCCTGAAGCGCCCGTTCATCACGGCCGGGTTCACGGCGCTGCTGCTGCTCGTGCCGCTGGCGCTGACCAGCACGCCCCGCGCGGTCAAGCGGCTGGGCTTCCAGCGCTGGACGCGCCTGCACCAGCTGGCGTACGTGGCGGTCAGCCTGGGCGCGCTGCACTACTACTGGGGCGTGAAGAAGGACCACACCCAGCCGCTGATCTACGCCGCCGTGATCGCCGCGCTGTTCGCCGTGCGCCTGCTGAAACGCCGACCGGCGCGCGGCGCCGCGCGGTCACGGCCGGTCAGCGGCGGCTGAACCGGCCTGGACCGGACGGCGGAGGCCCGGCGGTGCAGTCGCCGGGCCTCCCGCCTTCGCGCCTAGCGTTCGCCGCGCACGTAGGGGCGGCCCAGCGCGGCGGGGGCGTCCCCGGCCTGTCCGCGCAGACCCGCCAGGGCCAGCACCACGAGCACGAGGATGAACGGCATGGCGCTGAACACCTCGGTGGGCACGTTGCTGTTGCCCTGGAGGCGGAACTGCAGGTAGTACAGGAACCCGAAGAACAGCGCCCCGGCGATGGCCCGCAGGGGCCGCCACCCGACGAAGATCACCAGCGCCACGGCGATCCAGCCCAGGCCCCCCACCATGTTGTCGGCCCACGAGGACCGGTACGAGAGCGCCAGGAACGCGCCCGCCAGCCCGGCCAGCGCGCCGCCGCCCAGCACGGCCAGCACGCGGGTCAGGCCGACGTTCACGCCCAGCACGTCCGCCGCCGCCGGGTTTTCCCCCACCGAGCGCAGCGTCAGGCCGGAGCGGGTGGCGTTCAGCCAGAAGGCCAGCAGCCCTGCCAGGATCAGCGCGGCGACCGTGAACGGACTGATCGTGAAGCTCCCCAGCGTCCAGTCCTGAACCTTGTTGAAGAGGGGCAGGCCCTCGAACTTCTTGCCCAGCAGGCCCGCCGCGCCCGTGCCGATTAGCGCCAGGGCCAGCCCACTCACGAACTGGTTGGCGCGCAGCGTGACGGTCGCCACGGCGTGCAGCCCAGACAGCGCCGCGCCCGCCAGCATGGCCGCGCCGACCGCCGCCCACAGGCTCGCGTCCGGACTCCTGGACGCCACCGCGAACGCCGCGAGCGCGCCGACGGCCATCATGCCCTCCACGCCCAGGTTCACCACCCCGGCGCGTTCGTTGAGGATCGCGCCCAGGCACGCGAGCAGCAGCGGCGTCCCGACCGCCAGGGCGCGCACGAGCGCCTCTACGACAATGCTATCCATACAGGACCTCGGTGGAGGAGAGGAGGCGGCTCACGCGCGGCCCCACTTGACGCGGTGGCGGACGAAGACTTCCGAGGCGATCAGGCACAGCAGGATCACGCCGCTGAAGATGTCCACCACGCGGAAGGGCAGGTTCAGGTCGATCTTCAGCAGGTCGCCGCCCGCCAGGATCACGGCCATCAGGGGCGCGGTGATCAGGCACAGCGCCGGGTTCCCGCGCGCCAGCCACGCCACGATCACGGCAGTGAAGCCGTACCCCAGGCTGATCTGACTGGCCTCCAGGAGGCGGTGGTGGATGCCCGCCACCTCGCCTGCGCCGGCCAGCCCCGCCAGCCCCCCGGTGAGCAGCGCGACCAGCGTGGCGACGCGCGCGCTGCTGAGGCCCGCGTAGTGCGCCGCACCGGGGTTCTCCCCGACGACGCGCAGCGCGTACCCGAAGGTGGAGCGCGAGAGCAGCCACTGGAGGCCCAGCGCCAGCGCCACGCCCAGCAGCAGCGTGGGCCAGTGCACCTGCGTGCCGCTCAGGGTGGGCAGCCACGCCCCCTGCGGGAAGGTGTCGGTGTAGATGTACCCGCGCACGTCCTTGCCCTTCCACGGCCCGGCGATCAGGTACGTGACGAGCGCCACGGCGATGTAGTTGAGCATCAGGGTGGAGAGGATCTCGTTCACGTTCACGCGCCGCAGCGCCGCCGCCACGAGCGCCCACAGGCCCCCGCCGATGAAGCCCGCCACGAACACGGCCGGGACGAGCAGCGCGCCCGGAACGGGCAGGAACAGCGCCGTGCCCGCCGCGAACACCGCGCCGAGCAGCAGCTGGCCCTCCGCGCCGATGTTGAAGAACTGCGCGCGGAACGCCAGCGCCAGCCCCGCTCCGATCAGGAGCAGCGGAATGGTGCGCCGCCCCACCTCGGCCAGCCCGGTCGGGTCGCCCAGCGTGCCGCGCAGCATCGTGCCGTACACCTCCGCCGGGGACTGCCCCGCCAGCGCGAACACCAGCGCGCAGACCAGCAGCGCCACGACCACCGACGCCACCGTGACCAGTGCCGTGCGGGCCGCCGAGGGGGCCGTGACTGCCACGAACCTCACGCGCCCACCCCCTGTGTGGCTCCGGGCAGGCTGTGGGGGTGCGCGCCGCCCATCAGGAGGCCCAGCGACTCGCGCGTGACCTCGGCCACCGGGAACGGCCCCAGCAGCGAGCCGCCCACCATGACCGCCACGCGGTCCGAGAGGCTGAGCAGTTCGTCCAGATCCTCACTGACCAGCAGGACGCCCGCGCCGTCCCCCGCGCGGTCCAGCAGCACCCGGTGCACCTGATCGGTCGCGCCGATGTCCAGCCCGTAGGTCGGGTGCACCGCCAGGATCAGTTTCGGCTGCCCCGCCAGTTCCCGCGCCAGGATCAGCTTCTGGATGTTCCCGCCCGACAGCAGCCGCGTGGGCGTGTGAATGCCCGGCGTGGCGACCGCGTAGGCCTCCACCTCGCGCCGCGCCCGCTCGTCCGTGGCGGCAATGTCCCGCGCCAGTCCGCGCGCCAGTGGGGGCCGCTCGAAGTCCCGCAGGGCGAGGTTCTCCGCGACCGTCATGCTCGGCACCGTGCCGCTGTGAATGCGGTCCTCGGGAATGTGCGCCACGCCCGACCGGAAGCGCGCCGCCGCGTCCCCGGTCAGCGCCTGCCCGTCCAGCGTGACCGAGCCGGTCGCCGCGTGCAGGCCCGCCAGGACCTCCACCAGTTCGCTCTGGCCGTTCCCGGCGATCCCGGCCACGCCCAGCACCTCGCCCCGGCGCAGCTCGAAACTCACGCCGCGCAGGGCGTGCAGGCCCCGCGCGCCCTGCGCGCTCAGGTCCCGCACGCTCAGCAGCGCGCCCGCGTCGGCGGCCGGGCCACCCGCGCGCTTGCGGGTGAAGTCCACGCTGCGGCCCACCATCAGTTCCGCGAGGCTCTCACGGGTCGCGCCCTGCGTGGATACGCCGCCCACGACCCTGCCGCGGCGCAGCACCGTCACGCGGTCCGCCACCGAGAGCACCTCGTCCAGCTTGTGCGAGATGAAGATCAGGCTGCGTCCGTCCGCCTTCAGTTCGCGCATCACGCGGAACAGGCCCTCGGCCTCCTGCGGGGTCAGCACGCTGGTGGGCTCGTCGAGGATCAGCACCCGCGCGCCGCCCAGCAGGGCCCGCACGATCTCCACGCGCTGCTTCTCGCCGGGCGACAGGTCCGACACGCGCGCGTCCGGGTTCACCTCCAGCCCGTACCGGGCGGACAGTTCACGGACCTGCCCCGCCACGCGCCGCGCCGGGAACAGCCCGCCCACGCGGCCCAGCGCCAGATTCTCCGCCACGGTGTGCCGCGACACCAGCAGCGGATGCTGCGGCACCAGCCCGATCCCGAGCCGCCGCGCCTGCGCCGGACTGCCGATCCGCACCGGCTGCCCCGCCAGCTCCACCGCGCCCTCGTCGGGCTGGTACAGGCCGTACAGGATCGAGATCAGGGTGCTTTTCCCTGCGCCGTTCTCGCCCAGCAGGGCCAGCACCTCGCCCGCGTGGACGGTCAGCTCCACCGCGTCGTTCGCCACGACGCCCGGGAACCGTTTCGTGATGCCGCTCAGCCGCAACGCGGGTGGGCCAGCCGTCTGCCTCTCCGAATGCTTCACAGTCCATCCTTCCACCGGGGCGGGCACCCGCCAGCCGGTTCCTTCACGGAACCTTAAACCAGTGTGCGGACAGCCTAACCAACCCCGCGCGCCGCCGTGCCCACACGCCCACACAGGCCCGGTGACCGGCCGCGCGGCCCCTCACACCCCTGGGCGGTATCGGTCCCGGCTGGCCGGGGCCTGAGGGAACCATGTGCAAGGAGCGCGCCGACGGCGCTCAGTACAGCGCGCCCCCGGGAAAGGCCACCACCTCCGCGATCCCGTGCTGGTTGAGCCGCGCGATGAAACCCGCGTCCTCGCGGTACGCCATGCCGCTGTCCATCGCCACGCACAGCCGGTTCGCGTAGGGCACCGGCGCGCCCGCCCCCAGCGTCGGGCCGTGCAGCGTCTCATCCAGCAGCACGTACACCGGGGTGTGGCCGTGCACGATCCGCTGCCCCCCGAAGGTCTGGAGGGTGCGCCGCGCCTTCGCCTCACCCTGGGCCAGCGCGAACGCCAGCCGCTCCGTGAACCAGTTCAGGAACAGCCCCCACTCGTCGGCGTCCGGGGCCGAGAGCAGGCGCGCCACCTCGGCATTGACCTCCTCCAGGGTGCTGCCCAGCCGCACGTACATCATGCTGTCGGCGTGAATGAGCAGGCACCCGTGCGACGCGGCCATGACCGGCCGCGACGACAGCCACGCCAGGTCGCTGGGTTCGAGCAGATCCGCGTCCCGCAGCTGCCCCCCGTTCTCCAGCCAGTACTGCCGGTACCCCAGGCGGTCGAGCGGATCCTGATGCCGGAACACCAGCGCCGCCAGGAACATCACCTCGTGGTTGCCCAGCAGCGCCGTCACCTGCCCGCCGACCTCCTTCGCCTGCACCTCCAGGCTGCGCACCAGCCGGATGACCTCCAGGCCGTGCGGCCCCCGGTCCACGTAGTCGCCCAGGAACACCAGATGGGTGTCCCCGGCCGTCCACGAACCGTCGAAGTCGATCAGGCCCGCGCGCAGCAGCGTGGCGCGCAGCTTGTCGTACGCGCCGTGGACGTCCCCCACCACCCACAGGGGTCTCATGGCAACACCGTCAGCGGCGCGGAGAAGGAGGAGGCGGGCGGCACGCCCAGCAGGATACGGCGCCCACGCGCGGACGGCATGAACGCTTGCCCCGCCGCGCCAGCCGCAGCCGGGCGCCGCCGGTCAGTCCTGCTCCGCACCGTCCCCCGCCTCTTCGCCCTGCGGCAGGGTCCGCCACTTCGTCATCCGCTCGGTGATGTCCTCCTGAATGCGCCGCACGTTGCTCTCCAGGCCCAGGCGCGTCGCGTCCAGCTGGTGGCGCAGCCGCATGATCTCCTCGACACCCGCGAGGTTCACGCCGAGTTCCTGGGTCAGGCGGCGGATCTCGCGCAGATGCTCGATGTCGCGTTCGCTGTACAGCCGCGTCTTGCCGCTGCTGCGCCCCGGGCGGATCAGCTGCTTGCGCTCGTACAGGCGCAGCGTCTGAGGATGCATGTCCACCAGTTCCGCCGCGATGCTGATCACGTACACCGGCCGGTCGCGCGGATCGAGCCGGCCGTCCGGGGCGGGCAGCGCCTCGGGCCGCTGGGCCTGCTCGCGCAGCTCCCCCTCGATCCGCTCGATCTCCGCCTCGAACTCGCCCTGCATGTCGTCGAGCTCGTGCTGGAGGCGCATGACCTCCTCGACGCCCGCGAGGTTCACGCCGAGTTCCTGGGTCAGGCGGCGGATCTCGCGCAGGTGCTCGATGTCGCGTTCGCTGTACAGCCGCGTCTTGCCACTGCTGCGCCCGGGGCGGATCAGGCCCTTGCGTTCGTACAGGCGCAGCGTCTGGGGGTGCATGTCCACCAGTTCCGCCGCCACGGAGATCACGTACACTGGCCGGTTTTTCGCGTCACTGGGCATACCTTCCCTTGAGTATACCGGAGGCAGTGTTTCTGAGACCGTGCCGCGTAGAGGTTCTGGGTGGGGCGCGGCAGCGCGGGGCGGCGACCGGGGCGCGGGTCCGGCCTCGCAGCCGCCCATCCCGGACGCCCCGCGCCCGGCAGCCCGTATCATCCCCCCATGACCACGCCTGATCTGAGTGCCCTGCTCGACCGTGACCGCGCCAATGCGGAGCTGTTCGACCTGCTGCGCCTTCCCTCCGTCAGCGCCGATCCTACCCGCACGGCCGACATGGCCGCCACCGCCGAGTTCCTGCGCGCCAAACTGGCGGGCCTGGGCTTCACGGCCCGCATCGACCCCACCGCCGGGCATCCCGTCGTGTACGCCGAGCGCCTGAACGCCCCACACAAACCCACCGTCCTGATCTACGGCCACTACGACGTGCAGCCCGAGACGCCGCTGGAGGAATGGGTCACGCCGCCCTTCGAGCCCACCGTGCGGGACGGGCGCATCTACGCGCGCGGCAGCACCGACGACAAGGGACAGGCGTACGCGCACGTCAAGGGCGTGGAACTGCTGCTCTCGCAGGGCGAACTGCCCGTGAACGTGAAATTCCTGCTTGAAGGCGAGGAGGAGATCGGCAGCCCGAACCTCGAACCGTACCTGCGCGACCACGCCGACGAACTGAAAGCCGACGTGATCGTCATCAGCGACGGGAGCCGCTTCGCGCCCGACGTGCCCACCATCACCTACGGCGTGCGCGGCCTGAGCTACGTCGAGATTCACGTCCAGGGCGCCAACCGCGACCTGCACAGCGGCAGCTACGGCGGCGCCGCCCCCAACCCCATCAACGCGCTGGCCGAGATCATCACGCGCCTCAAGGACGACCAGGGCCGCGTCACCATCCCTGGCTTCTACGACGGCATCGACGAGCTGACCGACACCGAGCGCCAGATGTGGGCCGACCTGCCCCACGACGACGCCGCGTTCGCCGCGAGCATCGGCGTGCCCGCCCTGCCCGGCGAGGCCGGCTACAGCACCCTCGAGCGCCTGTGGGGCCGCCCCACCCTCGACGTGAACGGCATCTGGGGCGGCTACCAGGGTGAGGGCAGCAAGACCGTCATCGCCGCCAAGGCCGGCGCGAAGGTCAGCATGCGCCTCGTCCCCGGCCAGGACCCCGAACGCATCACGGGGCTGATCAGCGAGTACGTCCCCACCCTCGCGCCAGCAGGCACCACCGCCGTTGTGCACCCCCACCACGGCGGCCGCCCCTTCAAGTTCGACCTGAACAGCCCCTACAACCTCGCCGCCAACCGCGCCCTCAAGCGCGTCTTCGGCCGTGAAGCCGTGTTCGCCCGCACCGGTGGGAGCATCCCGATCGTGGCGGCCTTCAACGACCTGCTGCACGCCCCCGTGCTGTTCGTGGACCTCGGCCTGAACGAGGACGCCCCCCACAGCCCCAACGAGAGCTTCGCCGTCAGCGACTACCACAACGGCATCCTCACCAGCGCCTACCTCCTGCAGGAACTCGGCGCGCCCACCAGCGCCGAATGAAACTCGGCTTTCTCGCCTCGCACGGCGGCAGCGCCGCGCGGCACCTCGTCGGAGCCTGCCAGCGCGGTGAGCTGGACGCCACGCCGGTCGCGCTGGTCAGCAACAACAGCCGCTCCCCGGCCCTGGCCTGGGCGCGCGAGGCGGGGCTCGCCGTCGCGCACCTCAGCAGCGCGAAGTACCCCGACCCGGACGACCTGGACGCCGCCATCCTGGGCGTCTTGGTGGGCGCGGGCGCGGACACGCTGGTCCTCAGCGGCTACATGCGCGAGATCGGCCCGCGCGTCCTGGCGCACTTCGCGGGTCGCCTCGTGAACATCCACCCCAGCCTGCTGCCCCGCCACGGCGGGCGCGGCATGTACGGCGACCGCGTCCACGAGAGCGTCCTCGCCAGCGGTGACGCGGAGAGCGGCGCCACCGTGCACCTCGTCACCGCCGGGATCGACGAGGGGCCCATCCTCGCCCAGGCCCGCGTGCCCGTCCTGCCGGGCGACGACCTCACCAGCCTCAAGGCGCGTGTGCAGGCCACCGAGGGCGACCTCATGCTGCGCGCCGTGCGCAGCCTCGCGTAGACACAGGAGAGGGGCATGAAACGGAAAGTCTTCGACCTGCGGCCCTGGGCGCGCGTGACCCGGCACGACCAGACCGTCCTGCACGTTCCCGGGCACGTGATCGTGGACTTCGTGGCCCACGAGGTGCACCGTCCGCTGGACGTCCCCATTCCCGGTCAGGCCGGCCTGAGGCGCGTCCTCGACAGCGGCTACCGCTGGGTGCGCGCCCACCCCACCAGCGGCGAGGGCGTCCCGGGCAGCGCCCTGACCGTGCAGCTCGATCCCAGCGGCCGCCCCGTGCAGTTCTACATCGACCTGCACGGCGGCGAGGGCTGGCACGACAGCGGCCACCCCTGGCACGACGACCTGTACCTCGACGTGATCGGCCACCCCGCCGAGCACGACCCCTGGGTGATCGACGCGACCGCCATCATCGACGGGGACGAACTCGACGAGGCCGTCACGCAGGGCCTCGTCAGCCCCGATCAGGCGGACGCCACCTGGGCACACGCCCGGCAGGTCGAGGCCCAGCTCCGGTCGGGAACCTATCCGCCCCTGCACGTCCTGAAACGCTACCTGGAAGACCCGTACACCTGAGGGGGCAGGCCGGTCTCAGTGGTGGGACATGCCGGCCGGTGCGGGCAGCGGCGTGGCCTCACGCGCGCGCAGCAGGCTGCCCAGGGTGTGGATCTCGCCACCCTGCGCGGCGGTGACCTGCCGGGCCAGACCAGCGACGAGCGGCTGCGGGCTGCCGGTCAGGGGCCGCGCCATGAGCAGCGCGCCCTGGTGGTGGCGGAGCATCAGGCGCAGGAACTGCGTTTCGGCCTCGCGGACCGGCAGGGTCTTCAGCGAGAGGAGTTCATCGGGTGTGGCGAGGCCCATCATGCCCGCGTGCATCGCGCCGGGCGGCGCGCCGTCCGGGGCGTTCCAGCGGCGCAGCCACGCCTCCATCTGCCGGTTCTGCTCCTCCTGACCCAGCTGGATATCGAGCGCCAGGGAGCGCACCGAACGGTCCCGCGCGACCTTCAGCACGAGGACGCTCATGGTGACCGCCTGATCGTGGTGCATGCGCATGTCCTGCACGAACCGCACCTCCGGACTGTCCGGCGCAGGGGTGACCGGGCGGGGCTGGGCGAGCAGCAGCGCGCCGCCCACCCCCAGGGCCGCCAGGACGACCAGCGCGCCGCGCCGGTTCATCTGGGCTCGGATCGAATGGTTCGCCAGAATCGTTCAATCCGAGTGGATGCGACTCGCAGAGCTGCCCCGCAGAGAGGCAGCAGAGCGGAGTCCGGGCGTGGAGTTGGCCCCCCGGGGCCTCTGCGGGTGGACGGCGAAACAGACGAAAGCCGGTTCAAGCGACCGTCACGCCCCGCACCCCTCCTGCCCCTGGCGGTCGAAGTGCCGCTGCCGCTCCCGGAACGCCGCCTTCTGCTCCAGCGTGGTCCGCGCGTGGCAGTGCTCGCAGCTCACCCCCTCCTCGAACAGCGCGTGCGCCCGCTCGGCCTCACCCAGCGGCCAGCCGCACGAATGACACATCACCGCCGCGCCCTCCCGCAGCCCATGCCCGACCGTCACGCGCCCGTCGAACACGAAACACTCGCCGTCCCAGCGGCTCTGCTCCTCGGGCACGTCCTCCAGATATTGCAGAATCCCGCCGCGCAGGTGAAACACGTCCCGGTACCCGCGCTGCCGCAGCAGGCTCGTGCTCTTCTCGCAGCGGATGCCCCCCGTGCAGAACATCGCCACGCGCTTCCCCCGCAACTCCTCCGCATGCTCATCCAGCCACGCGGGAAACTCCCGGAACGACTCGATCCCCGGATCCACCGCACCCCGGAACGTCCCGGCCTTCACCTCGTACCGGTTGCGCGTGTCGATCACGACCACGTCCTCCGACTCGATCAGCGCGTTCCAGTCGCCCGCCTCGACGTACTGCCCGACCTCCCGCTCCGGCGCGACCGGCACGCCCAGCGTCACGATCTCCCGCTTCAGCCGCACCTTGAACCGCTTAAAAGGCTGTGCCGACGCGCCGGACTCCTTGTACTCCAGCCCCGCGAAGCCCTCGGCGAGCAGCGCCGCATGCAGCGCGTCAATCCCCGAGCGGCTTCCCGCGACCGTCCCGTTGATCCCCTCGGACGCCACGATCAGCGTCCCGCACAGCCCCCTGGCCTCACCCATCGCCAGCAGCCGCTCCCGCAGACCCGCCGGGTCCGCCACCGCCCGGAACTGATACAGCGCCGCCACCACGAACGGCGCGGAAGAAGGCATTTCAGGGGCAGGGTAAGGCACGACCGACATCCGGCACAGGATAGCGGACGGGTGGCTGTGAGCTCTGGTGGTACGAGGGGTTACAGCTGCCGGGCGTAGGCCATGTACGTGCGGACGCCCGGCGTGAAGAGCAGCGCGGCAGCCAGCATGTGCAGCCCGCCCAGCACCACCGTGACCGCCACGCCGCCCAGCGCGCCCGTCCAGAGGAGTAGCAGCGCCACGACCACGCGGGCCCAGTCCCGCCCCTGGTACACGTTCCAGCACAGCCAGCCGGTCAGGGCCAGCGAGATCAGCGGCGGCACCGGCGAGGCTGCGTCCGCCGGATGCACTGAGCCCTTCGGCGCATTTCCTGTTCGGGCCCTTCTGTTAGCCTTGCGGGCGTGTCTGTGCCGTCCACCCTGATTGCTGCGTCGAACGTGTCGGTGTTGTTTGGCGAGCGGGTGGTGCTGGACGGCGTGAGTGTGGGTGTGTCGCTGGGTGAGCGGGTGGCGTTGCTGGGCCGGAACGGGGCGGGGAAGACGACGCTGCTGCGCGTGCTGACCGGGGAGCGGGTGCCGGAGGAGGGTGAGGTGTGGCGCGCGGAGGGCCTGCGGGTGGCGGTGCTGGAGCAGCATCACGCGCACCCGGCGGGGCGGAGTGTGCGGTCGCTGGTGGACGCGGCGCATCCGTACCGGGCGCTGGAGGTGAGTCTGCTGGAGCTGGAGGCGGACCTGGGTGATCCGGAGGTGCTGGCACGCTGGTCGGCGTTGCACGCGCACCTGGAGGACGTGGAGGCGTTCCGCTGGCCGTCGCGCGTGGCGCGGGTGCTGGGCATGCTGGACCTGACGCGCTTTCTGGACCGGGACGCGAGCACGCTGTCGGGTGGGGAGCGGACGCGGCTGGCGCTAGCGCTGGCCCTGGCGCGTGAACCGGACCTGCTCGTGCTGGATGAACCGACGAATCATCTGGATATCCGCATGCGGGAGTGGCTGGAGGGCTGGTTGCGGGCGTTCCGGGGTGGGGTGCTGCTGACCAGTCATGACCGGGAGTTTCTGGACGCGGTGGCGACGCGCAGCGTGTGGCTGGAGCACGGCGCGGCGACCGGGTATCCCGGGGGGTACTCGCGGGCGTCGGCGCAGCGGGAGCTGGAGCGGCGCACGCAGGCCCGCGCGGCGCGGCTGGGGGAACGCGAGGCGCAGCGGCTCTCGAGGAGTGTGGAGGTGCTGGACCGCTGGGGCCGCCGCTCGCGGGGCCTGAAGACCCGGGCGGAGCGGCAGAGCGTCCCGGAGGCGCCGCTGCCGGAGCGGCAGATCCGCATGCGGCTGCTGGCGGGGACGGCGCGCGCGCCGCTGGTGGCGTGGGGCGAGCACCTGAGCAAGGCGTACGGGGACCGGCCCGTGCTGTCGGAGGCCGCCTTCCGGCTCAGGCAGGGGGACCGGGTGGCGCTGATGGGCGCGAACGGCACGGGGAAGACCACGCTGATGCGCCTGCTGTCCGGCGAACTGCACCCGGACCCGCCCGCGCCGGACCCGCTGACAGGCGAGACCGGGCCGCTGCCTGCGCTGCGGGTCGCGCCGGGCGTGACGGTCGCCAGCCTGGACCAGACGTGGCACGGGCTGACGCCGGGCGAGGGCCTGCACGCGCAGTTCGAGCGGCGCTTCGGGCGGCAGGCGAATACCCTGCTGGGCCGCGCGGGTTTCGGGGCGGAGGACTGGCTGAAAACCCCAGAGGTGCTGTCGGGCGGCGAGCGGGCGCGGGCCGGGCTGGCACTCGTGAGTGGCCTGCGGGCGGACCTGCTGCTGCTGGACGAACCCACGAACCACCTGGACGTGGAGGCGTTGCTGGCGCTGGAGGGCGCGGTGCAGGCGTACGGGGGCGCGGTCGTGATCGTCACGCACGACCGCCGCTTCGCGCGGGAGGTCGCCACGCGCCTGTGGGTCATCGAGGACGCCGCGCTGCGCGAGGTGAGCGGCTGGGGCAGCCGCGAGTACCTCGACCCGGCTGCGACGCTGCAGGGCGACCCGCCGCCCCCGCCACCACCGCCCACGCCCCGGCAGCGCCTCGCGCCGCTCGAAACCCAGCTGGCGGCCCTGCGGGCGGAACTGGACCGCCCGCCCGGCAGCCTGACCGGGCGCGAGGAGGCCCGCGTGCGCGCCCAGGCGCACGCCGTGCAGCAGGGCCTGTACGGCCTGTACGCGCAGGTGTGGAGTGCTCCGCAGTTCGACGCGGAGGTCCGCGAGCCGCCCCTGACCGTCCGCGCGCAGCGCCTCGGCGACTCGGGCGGGATGTTCTGGGCCGCGCACGACGAGGGCTGCCCGCACCTCGCCTGGGACGGACAGACGCTGCGCTGGAACGGCGAGCCGCCCGCGTGGTTCGGCGCGGCGCTGCTGGGCGGGGCGCTGCGCGTGCTGTTCGAACGCTGGAACGTGGGCCGGGTGGGGCTCGGGGACGGCGGCCTGGTGCTGACCCGCCGGGCGTACTTCGAGCGGCTGGGCCTCGCGCCGGGACGGGAGGGGACGCGCCCCGCCCCGTGAGGGCACGCTATACTCGCGCGCATGGAAGACCTCATCAAGGGCCGCCTCGGCGGAGCGGACGGCTACAGCATCCGCTGCGCCATCGACGGCGACACCATCAAGGGCCGCGCGGGCGGCAAGCTGCACGGCAAGGACATCAACCTCGAGATCACCGAACGCGGCGTGCAGGGCAACGTCGGCGCCGACTCCGTGAAGATCGAGCTGGAAGACGGCGAGCTGCGTGGCAACGTCGGCGCGCAGAAACTCACGCTGCGTGGCGTGGACCGCGTGACCGGCTTCATGGGCGAACCCATCGTCGGCTGGAACGTCGTGGCGCAGCAGACCGGCGAGAAGCTCGTCGGACAGCTGGGCAGCACCGTCCTGGGCCGCCCCTTCGAGCTGGACCTGGGCAGCGCCCCTGGCTGGGTGGGCACCCTGGTGGCCGTCGTGGCCTTCTACGCGCTGGAACCCCGCGCGAACGTCACCGTCGGCTGAGCTGACCCCTCACGTCGGCGCCGCCCCTGCAATCAGCGGGGGCGGCGCTCTTCGTGGCCCGGTGCCGGGGCGAGGTGGGGGCAGGGGCGCGTTTCTCACCTCATACGGATTCCGTTTGTTTCGCCGGCAATCCGGAACTTCACCGGATCGCCAGCTCCACGTCCGGGACCCGTTTTTCTCCCACTCGCTCCGCTCGGATTGAACGGGCTTTACAGCCCATTCAATCGGAGTCCGCCTCACCGGCCGAACAGGTAGCGCACCCCGAAGCGGAACACGGCGCCGCGTTCGCCGTTCTCCACGCCGAAGTTCACGTTGGTCCGGTCGTTCACGTTGTACCCGACGCTGAAGGTCGGGCGGATCGACTGGAGGTTCAGGCCCTTCAGGGGCGTGCTGACCTTGAACGTGAAGCGGCTGTCGGGCGCGGTGTACTCGGCGTTGATCAGGCCCTCGCCGTTCAGGTCCACCTGATACTGCAGGTACAGGTCGCGGGTCAGGTACGAGCCGAGCGTGATCGTGGCGCCCACGGTGCCGTCCTCCACGCTCAGCTGCGGGGTCAGGCGGAACACGTCCAGGCCGAAAGCGTTGGCAATGGTGCGCTCGAACTCGCCCAGCACGAACACGTTCAGCGCCGTCTGGATGGCGCTGGACCCCAGCGCGCCCAGGTTGCTGGGCAGCGCCGCGAGGTTCGGGACGCCGGTGGCGACCAGCGCGTACAGTTCCGCCTCGCCGTACGGGAGGCCCGTGGCGGGGTCGGCGCAGCTGCTGCCCTCGGCGGTGCAGCGCAGCGTGGTCGTCAGGTCCAGGACCGGCGAGCCGCTGCGCGTGACGAACTCGCCGCTCAGTTCCAGCGTGACCGGCACGCGCTGGCGGGTGGTGACGGCGGTGACGGTGCCGCTGGCCTGCACGCTGAATTTCGGGTAGAGGTTGTCCCCGCTGAACGTCACCGCGCCGTTCTGCAGCGCGAACTCGTTCTCGCGCAGGTACACGAAGCCGCGTTGCGAGCGGATCTCGCCGCTCAGGCGCGGGCGGTCGCCGCTGCCCGCCAGGGTCAGGCCACCGGTGAACTCGGCCCGGACGAGGTTCTCGTCGATGCGGATGCCGTTCGTGGCGGTGATGGGGATGTCCTCGAACACCAGCCGCTGCAGGAAGGGGCGCGCGGGACGGGCTGCCGGGTCCTCCTGCGGCTGCGGGAAGGTCGTGAACTGCTCGGGCAGGGGGCTGACGAAGTTATCGGTGGTGCGGCCCGTGGCGGCGTCCACCTTGCTCTGCCCGGGCGCGGGGATGGTGGCGGGGGCGTTCACGCGGCCTAGCACCAGCCGCGCGAAGTCGGCCGCGCCGGTCACGCGGATCACGCTGCCGTCGTCCACGGCGCGCAGATCGGCGTTCAGCGCACTCTCGCGGCCGTAGATGACAGCCAGTGGCAGGTTGTAGTTCCGCGCGGCGAGGCTCAGATCCCACCTGGGCGAGAGCGTCCCGGTGAGGCTCAGGGTGCCTGCCCCGCTGGCCGTGGTGGTGCTGCGGCTCTGCGCGTCCAGCGTCCAGCGGCCGTCGGTCTGCTGCGCGAGGGTCACCGTGCTGTTCGGCAGGGCGCCCAGCGGCTGCGGCGCCAGCAGGCCCGTGAAGGTCACGCGGGTGCCGCTCAGGCGGCCCAGCGTAAGCTGACCGGCCACGTTCAGCGTGCCGTCCGACCCGACGGTGCCGCCGGTCAGGACGCGCCCGCCCGCCGTGAACGCGCCGCTGTCGGGCAGGTCCCCGGCGAACTGCGGCACGCTCAGGCTCAGGCCCGCCACGCTGCCCTGGAGGTTCTGCGCGCGCAGCAGCCCGCGCGGGCGGTCGTACGTCCCGGCCGCCGAGAGGGTCAGGGTGCCCTTCAGGCTGGGGGTCAGGTCCACCAGGCCCGGCACCAGCCGCAGCACCGGCGTGAAGGTGGTGTCCGTGAACTGCGCGCTGAGGTTCACGTTCTCGCGGGTGTACTGGCCGCGCACGTCCCAGGTGCCGGCGCCGCCCAGCTGGATGTTCACGCCGCGCAGCTCCCGGGTGGCGAAGTCCAGCGTGCCGCTCCCGGTCAGGGTCTCGGTCACGGCGCCTTCGCCGGTGCCGCTCGTGGCACTCACGCGGATGCGCTCGGCCACCACGTTCAGCGTCCCGGCGGTCGGGTCGGCCAGCGGGAACCGGAAGCGGGCCACGCCGGTCACGACGCCCTCGCCGGGCGTTTCCCCAGTAAAGGCCCCCACCAGCGCGCCCACCGGCAGGGCGCGCAGGCTGCCCTGTCCGAAGACCTCGCCGCTCCCCAGGCCTGCCGTGAAGTCCGACTGGCCCAGGAAGCCCCGGATGCGCCAGTCGCTGCCGACCTGCGTGCCCTCCAGCCGGGCGGGCAGGACCTTCGTGCCGACGGTCAGCGCGTCGGCGCGCAGCACGAACGTGCCGCCCCCGTCGCGCAGGTTCGCCTCGCCGCTCACGCGGCCGGACAGCGCCGGGGCGATCTTCAGGTCGCGCACCTCCAGTTCGTCCAGCGTGGCGCGCAGCGTGTACCCCTCGCCGGTGGGTTGCACGGCGAGCACGCCGTCCAGGGCGGGAATCAGGTCCGCCACGCCGCCCGAGGCGCTCAGGTCGGCGCTGCCCATGTCGTTCCCGCCGCGCAGATCGGCGGCGAACGTCTGGCCGTTCAGGGTCACCGCGCCGTTGAGGGTCAGGCTCTGCCCGGCGACCTCCAGCGGGTAGGCCCTCACGCCCAGCGTGCCGCGCAGCCCGTCGCCCGCCGCGCGCACGTTCACGTCCAGGGCGCCCGACTCGCGGGTCAGGCGGCCGGTCAGTGTGCCGGTCCAGAAGGCCGGGCCCTGCGCGGCCCGCAGCGTCAGCGTGCCCGCGCTCAGAGCGGCCGTCAGGTTCACGTCGGGGCGGCCCCCGGCCAGCGTCACCTCGCCGTCCAGGTTGCCGCGCAGCGCCACACCCAGGTACGGCACCTCGTAGGGGGTGTCCAGTTCCCGCACCGTCAGGGCCACGTGGCCCGAGGTCGTGTCGGTGTTCACGCTGCCCGTGGCGGTCAGCAGGCCCGACAGGCCCGTGATGCCCAGCCGGCCCAGGTTCAGGCCCGGCAGGTTCGCCGCGAGCTGCCCCGTCTGCCAGCGCAGCGAGCCGTCCACCAGCCCGTCCGAGACGTTCAGGTCGGCGGCCCGCAGGCTGGCGCTGCCACTGGCGCGCCACTCGCCGCGCCGCACGGACAGCTGGGCCTGCGGGTCCGCCAGGGTGCCGTCCGCCGTGAAGGTCACGGCCCCCTCGGGCCGGGTCAGGCTGGCGGTGCCCAGCAGCGCCCACTCGCCGCGCGCGCCGGGGCGGGTTTCCAGCACGCCGCTGCCCTGCGCCTGCGGGCCGTCCACGAGGCGCAGCTGCACGCCGCGTGCACTGGCGACCACGCGGGCGCCCGCGCCGAGCAGGCCCGCCTCGCCCTGCGCGAGCGGCGTGCCCAGCGGGCCACTCAGGCGCAGCGTCAGCGGCTGCGTCAGCACCCCGGCGGGGCCGCCCGTGACGCGCGCGCTGCCGCGCCAGCCGCCCAGGCGGTCGGCGGTGACGTCCAGCGCGGCGCGCAGGCCCTGCGGCCCGCTGAGGTTCCCGCGCGCCGTGATCGTCTGCGCGCGGTTGGTGACCTGCACGCGGCCCGCCAGGGTGCCCGAGGCGTCCAGGGTCAGGTCGGCGGTGCCGTCCAGGGCCGCACTGCCCGTGGCCTCCAGCTCACTGCCGAAGGCCGCCGCGCTCAGGCCACTCAGGGTCAGGCGGGTGCCGTCCAGCGTCGCGACCGTCCGGCCCGCCTGCGTCAGCGTGCCCTTCAACCCGCTCAGCGTGCCCGCGAGGGTGCCGCTCAGGTCGCCCAGCGTGACCCCGGCCAGCGCCGCGCCGCGCGTGCTCAGCGTGCCCGCCAGGGTGGGGGAGACCAGCGTGCCGCCCAGGCTGGCGCTCAGGGTCGCCTCGCCCGCGCCGCCCACCAGCGGCAGCGGCGTGACGTTCAGGCGGCCCGCCAGCGCCGGGACGAGGTTCGCGCCCGGCGTGAGACTCAGCGAGCCCGCACCCAGCCGCCCGGCGGCCAGCGCGTACGTGCCGCGCCCGTCGCCGGTCAGGGTCACGGGGTCGGGGAGGCCCGCCACGCTGGCCCGCACCGAGCCGGACAGGCGTGGCCACACACCATTCAGGTCGAGGGTCGCGCGGGTCTCACCGCTGCTGACCGTGCCGTACAGGCGGGCGCGCAGGGTGCCCGCCGCGAGGTCGAGGTCGCTCGCCTCGGCGTACACCGCGCCGCCCAGGCTGCCCTTCAGGGCCGCGCGGGCGTTCAGGCGCGGGTCGAGGACGCGGCCCGACGCGGTGACCAGCGCCTCGAACTGGTCGGTGTCCAGGGTCACGCGGCCCGCCACGGCCGGGTCGGCGGCGCGGCCCGAGAAGGTCAGGTCCGCGCCCAGCGTGCCGGCCCCCAGCGACGCCGCGTTCAGGTACGCGGTGCTCAGGTCGCGCGCGGTCACGCGCAGCCCGCCCGGCAGGGACCCCTGGGCGCGCAGCACGCCGTCGCGCAGGCTGCCGCTCAGGTCGGCGCTCAGCACGTCCGCGCGCGGATCGAAGGCGGCGCGGCCGTACAGGCTGAACGGCCCGGCCTGCGCCTGCTCGCCCTTCACCGCGAGGTTCTGCGCGTTCAGTGCCTCCAGTCCACCGGACAGGGTGCCGCTGGCACTCAGGGTGCCTGCCACGGTCAGGGCGTCCACGTCCAGCCCGGCGGGCAGCAGCCGCGCCGCGCGCAGGCCGTCCAGGCGCAGCGAGGCGGCGTAGCGCCCGCTGTCCAGGGTCGCCAGTCCGCTCGTGCGCGCGCCGGTCAGCTGCACGCGGGCGTTCCCGGCGGCGTAGCGGGCGCTCAGGTCACCGCTCAGGTCCCCCTGCGTGTCCTGCACGGCGCCGCTGAACGAGGCGTTCAGCGCGCTCCACGACGCGCCGCCCAGCGTGGCGGCGCCGCTCAGGCGCAGCTGCTCCGCGCGGCCCCACAGGGCGCCCGCGTCGAAGCTCGCCAGGGTCAGCGTGCCGCCCGGCCGCAGCGGGAGGCTGGCGGGCAGTCGCCCGGTCACGCGGGCCTCACGCACGCCGGTACCCAGCGTGGCCGCCACGGTCAGGTCCCCCGTGGGGGTCCCGTCCAGCAGGGCGTCCAGCGGCCCGCCGGGCACGTCACCCACCGCGCGCAGCGCCCCGCTGAAGCCCGTGCGGGCGTTCCAGCCGATCGGGCCGCGCAGCCGCACGTCCGTGTCCGCGTTCACTAGGGCCGCGTTCAGGGTCAGCGCGACCCGTTGCAGGCCGCCCAGCGCGCCGGTGCCCAGCTCGCCGCGCAGCTCGCCCGCCAGGGGTGCCCCCGTGAACACCGCGCGGTACGCGCCGCCCAGCAGATGCGCCGAGACCCGCGTGCCCGCCGCGCGCAGGCCCGACGGCCCGTCCGCCAGGACGCCCTGCGCGGTCACGTCCGGCCGGGAGAAGCTGCCACGCACCTGCGCCGTGTACGTGCCGGGCAGCAGGTCCGTCAGGGTCGCCTTCGCGTCCAGTTTCAGCGCCGGGAACACCGGCCCACTGGCCCGCACGGTACCCTGCGCGAGTTCGGCCTGCGCGCCGTCCACGCGCAGTGCGCCGCCCGCGTAGCGCAGCGGGGCGCGGAAGGCCACGCCCGAGACCTCCCCCTGCGCGGTGGCGCGCACGTCGGCCAGGGTGCCGCCCACTGTGACGGACGCCCGGCCCCCCTGCCCCAGCAGGGGCCGCAGGTCGCCCGCGTTCGCCGAGCCGCCCAGGGTCCAGGCGCCCAGGCCCGCCCCGGCGCGCTGCGTGGCGGTCAGGTCCAGCGCCGCGCCCGCCACGCTGCCGCCCAGGGTCACGCGGGCCGCGCCGCCCGTCAGGGCCACGCCGGTCGCGGTGACGTTCACGGCCTTCCCGGCATACGAGCCGTTCACGCGCAGGGTCAGCGCGTCCCCCGCCCCAGGCCCCGCGCGGCCGGTCAGGGCGGCGCGCAGGTCCTCGAAGGTCACGGTGGCGTTCGCCTGCGGGTACAGCGGGCCGCGCACGCTCAGCGCCTGCCCGCCCAGGGTGCTGCTCAGGTTCGCGCTGACCTGCCCGCGCAGCAGGCTGACGCTCCCGCGCGCCGCCTGTCCGGCGGCCTGCACGTTCACGTCCGCGCGCCCGGTCGCCCGCGCGAAGTCCAGATCCGGCACGCTCAGGTTCAGGGCGACGCGGCCCCGCACGCCGTCCAGCACCGGGCCCAGCACCCGGGCGTCCAGCACGGCGCTGCGGACCGTCAGCCCCGCGCCGCTGTACGCCACCGGAATCCGCGAGCCCGGGTGGGTGAGGGTGCCCCTCACGGTCAGTCCATTCTTCCAGTCCGCGCGGGCGTCCAGCCGCAGCGGGTCGCCTAGGTACCGGGTGCCGCTCGTGAACAGCGTGGCGCTGCTGCTGCCCAGGGCCACCTCCAGCCGCCCCGGCACGAGCGCCGCGCGCACGTCCGCCGGGAGACCCGCCGCGAACGGTATGAGGCTGGTGCTCAGCGTGCCCCCCAGCGCCGGGAGGACCGACACCCGCCCGTTCAGCGGCCCCGAAGGCAGCGCCAGCAGGGTGGTCGTGCCCTGCCCCGCCAGCCGCACGGTGCCTGCCTGTTCTGTCGCAGGGGTGCTTCCCAGCGCGTAGCGCAGGCCCAGCGTCCCGGTCCAGTTCCCACCCGCGTACGTCAGGCCGCCCACGGTCGCGCGCGCGCCGGTCAGCGAGCCGCGCACGGGGAACGACTGCCCCGGCACGATCAGCGCGGTCGGGCCCGCCGCGAACCGCTGCAGCTTCAGGGTCAGGGTGCCGCGCAGGTCCGCCACGCTGCCGCCCGCCGTCGCCGTGAAGTACGGCCCGGTCACGCGCAGGTTCAGGCCCTCCAGCGTGGCGGGCAGCCGCACCCGCCCGGTCGCGGTGACGGCCTGCCCCGCGACCGAGCCGGTCACGCGCAGCGCCCCCCGGTCCGCGCGCACCAGGAACGGCCCGGCGTTCAGGCGGCCGTTCAGGACGCCGCCGCGCGCGGTCAGCGTCCCCTCCAGCCGCTGCCCGGCCAGCGTCAGGCCCTGCGCGGTCAGGTTCAGGTTGTCGAAGCCCGCCAGGGTCACGGTCGCGCGGCCACCCTGCGCGTCCCGCACCGCGATCTGCCCGCGCGGCTCGGTCCCGGCGCCCTGCACGTTCCCGTCCACAAACAGCCCGTTCCCGAGCGGCCCGCTGACATCCACGTCGTAGCGCCCGCTGGGCAGCGAGGCGGTGCCCTCGGCGCGCAGGCCCTCGCCGTCCGTGACGAGGAGATTCAGGCCATTCCACGGTCCGCTGACCGCCAGGGTGTACTGATCGAGCACGCCCCGCGCGTTCACCGCGCCCCGGAACGAGCCGCCAGGGCCGGGCGCCCAGGACGCGCGGCCCTGCACGCGGCCGTCCTGTCCGAAAGCCGTCAGGGCCTGCGCGCCGCTGACCTGCACCAGACCGCTGCGGCCGTCGTACGCGGCCGTCAGGTCACCCCAGGTGCCGCTGACGCGCACGGCGGGCGTCAGGGTGCCCCGCAGGTTCACCGCCTGCGCGGGCAGCGTCACGCCGCCGAAGGACAGCACGCCCGTGCGGCCGGTCACGGCGGCCCTCAGCGCGCCGTACGGGCCGGTCACGCGGGCGTTCAGGGTCTGCCCCTGCGCCTGCACGGTGCCGCCCACCTGAACGTCGGGGAAGACCCGCCCCGCGACCTGCGCCGCCACGCGCCCCGCCCCACTGCCCGACGTCACGGTCAGGTCCGCCGTGACCGGCGTGCCCGCTCCCGGCTGCCGGGTCAGGGTGCCCCGGACCGCTGCGCCCGCTGCCTGCGCGTTCACGCGCGCCGAACCGCCCCGCCCCGCGAGGTTCAGGTCCAGCGTGCCGCCCAGGTTCAGGCCCGGCAGCAGGGGCCGCAGCGCGCCCAGGTTCACGCGCCCATTCGCGGTGATGGTCTCGCCGTCCACGGTGCCGCTGGCCGTATCGCCCCGCGTGGTCAGCGTGAAGCGCACGCCGTCCGCCAGCGTCACGGTCCCCCGGATGTCCGCACCCGCCACGCGCGCCTGCACGCGGTACGGGGCGCGCAGGTCCGCGTCGGCCAGGACGGTCACGCCGTTCGACGTGCCGCGCAGCTGCGCGGTCGTGCCGTTGCCCTCGGCGCTCAGCGTCACGCCCGCCCCCACGGCCCTCAGCGACCCGAAGGCCTTCAGGGTGTTCGTGACCGTCACGTCCCCCGTGACCCGCAGGCCGCCCGCCACGGCGAGATTCCGGGCGCGCAGCCCGAAGGCGTCCCCGTTCCAGCTCAGCTGCTGAGCCCCTGCGGTGAACGTCCCGCGCTGCTGCA
Organism: Deinococcus actinosclerus; assembly: GCF_001507665.1. Classification (NCBI taxonomy): domain Bacteria; kingdom Thermotogati; phylum Deinococcota; class Deinococci; order Deinococcales; family Deinococcaceae; genus Deinococcus; species Deinococcus actinosclerus. The sequence continues at coordinate 1,910,583 of NZ_CP013910.1, read as the reverse complement.
CGTAGTTCAGGTCCAGCGGCCCCTGCAGCGGCTGCGGCACGCCCGGCACGGTCGCGTTCAGTGTGCCCGTCACGTCCCCGCCCGTCAGGTCGATGCGGCCCCCGCCGGTCAGGGTCACGCCGCCCCCGGAGAGGTTCCGGGCGGCCCAGGTGCCGCTGAAGTTCTTATCCAGGTTCAGGCTCGCTGCGCCCAGGTCCACGCGCAGGCCCCGGCGGTCGAAGGCCGCCGTGCCCGACAGGCCCGTGAAGGGCCCCGCCTGCCCGTCCGTGACGCGCGCCCGCAGATCCTCCGGCGTGCCGCTCAGGGCCACGCGAGCGCCCGCCGCGCCGAACGTGGGATTCAGCACGGCGTTCAGGCGGCTGCCCTCCAGCGCGAAGGTGCCGCGCAGCGGGCCGCCCAGGCCCTGCCCGCCGAAGCTCAGTAGGTTTTTCGCGTCGATGCGGCCCTCGACGTCCAGCGCCTTCTGCGCGAAGGTGCCGTTCAGGCTCACGCGGCCCTCGCGCCCGAAGGCCCAGCGGCCCGCGAGTTTCTGCGCCGACCCGCCCAGCGCCGTGTCCGCGCTGAACGCCAGATCGTTCGTCTGCCCCGCCGTGTTCCCGTTCTCGTTCAGGAAGGTGTATTCGGCGGTCGCGTCGCTGAATCCCACGCCGGCCAGCGTGCCCGCCCCCTGCGCGTACGCCTTCACGCGCACGGTGCTCCAGCCGCCCGCCGTGACCCGCAGCTTCAGCGTGCCGTCCCCGGTCGTGCCCAGCGCGCGCGCCAGTCCCGACACGGTCGGCGCGGCGTCGGCCGTCACCGACCAGTTCTGCGCCTTCAGGTCCACACCGCCCGTCGCGGTGACCGGGCCGTTCCAGCCCTGCCCGGCGAGGTTCAGGCGGATGTCGTCGCCCCGGTGCGTGGCCGCGCCGCTGACGCCCGTGACCGTCACGAATTTCGCCTCCGGCACGCGCAGCGCGGCGTCCGTCACCCGCAGGTCGCCCCTGATCGGGCCGTCGCCAAGCACGTAGCGCCCGGTGATGCGCCCGGCGGTCACGCCCGGCCAGTAGTGGTTCAGTACCCGCGCGTCCGCGTCCAGATTCACCGTGAACACGTTCGCGCCCGCCTTCTCGGCCACCAGCACGTCCGCATTCAGGTCACCGTCGCGGGTCGCGCCGCGCACCGCCAGCGCCCCACCCTGCCCCGGCGTGACCGTGAAGCGCCCGTCCGGCACGTTGAAGCCCGTCCCGTCCACGTTCAATCGGGTGCGCTGCACGTCCAGCCCGCCCAGCACGACCTTCCAGCCGCCCCCGCCACCCGCCGCGCCGCCGCCCCCGCCGAACAGGTCCTGCAACTTCAGGTTCAGCGCCGCGTCGGACGCCTGCACGTTCAGCCGCACCACCCGCGTCAGGGGATTCACGCCCGCGACCGTCACGCCCACGCGGCCCGCCTCGCCCGTCAGGCCCGGGATGTTCACCCGCACGCCCGACAGGCTGGGCGCCCACAGCGGCCCGGTCACGCGGTCGGCACTCACGCCCGCCGGGGCACCGAACCTTGAGAGCAGCGCCCCGCCCAGCAGCGCGGGCAGGAACGCCAGCACCAGCAGCAGCGCGCCCAGCACCCCCAGGACCCACCACCACGCCCGGCCCCGGCGGCGCGGGGTGTCCGGGGTGGGGGTGCCCTCCGGGCTCATCGGCTCGGGCGCGGGCTGGTCCGGCGCCCCGTCACGGTCCTCGGGACCCGGTCCCGTCACGCCTCCACCCGGCCCGGCGTTGCCCGGTCCTTCCACTGTCCACACGCTCCTGGCCGCATTCCCCGCATTCTACGCAGCGCCGCGTGAATGCCGCACCCACGGCATCCTCATGCAACCGTCAGAAACCCACCGTTCGGGCGGGCGAAAGCCGCTAGCATGCCCCCCATGCGCCTGACCGCCCTCATCACCGGTACCGTGCAGGGCGTCGGCTACCGACGCTACGTGCAACGCTACGCCCGCGACCTGAACCTCGCCGGGTACGCCGAGAACCTCAGCGACGGCCGCGTCGAGGTCGTCGCCGAGGGCCACAAGGACGACCTCGCGCGGCTGCTGCACTGGCTGCGGCGCGGCCCACCGCACGCCCGCGTGCAAGACGTCCAGACCCAGCAGAGCGAGGCCACCGGCCTGAAGGACTTCCACCTGTACTGAAGCGGCAACAGGCTGCCGGTGCGGGTCCTTACCCGACGCGGCGGATGTCGCCCACCACGCGGTAGAAGCCCCCGGCGTCCACGAGGTCGTCCACGAGGTACGTCGCGCCCGCCTCGCGGAGGTTGCGGGGGAACTGCACGTTCCACGCGTGATACCCGGGGGTGGTGGGGCGCACGCGCAGGCGGGTGCCGTCACGCTCGCAGACCAGCCGCACGCCCTGGCCGCTGTCGGCGGTGACGGCCAGCTGCGTCAGGGGCGCGCTGACCTGCGCGGCCGCGGCGAGTTTCACGTCGCGGGGGGCGGGGGCCTCGCCGCGCTGCGCGGCCTGGATCGCCTCGGGGCTGGCGTCCAGGGCGGCCAGGGTGCCGCGCGAGGTCACGAGGTACAGCCGCCCGCCCGAGTACTGCATGCTCAGGGCCCCGCCCACCCCGCTGCCCAGCTTCCACAGGCGCTCGCCGGTGCGGGTGAAGCAGTACACGGCGCTGCCGCTGTCCCCGGCGAACACGTACTCCCCGCCGGGGCTGGTGGCGCAGGACAGCACGGCGGCGTCGCAGGCGTAGTCCTGCACGTGCTCGCCCGCCTTCGTGAAGCGCTGGATGAGGTTCTGGGTGGTGCCCGCGTACAGATCCTGGCCGTCCTGCCAGCCGAACAGCACGCCGCCGCGCGTCTTTGCCTGCCACAGCGGGAGGCCGCTGGTGCGGTCGTACATGCCTACGCCCGCCGAGTGCCCGTAGTACACGCCCCGGTCGTCCACGCGGACCATCCAGCCCATCTTGCCGCCGGTGGCGACGTTCGCCCACTGCTGGTCGCTCTCGGCGTCGAAGGCGAACACGTTGCCGTCCCAGTCGCTGGCGGCCAGGGTGCCCGCGTGGATGTCCAGCCACAGGAGCGCGGCGCTGCCCTCGACCTCGTACGCCACGAATGGGAGTTTGCCGCTCAGGTCGTACACGTTCCCGTCGTCGCAGCCCGCGAAGGTCCAGCGGTCGTCGCGCACGAGGCACTTCACGCCGTCGGGCAGGGTGAAGGAGCGCTGCACCTCGCCGTCGGGGCTCAGGGCGTGCACCTGCCCGGCCTCGTTGCCCACCCAGACCTGATCGTCGCCCGCGAAGATGCCGAACGCGGTGGCTTTCGTGTCGAACTTCCACAGCAGCGGCGCGCCCTGGCGGGTGGTGGAGCGGGTCTCGGTGAAGGTGCGCCGCACCACCTCGCGTTTCTGGCGCACGCCCTGCACGGCGTCCTCGTAGCCCTTGCGGCGTTTTTCCCGGAGTTTCTTGTCGGCTTCCGCCTGGGCCTTCTCGGGGCTGGGGAAGGTCTTGCGCTGGGTCTGTCCGTCGGTGCCGATGCGGCCGTAGCGGACGGTCAGGTCGGCGCCGTCCACCGTCACCTCGTAGAACTTGTGCTCAGCTCCGTTCGGATCTGAATACTCCAGATATGTTACAGACATAATTCTATTGTAACTGACCTCTCGATAAGCTGGCAAGCGAATCCGAGCTGAGCCCCGACTGATACGGACTCCGATTGAACGGGCTTTACAGCCCATTCAATCGGAGCGGATGCGAGTAGGAGAGAAACGGGTTCCGGACGTGGAGCCGGCGATCCGGTGAAGTTCCGGATTGTTGGCGAAACAAACGCAATCCGTATGAGGCGCACGTCCACGGCTGAACAGGGGAGCCTGACGCGACCCTGGGCTATTTTCAGAATCCCGGCTTTCAACTGAAAATTGAAGTTCGCAGAATGAGGCCATGCCCGCCACACCCGACACCCGACACCCACCCGAGGCCCTGCACGTCACGACCCCCGCCCAGGCCGACGCCCTGATGGACTTCACGTACGGCGCGCGCCTCCTCGAACAGTTCCTGACGCCCGCCACCGCCAGCAGCGCCGCCCACGCCCTGAACGAGCCCGCCAACCGCGTCACCTACCACGTCCGCAAGCTGCGTGATTGCGGCCTGCTGCGCGTCGCCGGGCAGCGCGGCAAACGCGTGCAGTACGTCGCGGCTGCCCGCACCTTCCACGTCCCGCGCACCCTGGTCCAGCTTGACGAACCGCTGACTGTCATCGGCCCCGCCATGCGAGAGATCACCGCTGCCTACGCCCACGCCATCCTCGACTGGCAGGCCCGTCAGGGCTACCCCGCCACCGGGGACGACCTCACCATCCACCTGGGCCGCGGCGCGCCCGACACCCGCACCGACACCGGTGCCTTCGCGCCCGCCATGCGCCTGCGCACCGTGCAGCTCAGCCCGCAGCAGTACCGCGCCGCACAGGACGCCATCAACGACATCCTCGACCGCCTGAACACCGACGAACCGGGAGAGACCGAAGACACGCGGACGAGCACCTTCGTCCTCATGACCTTCAGAGGTCAGCTGCACCTGAACTGACCGCTCTCGGCCCACGCGTCACCCCCGACCGCCCCGGCGGCCGGCGGGACACCCCACTCACGCCCTGACAGGAGGCCCACCATGTTTCACGAACGCCACCAGCACGCCCTCGACCATCACGCCCAGCTGCTCCGCGAGGCGCAGGCCGACGGACTGGCCCGTACCCTGAGAGCCGCCCGACCGGTCCGCTGGCAGTTCCGGTGGCGCCTGACGCGCGTCACCCTGCACCTGCCCGTTCTGCACCGGGCCGGGTAGACCCACTGACCGCCCCGGCGAACGCCACGATCCGCCGCGCCGCCTCGTGCGGGTCCAGGCACGAGGTATCCAGCACCAGCGCGTCCGCCGGGGCGTCCATCACCCCGCCGCGCTCCAGCAGGCCGCGTAGGATCAGCGGATCACGCAACTTCAGGCGCTCCCGGCGCTCCGGATGCGCCATCCGCGCCTCCAGTTCCGGCAGTGGACACGCCAGCCACACCGGCACGAACGCCGCGCCCCGCCCCCGCGCCAGGGCACGCAACTCGGCCACGACCGCCTCGCCGTCCTCCACGCGACTCAGGTAATTCGTCAGGATGTGCGACCGCGCAGGCGGCGCCAGCCGCAGCGCCCGCAGGCCCACCTGCCGCACCTCCTCGGCCAGCTCGAACAGGTCCGGCGGCACCGGACTCACGCCGTCCACGCCGAACGCCGTGAACACCGGATCGTTGAACAGGTGATTGTCCAGCAGCGCCGCGCCCGTCAGGGCCGACAGCGCCTTGCCGACCGTGCGTTTGCCGCTGCCGGGCGCGCCGACCAGATAGAACAGGGAACTCATGCGCGCCAGCCTGCCACACGCCGCGCCTGAGCACCTGCACCCAGTGGCCTGCCGCAACGGAAGACGGCGCCCCTGGCCACGATGGCCGGGGCGCCGCAGGAACGGGAACCTTATTCCAGGATGGCTTCGTGGGTGATCTCGACGTTGCCCTTCATGACCTGACTCATGGGGCACATGTCGGCGGCCTGCTTGACGTGCGCCTCGAAGTCGGCCTGGTCGCTGCCCGTGACCTTGCCGCGCACCACGAGTTTCATGGCGCTGACCTTGAAGCCCGCGCCGTCCTTGACCATCTCGCAGGTGGCCTGGGTGTCCAGGGACTCGACCGTGTGGCCGTGATTGGCGAGCAGCGCCGAGAGCTGCATGGTGAAGCACCCGGCGTGCGCGCTGGCCAGGAGTTCTTCGGGGTTGGTGCCCTTGCCGTTCTCGAAGCGGGTGCCGAACGAGTACTGCGCGCCGTCCAGCACGCCGCTCTCGGTGCTCACGGTGCCCTTGCCGTGCTTGAGGTCGCCTTCCCAGTGGGCCATTGCCTTGCGTGCGATATCTGCCATGCGCTCCAGTGTGCCGGGTGGGGGTGCGGTGGCGTTTGCGGGGTGACTTGAGCGGAACTTCACGGTTCAGGGTGCCGAAGGTCGGGCCGCCGGGAAATCCTGACCTTGCAACTCGGGATTAAGTCTGGCACAATCCCCCACACCAGCGCGGCCATCCCACACGGACCCCGGCGCACAAGGACACCCATGCCCACACGAACCACCCTCCTGACCCTCACCGCCGTCCTGGGCAGCGCCGCCCTGACTGCCAGCGCCGCCACGTACCCCCAGACCGTCACGCACGCTGCCGGTACGACCACCATCCCCAGACAGCCGCTGCGGGTCGTGGCGCTCGGCCCGCACGCGCTGGACCTGCTGCTGTCCATCGGCGTGCAGCCCGTCGGCTACGGCGAGGCCTCCACGTTCCTGAAAACCCCAGCGTTCGGTTCGCCCATCCGCGACATCAAGTACCTGGGCAGCCGCGTGACCAGCGCGCCCGTGAACGTCGGCGACCGCTTCAACCCGAACCTCGAGATCCTGACCTCCCTGCGCCCGGACCTGATCGTCGGCGAGACGTACGCCGCGAACGTGTACCCGCAGCTCAGCCGCATCGCGCCCACGCTGCTGCTCGACGGCATCGACCGTGGCGCCTGGCAGAAGACGCTGCCCACCCTGGCCCGCGTCCTGAACCGCGAGGCCGCCTACCGCGCCGCGCTGACCACCTACAACAAGGGCGTGCAGGCCACCCGCGCGCAGCTGACCGCGTTCGGCAAGAAGCGCGTGCTGGTCGTGTGGACGGCCGGAGGGGACGCCCGCAACACCTTCACGATCAGCGGCAGCGACGACTGGACCGGCGGCCTGCTGCGCGACGTGGGCCTGAACGTCATCGACGGCCAGAAGAAGGACGCCGTGGTCAGCGTGGAGGGGCTCGCGGCCCTGGACCCGGACGCCGTGATCGTCCTCGCGGCGGGCACCAGCACGCCCACCCGCGCCCGCGCCGAGTGGACCGCCGGGGCGATCACCAGCCGCCTGCGCGCCAGTCAGGCCGGGCAGGTGTACTTCTTCGACTACCACCTGTTCCGCCGCATCCGCGGCCCCATCGCCGCGCAACTCGTCGAGCGGGAACTGCTCCGGGCGCTGCGCTGATCTGCATGCCGCGCTGAGCCGCATGCTGGACTGAGCCGGGTGGCCTGACCGACCCACCCCGGCAGGGGCGGCCGGTCAGGTCCAGCACCCGCCCCCGGGGCGTGCCGGTATGCTCCGGGGTATGACCTCCGCACCCCGCGCTGCCCGCAAGGGCGTCCTGCACGATATTCACGGCGTCCAGCGCGCTGACGACTACCACTGGCTGAAAACGCAGGGCAAGGCCGACCCCGAGGTGCTGGCGTACCTGAGCGCCGAGAACGCCCACCTGGACGCCGTGATGGCCCCGCTGCGGGATACGCAGGCGGCGATCTACCGGGAACTGCTGTCGCACGTGCAGGAGCAGGACGACCAGCCGGAGGTCGTGCGCGGCGCGTACGCGTACTTCCAGCGCACCCTGGAGGGGCAGGCGCACGCGATCTTCATGCGCCGCCCCCTGGCGGGCGGGCCCGAGGAGACCCTGCTGGACCTGAACGCCCTGAAGGTCCGCGAGGGTCTGGAGAACGTGTGGGTGTACCGCGCGGTGCCCAGCCCGGACGGGCGGCTGTGGGCGTACCTGCTCGACACGACCGGGCAGGAGGTCTTCGAGCTGCGCGTGCTCGACACCGCGACGGGTGAACTGGCCGGGGCGCCCCTGACCGGCCTGAGTGGCTGGGTGCTCGACTGGAACGCGGCGGGCACGGGGCTGTACTACGCCACCGACGACGCCACGCAGCGCCCGGACTCGATCTGGCGGCACACGCTGGGGCAGCCGCAGGCGCAGGACGAGCGGCTGCTGCACGAACCGGACCCCACCTTCCGCGTGGCCGCCCTGACGACCGAGGACGGCGGCACGCTGCGGCTGATCAGCCAGAGCAACATGGCGCAGGAGTGGTGGGCGCTGGACACCGCGCAGGACGGCGCGCAACCCACGCTGCTCCTCCCGCGTGAACGCGGCACTGAGGTCCCTGTCCTGACGGGCGCCGGGGACCACTGGCTGGCCCTGACGAACCACGGGGGGGCCGAGGAATTCAAACTCGTGCGCTTCCCGAAAGGGGAGGGCGCGCTGAACTGGGCCGACGCGCAGGACGTCCTCCCGTACGACCCGGCGCGGCACCTGACCGGCCTGCACCTCTTCCGCCACCACCTGCTGCTCGCTGGGCGCGAGGGGGGCTTCACGCGCCTGTGGGTGCTGGCCCGCACGCCCGGCGGATACGGCCCGGCCCGCCGCGTCGAGTTTCCCGAGGACAGCGTCACCGTCCGCATCGGCGCGAACCACGTGTTCGACGCGGGCAGCGCGCGGATCGTGTTCACCAGCCTCACCCGGCCCACCGAGCACCTCGACCTTGACCTGAATACCCTGGACCGGACGCTGGTGAAGGCCACGCCGGTCCCCGGCTACGACGCCGATCTGTACGTCAGCGAGCAGACCTGGATCACCGCGCCCGACGGCGAGCGCGTCCCCGTGAGCCTGCTGCGGCGCCGGGACACCCACCTGCCCGCGCCGACGCTGCTGTACGGCTACGGCAGTTACGGCTTCAGCATGGATCCCGCGTTCTCCATCGCGCGCCTGCCGCTGGTGGACCGCGGCTGGGTGTACGCCACCGCGCACGTCCGGGGCGGGTCCGAACTGGGCCGCCGCTGGTACGACGCCGGACGACTGGCGCACAAGATGAACACCTTCACCGACTTCGTCGCCGCCGGGGAGGCCCTCAAGGTGGACGGCACCGCGCGCGAGCTGGTCGCCATGGGCCGCAGCGCGGGCGGCCTGCTCATGGGCGCCGCCCTGAACCTGCGCCCCGACCTGTGGACCGCCGTGTTCCCCGGCGTGCCCTTCGTGGACGTGCTGAGCACCATGCTCGACGACAGCATCCCGCTGACCACCAACGAGTACGACGAGTGGGGCAACCCCAACCACGCCGATCAGTACGCCGTGATGGCCGCGTACAGCCCCTACGACAACCTCAAGGCCGCGCGGTACCCGCACCTGTTCATCAGCACCGGCCTGAACGACCCGCGCGTGGCGTACTGGGAACCCGCCAAGTTCGCCGCCCGCGTGCGCGACCTCGCGCAGCCCGGCAGCGGCGTGACCGTCCTGAAGACCATCATGGGCGCCGGGCACGGCGGGTCCAGCAGCCGCTACGAGTACCTCAACGAGATCGCCGAGGAGTACGCCTTCGCGCTGGCCGCGGTGGACGGCACCCTGCCCACCCCGGACGCCCCATGATCATCCCCGCCGCCGACGGCACCCCGCTGTTCGTGCAGCAGCGGGGCGAGGGGCACCCCCTGATCCTCCTGCACGGCCTGGGCAGCCACAGCGGCTGGCTGGACGCCGACCTGCACCACCTCGCCGGGACGCGGCGCGTGATCGCCCCCGACAGTCGCGGGCACGGCCGCTCGGGCCGCCCCGCGAACTTCACGCTGGCCGATCACGTCAGTGACGTGCTGGCCGTCATGGACGCCCTGGGCATCCCGCAGGCGGACGTGATGGGCACCAGCATGGGCAGCTACGTGGCGCAGGCCCTCGCCACCACTCACCCGGAGCGCGTCTCGCGGCTGGTCCTGGTCGTCCCGAAGGCCAGCGGGCAGACCAGCGGCACCGCCGCCCTGATGGCCCGGCACGAGGATGAACTGCGGGACCTGACCCCGCAGGAGGTGCAGGCCTTCCTGCTGGAGCGCATGTTCGCCCCCGGCACCCCGCAGGCCATCCGGGCCGAGGTCGCCCGCCGCACCGCCGACGACCACGCGAGCGGACTGGCCCAGACGCCGGAACAGGCCGAGGCTGCCCGCCGCGCCCTGGAACGCTTCGATTTCCGGCCCGGCCTGCCCCGCGTCACCGCCCCCACCCTGATCCTCAGCGGCGCGCACGACCCCCTCAACCCTCCCCCCGCCGGAGCGGAGATCGCCGCCCTGCTGCCCCACGCCCGTCAGGAGGTCCTCGCCCACAGCGGGCACTTCCCCGCGCTGGAGGAGGCGGGGCGGTACCGCGCGCTGGTGGACGCCTTCCTGGGGGAGGAGGGAGTGGGGGTGGGTAGTGGCTGAGGCTTGACGTGGCCGCTCGGATCGCGCACACGATGTTGACCATCGACCATCGACCATCGACCATCGACCATCGACCATCGACCATCGACCATCGACCATCACCCCCGTTAGACTCGGTCCATGCACAACGAAGCGTGGACGATACCGGGCGCGCCGGTCGAGGGGTACCTGTGGCGGGCGGCCAGCCCGAGGGCGGCGCTGCTGCTGTCGCACGGGTTCGGGGAGTACGCGGGCCGCTACGTGGAGCGCTACCACCGCCTGATTCCCACGCTGGCCGACGCCGGGATCAGCGTGTACGCCTACGATCAGCGCAGCCACGGGAAATCCCCGGGGCGGCAGGCGGTCGCGGACCTGAACGTGCTCGTGGAGGATCACCTGAAAGCCCGCGACGCCCTGCGGACGCAGGACCTGCCGGTGTTCGCGCTGGGGCACTCCATGGGCGGGCTGGTCACGGCGGCCAGCGCGGCCCGTGATCCGCGCGGCCTGCGCGGCGTGATCCTGTCCAGCCCGGCGCTGCTGGTGGGGGAGAACGAACCGGCGTGGCTCCGGCGGCTCGCGCCGGTGATCGCGCGCCTTGCGCCGGGCCTGAAGACCAGCGACCTCGGCACCGGCGGCCTCTCGCGCCTGCCCGACGAGGTCGCCGCGTACGAGGCCGACCCGGTCATGTACCACGGGAACGTCCCGGCCCTGACCGGCGCCACCATGCTGGGCCTGAGCGGCCGCCTGTGGCCCGAGTACGCCCGCTGGACGCTGCCCACCCTGATCCTGCACGGCACGGCCGACAGGATCACGGACCCGCGCGGCAGTCAGCGGTTTCACGACACGATCGCGTCCACCGACAGGACCCTGCACATGGTCGAGGGGGGCTACCACGAACTCCTGAACGACGAGCCGCGCGAGGAGGTCCGGCAGGTGATTCTCGACTGGCTGCGGGCCAGACTGCCCTGACAGCCGCGCGGGCCGGCACCTGCGCTTTACTTTCGGGCCGGCATTCACTACATTCCGGGGGCACACCACACAACGGAGGTTCCACCCATGCGCGTCGCGTCTGCTCTGCTCGTCGTCTCCCTCGTCCTCGCCGCCTGTAGCTCGTCTCCCACCCCGGACGCCCGCACGACCCCCGAGAAGGCCCCCGCGACCCTGATCCTGCCCGACGGTTCGACGCAGCAGGTCATGGGCTTCAAGCAGGACGGGTACCTGATGCTCGAGGACGACATCATCCTCGCGGACCTCAGCAGCGCCAAAGTCGGCGAGCAGGGCACGTACGTCGTGGACACCCGCTACCGCTGGACGGGCCGCACCATTCCGTACACCTTCGCCGCGAACGTCCCCCAGGCGATCCGTGACCGCGTGGCGGCCGCCGCCTCCACGATCCGCTCGACCACGAACGTGATCGTCACGCCGCGCACCACGCAGAGCAACTACGTGGAGATCACGTACAACACCGGCACGAGCTGCGCGTCCAGCCTGGGCATGGTGGGCGGCCGTCAGACCCTGACCCTGGCCGACCGCTGCACGACCGGCTCGATCATCCACGAGTTCGGGCACGCCATGGGCCTGTTCCACGAGCAGACCCGCCCCGACCGCGACAGGTACGTGAAGATCATCTGGGCGAACATCCCCGCCGACTGGCAGAGCCAGTACCAGATCCGCAGCGGCAGCGCCGGGTACGGCGCGTACGACTTCGACTCGATCATGCACTACCCGGCCTTCTTCGACGGGAAGATCGCCATCCAGCCGCTCGACAGCAGCGTGGACCTCAACCGCATGGGGCAGCGCAACGGCTTCTCGGGCACGGACGTGGGCAACGTCAACTTCATGTACCCGCGCTGAACGCGCGTCAGGAAGGGCGGCCCGGACAGGTGATCCGGGCCGCCCTCCTGTCGGTGCGTCTACCCCGTGAAGGCGCCCCACAGCAGGTACACGTTCAGGCCGATGATGATGCTGGCGAACACCCAGCCCAGACCGGTCACGAGCGGCCTGCTGGTCAGGACACCCATCACGTCGCGCCGCGCGGTGAACAGCAGCAGCGGGATCAGCGCGAACGGCACCCCGAAGGACAGGATCACCTGCGACAGCACGAGCACGTCCGTGGGATTCAGGCCCAGGATGATCACGATGAAGGCGGGCAGCATGGTGATCGTGCGGCGCAGCCACAGCGGGATGCTGAAGTTCACGAAGCCCTGCATGATGACCTGCCCGGCCATGGTGCCCACCGCGCTGCTGCTCAGGCCGCTGGCGAGCAGCGCGATGGCGAACGCGGTCGCGGCGGCCGGACCGAGCAGCGGCGTCAGGGTGCGGTAGGCGGTTTCCAGGTCCCCGGCGTTCTCGACGCCCTTGCCGTAGAAGGTGGCGGCGGCGACGGCCAGCATGCTCATGTTGATCAGGCCCGCCAGGCCCATGGACACGATCACGTCGATGCGGTTCAGGCGGCTCAGGCGCACCTTCTCGTCGTCGTTGCGGGTGGGCACGCGGCCCTGCGTGAGCGCCGAGTGCAGGTAGATCACGTGTGGCATGACGGTCGCCCCGATGATGCCCACCGCGAGGTACACGCTGTCCACGCCCTGGAAACTGGGAATGAACCCGCGGCCCAGCTCGGCCAGCGCGGGGCGGGCGAGCACGAACTGCGTCAGGTACGCCACGCCGATGATCGCCACGAAGCCCCCGATCACGAGTTCCAGCGGGCGGAAGCCGCGGCGCTGGATGGTCAGCAGCCAGAAGGTCAACGCGGCGGTGATGCTCGCCCCCCAGATGAGCGGCAGGCCGGTCAGCAGCTGAATGGCGACCGCCGCGCCCAGGAACTCCGCGAGGTCGGTGGCCATGGCGACGATCTCCGCCTGCACCCAGTACAGCCACACGACCGGGCGCGGCCAGCGTTCGCGGATGGTCTCCGGGAGGTTCTTCCCGGTGGCGATCCCCAGTTTCGCGCTGAGGTTCTGGATCAGCATCGCCATCAGGTTCGCCGCGAGGATCACCCACAGCAGGGCGTACCCGAACTGCGCGCCGCCCTGGATGTTCGTGGCGAAGTTCCCGGGGTCCATGTACGCGATGGAGGCGATCACGGCGGGCCCCAGGAACGGCAGGATGCGGGCCAGTCCACGTTTCTGCGAGTGCCGGGCCAGCACGGCCTCGGCCCGGGCGGTCATGCGGTCGTCGAGGCTGCGGCCGGCTGGGGGCGGCGCGCTCTCGGTGGTCGGGGGGAGGCTGGACATGCCTCATATTAGGCATGCCTAAAAAAAATGTCTATGGGCTGGACGAGGGGACTGGCTCGCCGGGGACCTCTGCCTTCAGGTGAGCCAGCCCGCGCGACTGCCCCCAAAACTGGTCCGGCTGAACGGCGAATCCGACGACTGGGAGGCGCTGTCCAGCGTCGCGGCCCCTGCAAGACCTCATCCAGTCCGGACTCGATCCGGCCGCGCCCCTGATGAAATGCTCAGGCTGTTCACCTTATACTGATGAAGTTCACATTCTCTGACGATCCGGGTTCATTCGCCCTGGGTCACAAGGAGCTGCATGCACCGGTCACTGCTACTCGCCGCCGCCCTGATCTGCCTGCCGGGCTGCGCCTCCGCCCCGCCCCCCACCCCAGCGCCGCCCTTCCAGGCCGTGGGCCTGCTGGAACTCAGCTTCTCGGCCGGCGGCCTGAGCGCCAGCCGCGTGCGCCCACTGACCCTCGGGTCCCAGGCCCTGACCGAACAGGCGCGCGGCCTGCAACTCGACCCCCTGAGCGTCTCGGTGGTCAGCACCGGCACGCGCGGCGTGGACGGCCAGCGCTACATCAGCGCCACCTACCGCGTCCGCAACGCCGACGCCGACGGCACCCCCAGCCCCGCTGCCCGCAGCAACCTGACCCTGCTGGCCGTCTCCGCCGGGGACACCCTGGGCGGCTCACCCTTCCGGGCCGTCACCACCTTCGCCGGCAGCGCCGTCCCGCAGAGCGTCATCCGCAGCGTCCTGCCCACCCACGCCATGAAATTCGACCCGCTGAGCGCACAACCCGTGCTCAGCCCCGGCGGCGAGGACCTGCAGGTCTTCACCGAGGCGGAAGTCGCCAGCGGCAGCATCCAGAACGGCAGCGCCCAGCCGCTGAGCTACGCCGACCTGGGCGTCAACACCGTCTTCCCCTACGGCTACACCGTGCGCACCGCCAGCGGCGGCCGCACCCTGAGCGCCAACCCCGCCACCGGGCAGTTCGACGGTCAGGTGACGCTCGCCGTGAAGGTGCCACTCCAGCCGGACGACGCCGGCCTGACCCCGCCCGAGGGCATCCGCCGTGATCCCTGGACCTTCAGGATCGTGGTGCTGGTCGTGCAGGACAGCCAGACCCGGGTCACGCAGAGCCTCGAGGAGCAGGGCAGCAACGCCCCCGTGGCGCAGCGCGCCGCCAGTGTCGCCGCCACCCAGGTCACCGTGCTGCCCGGCTCCACCTACCCGGCCGGCGTGACGGCCGTCGCCAGCCGCTGCGTCAACAAGGTGCGCTCCGCAGGGCTCGCCACGGACGCCGACGCCACCTACCTCGTTCAGGGAGTCTGCCCATGACCCGCATGCCCACCCTGCTGTGCCTGACGCTGCTGCTGGGCGCCTGCGCGAAGCAGCCCGCCCCGGTCGCCGTCCCCGCCGTGCCCACCCCCACGCCCACCCCGGCCGCCCCGGTGGAGGCCACCCCGCCCGGCCGCACCACCCCACTGGCCTCGCTGGGCCTCGTGGACATCCAGTTCAGCGGCCTGAACGACGAGGCCGGACCCACCGTGCAGGCCAGCGCGCCGGCCCCCACGGGCGCCGCGGGCCTGACCGATCGGGGCAGCATCCAGCTCAAACCCGTCTCCACCGGCACGTTCACCACGGGCACGCGCGGCGTGGACGGCATGCGCTACCTGTACGCCACCTTCCTGGTGCGTAACGCCTCCAGCGCCGGCACGGCGTACACCACCGCGCGGCAGAACCTCACGCTGGTCGCGGTCAGCACCCCCTCCACGCTGTCCAACACCCCGGTCAGTCAGCTCAAGCGGTTCGACGGCACCGACGCCAGCGCCAGCATCGCCCCGCTGATCCTGCCCACCACCGGCCTGAACTTCAATCTGAACACCGCGCGCCCCGACCTGATGACCGGCGCGCAGGACCTGCAGGCCTACGCCGAGAACGAGGTCACGCCGCTCGTGAGTGCAGGCGTGACGCGCGCCTTCCCCTACGGGTTCGTGGCCCGCAACCGCACCCTGACCACCACCCGCACCCTGAGCGCCAACCCCGGCGCCAACCAGTTTGACGGCGTGGTCACGGTCGCACTGAAACTCCCCCTGCAGGCCACCCCGGCCGACGACCCCTACACCTTCCAGATGACCTTCGCCGTGGCCGACGACAGCGTGACCCGCGTCACCGAGAGCGTTGAGGAGCAGGGCAGCGGCAGCGCTGCCAGCCGCGCCGCCGCCCTGGGTGGCGCGCAGATCGCGGCCCTGTGCGGCAGCGCCCTGACCAGCCCACTGCTCATCGGGTCGGTGACCACCGCCGGCGCCCCCGGCGCACGCACCGCGCATATCGGCGGTGACCTGGCCCTGAAAACCCTGCCCGCGGCGTACGCCGCCACCGGGAACGTCACCCTGAACGTCGACGCGGCCAGCGGCCTGGCGAGTGCCTACACCGTGTATCCCCCCACCCCCGGAGGCCAGACACCCAGCCTGACCTTCACCGGCAACGGCACGGCCCGGGGCGGCACGCTCGCCATGAACGCCAACGGCTCGTTCGCGTTCACCTCGAAAGCCGGCGACGGCGCCGGCTACACGCTGACCCGCAACGCCGGAGATACCTTCACCTTCACGGGCGGCGCGGCCACCAGTGACACCCTGCGCTACGGCGTCGCCACGAGCACGGGCTGCTCGGGGACCAACCAGACCGCTCCGGTCAATGTCGGCGGGCGGGTCTGGTTCGTCGACGGCACGAAAACCGGCGGGGACGGCCGCCAGACCGCGCCCTTCACCACGCTCAGCGCCGCGCAGACCGCCGCCGCCGCCAACGACCTGATCTACGTGGCGAACGGCACGGGGACCTACACCCAGCCCGCCTCCCTGGCCCTCCAGAACGCCCAGGCGGTCGTCGGGGCCGGCACGGCCCTGGTCGTGAACGGCGCCACCGTCGCGCCGGCCGGTACGGCCCCGACCCTCCAGGTGACCGGCGGCGCGGCCGTGATCCTCGGGACCAACAACACCCTGACCGGCCTGTCCGTGCAGGGCAGCACCGACGGTATCACCGGCACGAACTTCGGCACGTTCAACGGCACCCTCACGCAGGTGAAGGCCACCAACGGCCTGGCCCTGAGCCTGAAGAGCGGCACGGTGAACCTGAGTGCCACCCGCCTGGACGCCACCAACGCCGCCACGAACGGCCGGGGCGTCAACCTGGAAGAGGTGGGCGGCACCCTGACCGTCACCGGGAGCGGCTCGGCCGGCTCGGGGGGCGTGATTCAGACCGCAGCCAATGCCGGCAATATCGGCATCCACCTGCAACCCGACACCGCCAACCTCACCGTGAACCTCAACCGCATGGTGGTGCAGCAGAACCACAACGGCGTGCAGTTCACGCCGTTCAGCACGGCCAGCACCGGCACCCTGAACCTGAGCGTGCAGGACAGCTCGTTCCTGAACAACGCCGCCTCCAGCGTGTACCTGAACCCCACGGGCAACACCAGCAACACGTACCTGATCCGCAACAACACCTTTACCCACGCCAGTACAGGCAACGGCGTCACGTACGAGGCGCAGCGCCCCAGCGGGAGTACCAGCGTGGATCAGGGCAAGATCCAGAACAACACCCTGTCCCTGTCCACAGGTGGCAACGCCAACCCCATCGATCTGGCCCAGCGGGTGGCGGGTTCAGGCCGCTTCGAGGTCAGCGGGAACACCATCACCAGCTACGGCCTGTACGGCATGCAGTTCCGGGCCATGGACGGCGCCGCGCGCATGGACGTCATCCTGACGAACAACGCGGTCTCCAGTCCTGCCTCCAACCCTGTGGGCCTCAACCTGGACGGCATCGCCCTGACCAGTGGGATTACGAGCGGGCAGACCAACACCCTGTGCGTCAAACCTACCGGGAACACCAGCGCTTCACCCACGACCGGGAACATGGGGTTTGTCCTTCGGCAACTGGCGGGCAGCGCCTTCATCATCGACACTGCGGCGCCCAGCGCGGCGGGCGTGCAGGCCGCCAACAACAACTCCACCGTCCGCGTGCGGAACTCCGCCACCTTCACTCCCGTCGCTGGCACCTGCCAGGCGCCCAACTGATCAGGAGACCCCCATGGCCGAACCTTTTCTCGCTGAAATCCGCCTGACCAGTTTCAACTTCGCGCCCAGGGGCTGGGCCCTGTGCAACGGACAACTGCTGCCCATCAACCAGAATCAGGCCCTGTTCTCCCTGCTGGGCACAACCTACGGTGGAAACGGCACCACCAATTTCGCGTTGCCCAACCTGCAGGGCCGCATGCCCATCCACGCGGGAACCGGGTACAACCAGGGGCAGGCAGGCGGAGAGGTCAATCACACCCTCACGCTGACCGAGATCCCCCAGCACACCCACACTGTGCAGGCCAGCTCGCAGGCCGGCAGCACCCCGGTGCCCACCGGCGCTGTTCTGGCCGCGCCCGCCCACGGCGGCAACATGTACGGTGCGGGCCCAGCTGCCGCCGCACTGATCAGCAGCACCGTCGCAGTCACCGGAGGCAGTCAGCCACACATGAATATGCAGCCGTCCCTGGTGCTGAACTACATCATCGCGCTGGTGGGGATTTACCCCTCGCGTCCCTAAGGAGACTTCATGTCAGAGCCTTACGTCGGCGAGATTCGCCAGTTCGCCGGAAACTTCGCGCCCGCTGGCTGGCTCTTCTGTAATGGTCAGCTGCTGCCCATCGCCGAATACGATGTACTGTTTGCCCTGATCGGTACGACCTACGGCGGTGACGGCCAGACTAACTTTGCATTGCCCAATCTTCAGGGCCGCGTACCGATCCACATGGGCAGCGCCCTGGGGACGTCCTTCCCGATTGGCAGCACACTGGGAACGGAGAACGTCCAGTTGACGACCAACCAGATCCCGTCGCATAGCCACTCCCTGGGTGTGGCCGCCACCGCCACGACCAGCGCGCCCGGCGGCAACCTGCTGGCGCCGCCCAGCGCCGGGGACCTGTTTCTGGAAGACACGCCGTCTGCGGCCATGAATGCCAGCAGCATCACGGCGAGTGGAGGCAGTCAGCCGCACAACAACATGGCGCCCTACCTGTGCGTGTCGTTCATCATCGCGGTATACGGCATCTTCCCCAGCCCCACCTGAGTCGTGGGTCCGGGCGCCGGATCCATCACATCAGCCTCCATTCGCTCACAGAGGTTTTCATGTCAGAAGCGTACGTCGGTGAAATCCGCATCTTCGCCGGGACATTCGCGCCAACCGGCTGGGCACTCTGCAACGGTCAGATCCTCGCCATCAGTCAGAACACGGCCCTGTTCTCCCTGCTCGGCACGACCTACGGTGGCAACGGCACCACCACTTTTGCACTGCCCAACCTGCAGGGCCGCGCGCCCATGCACTGGGGCACTGGCCCCGGGCTCACGCCGCGCAGCCTGGGAGAGGTCGGCGGCGCGGCCACCGTCACGCTGCTCTCCACCCAGATGCCTGCGCACACCCACACCATGAATGCCGCGATCGATCCGGGAGAAAGCGACAATCCTGCCAACCTGGCCCTGGCCCGCGGCTCGAACATTACCCCCTACGCGCCCGCGCCCGCACCCGGCACCACGCTGAGTCCGTCCACCCTGAGCGTGCAGGGCGGCAGTCAACCGCACAACAACATGCAGCCCTACCTGACCATGAATTTCATCATCGCGCTGCAAGGCATCTACCCCCCCCGCTCCTGAGCGGAAAGCTGGCGCGCCATGACCAAGACTGAATCTCAGACCACCCGCCGCCGCCTTCTCAAGGCCCTCGCCGCCCTCAGCGGCGCCGCCCTGCCTGCCGCCGCCGCGCAGGTCACGCCGCGCCGCGCCGCCCGCATCGCGGTGGTGCTGCCCCGCCGCAGTCCCTACCCGGCCCTGGCCGAGACGTTCATGACCGGCCTGACCGGCAGTCTGGACGGCCACGTCACCCTGAGCACCGTCCGGACCGGCCCGGCACCCCGCGCGGCGGCCGAGGCGGCCCGCACCGCGCTGCGCGACAGCCCGGACCTGCTGGTGCTGCTGGGAGACGGCCTGACCCGCGCGGCGCAGCCCGCGCTGCTCGAACGCCCCACCCCGGTGCTGGCGGCCGAGTTCGGTGTGCAGCGGCCGGACCTGCACCAGCCTGCCCCGCTGGCCCTCACGGTGTCCCTGCACAGCTGGGAAGCCGAGTGGGCGCACGCCCGCACCCTGGCCCGGCACGCGGGGGTGTACCTGCTGATCTCGCACCTGGACAGCGGGTACGACCTGCCCTTCGCGGTGACCAGCGGCCTGCAGGCCGGACGCGGCACCCTGAGCGGCACCGCCCTGTTCGACCCGGCCGCGCCGGACCACGCCGCGCTCGCGCGCCAGATCCGGGAGTCCGGGGCCGCGCACGTGCACGTGCTGGCCAGTGGTGCGGGCGCCGCGACCGTGGGGGCCCTGCGCCGCGCCGGGTTCAGCGTGAGTGCCGGGGGGCTGACCGCGCCGGACCTGAACGTGCCGCGCGCGCTGGCTGCCGTCTCGACCAGCCTGCCCCCCGTCCAGGCGCTGGGCTTCGATGCCGGCCGCTGGATCAGCGCCGCCCTGACCGGCCCACTGACCCCCAGTGCGGTCCACACCGCGCTGGCCTGCGCGGCCGTGACCGGCACGCGCGGCACCCTGAGCGTGGACGCCCACGGCGTGCTCCGCGCGCCGCTGACCCTGCTCGGTGCCGGGAAGCCGCAGGCGCTGACCCCACCCAACCTGCTGCAGCTGGAACCGGCCGGCCTGCGCAGCGGGTGGCTGCACACCTACCTGCACGCGTGAGCCAGCCGCCCCCGCCTGACCTGCCCCCCGGCTGGCAGGAGACCGGCCCGGACGACCCGTTCGTCCGGCTGGTCTCGGAGCGGCACCGCGCCCACCTGAACGCCCTGCCGGAACCCACCCGCCGCCTGATGCACGACCTGCAACACCGCGCGCAGCAGCAGGCGTACCGCGCGCAGTACCCGGCACACCGCACCTACCTCCTGAGCCGCCTCACCCCGGACGGCGCGGCGGCACGGGACGAGGTCATCGGCTACGCGCTGGTGGACTGGGGCGAGCCCGTCACCCTGATCGATTTCGCCGTGCATCCGGACGAGCAGGGGCGCGGGCAGGGGGGCGCCGCCCTGGCCGCCCTGCAGACCTGGGCGGGCCGGGCGGTCGTCCTGAACGTGGCCCGGGGCAACCGCGCCGAGCGACTGTACCGCCGCGCCGGCTTCCAGCCGTGTGGCGGCGACGAGCTGAACCTGCAGATGCGCTGGGTGCCGGGCCGATCCGCCGGCAGCCTGCCCTGAGCCGGGCCGCGTGCCCGCGCGGCCGGACTTCCCCTAGCCAAATCAGCGCCGGTCACCCGAGGGGCGCGTACCCTCGGGACATGACCGCCACCGCCCCCGCACAGGCAGATCAGACCGCCGCCACCCCGCTGCGCGTCCTGATCTGCGACGAGATGAAT
The DNA here is from genome assembly GCF_001507665.1 of Deinococcus actinosclerus. Taxonomy (NCBI): domain Bacteria; kingdom Thermotogati; phylum Deinococcota; class Deinococci; order Deinococcales; family Deinococcaceae; genus Deinococcus; species Deinococcus actinosclerus. The sequence goes on along the minus strand of NZ_CP013910.1, from coordinate 1,889,889 downwards.
CCCGGCGACCTGAACCACCCCGGCTTCCAGATCGACTACCAGGGCAACATGGACCGCGCCGAGACGCTGCGCCGCCTGCCCGAGTACGACGCGCTGATCACCCGCAGCCGCACCAAGGTCGACCGTGAACTGATTGACGCCGCCGGGCCCAGACTCAAGGTCATCGGGCGCGGCGGCGTGGGCGTGGACAACATCGACCTCGACTACGCCAGCCTGCGCGGCCTGCTCGTCCTGAACGCCCCGGAGAGCAACAACGTGTCGGCCGCCGAGCTGGCCGTCATGCACCTGATGGCCGCCGCGCGCGGCCTGACCCGTAGCGACAGCAAGACCCGCGCCGGGCAGTGGGACCGCAAGTACCTGGGCCTGGAACTCAAGGACAAGACCCTGGGCATCGTGGGGCTGGGCCGCATCGGCTCCATCGTGGCCGACCGCGCGCAGGGGCTGCGCATGCACGTCGTGGCCTTCGACCCCTACGTGCCCGACAGCAAGTTCGAGCGGCTGGGCGTCACCCGCGCCGCCACCCTCGACGAGCTGCTCTCGCAGGTGGACGCCATCACCGTGCACACCCCCCTGACCGACGAGACGCGCGGCATGATCGGCGCCGAGCAGCTCGCCCGCCTGAAGAAGGGCGCGATCGCCGTGAACGCCGCGCGCGGCGGCATCATCGACGAGCAGGCGCTCGTGGACGCCCTGCACAGCGGGCACCTGTTCGCCGCCGGGGTGGACGTGTTCGTGGACGAACCCCCCGCGCCGGACCACATCTTCCTGGGCGCCCCGAACCTGGGCATCACCGCGCACCTGGGCGCCAACACCTTCGAGGCGCAGGAACGCGTCGGCGCGGAGATCGTCTCGCGGGTGCTGGACGCCCTGCACGGCGACGTCAGCAAGGGCGCCGTGAACGCCCCCGCGCTGGACGCCAAGACGCTGGAGGCCCTGGGCGGCTACCTGAAGCTCGGGGAGAAGCTGGGCCGCGTCCTCGCGCAGCTCCTGCCCGGCGCGCACGACGTGGAGGTCTCCTTCCGGGGCGAGTTCCCCGCCGACCCCGCGCCGGTCGTCACGAGCGTCCTGGTGGGCTACCTGTCGGGCATCACCGACGAGACGCCCAACATGATCAACGCCCGCGCCCTGGCCAGGGAACGCGGCGTGAACATCGCCATCCGCGAGGAACAGGACAGCCCCGACTATCAGACCGAGGTGATCGTGAAGGTCACGGGCGGCGGCCGGGGCGAGAAGGAACGCACCCGCACCGTGGGCGGCACGGTGTTCGGCCGTAACCCCCGCCTGACCCGCCTGCGCGACTTCCGCGTGGAACTCGAACCCGAAGGCTTCATCCTGATCGCCAGCAACCAGGACAAACCCGGCGCGGTCGCCAAGCTCAGCACCCTGCTCGGCAGCTGGGGCGTGAACATCGCCGGGATGGCCCTGGGCCGCGCCGAGAAGGGCGGGCAGGCGCTGTTCACCCTGACCCTCGACGACGCCCTGACCGCCGAACAGCTCGATCAGGTCCGCGCGCTGGACGTCATCGACAGCGCGTACCTCGTCCGGGCGTAAACCGCACGGCGTACGCGGCCCGCTTCCCGGTGGAGGCGGGCCGCGCTGCGATCACACCAGTCTGTGCAGGCGGTCGGCGGCGACCAGCAGCACGTCCCACACGCCGCTGAAGGGCGGGGCGTAGGCGAGGTCGGCGTCGAAGAGGTCCTGCGCGGTGGCCCGCTCGCCCAGCAGGGCCGCCACGACGTCCACCCGCTTGACGCTGAGGTGGTTCTCGCCGACCAGCTGCGCGCCCAGCAGGCGGCCGGTGCCCTTCTCGGCGGTCAGGCGGACGTGGATGGGCCGGCTGGTGCGGTGGTACCCGGCGTGGTCGGTGCTGCTGACGTCCACGCTGACGGCCTTCAGCTCCAGCGCGTCGGCCTCGGCCTGGGTGAGGCCGGTGCGGGCCACGCCCAGGTCGAAGGTCTTGAAGATGCCGGTGCCGACCACGCCGGGGAAGCGCGCCTCGCCGCCCGCCATGTTCACCCCGGCGATGCGGCCCATGCGGTTGGCAGGCAGGCCCAGCGGGATGTGCACGCGGCGGCGCGTCACGCGGTGCACGCTCTCGGTGTTGTCCCCGGCGCTGAACACGCCGCTCACGCTGGTTTCCTGCCGGGCGTTCACGGCCACCGCGCCGGTGCGGCCCAGGCGCGCGCCCGCCGCCTTCGCCAGGGCCACGTTCGGCTTCACGCCCACCGCCACGACCACCAGATCGGCCCGCACCAGCCCGCGGTCGGTCTGCACGCCGCTCACGCGGTCCTTGCCGGTGAGGCCCTGCACGGTCACGCCGCAGCGGACATCCACGCCGTGGCGTTCCAGTTCGGCGCGCACGCGGCGCTGGTAGCCCAGGTCCAGCGTGCGGCCCGCCACCTCCGGTCCCTTTTCCAGCAGCACGACGCTCAGCCCGCGCGCCCGCAGCGCCTCGGCCAGCTCCAGCCCGATGTAGCCGCCGCCCACGATGCAGGCCCGCTTCGCGCCCCGCACGCTGGCGTCCAGCGCCTCGCCGTCGGGGATGTCCCGCAGGACATGCACGCCGCCCAGGGGCGTGACCGCCCAGTCGGGCCGGATGGGGGAGACCCCGGTGGCGATGAGCAGCCGGTCGTAGGCCTCGGTGCTGGAGCGCCCGCTGGCGTGGTCCGTCACCGTGATCGTGGCGGCCCCGGCGTCCACGCCCGTCACCTCATGGCGCAGCCGCACGCCGATGCCGCGCGCGCGCATCTGCTCGGGCGTGCGCGCGATCAGCCGGTCGAACGCCTCGACCTCACCGCCGATCACGTACGGCAGCCCGCAGGCGCCGTAACTGATCTGTTCCCCCCGCTCGAAGACCACGATCTCCGCGTCCGGGTTGAAGCGCCGGGCGCGGCTCGCGGCGCTCATTCCGGCGGCCACGCCGCCCACGATCACGATTCGCATGCCGCAGGGTAAAGCGCGCGCCCCGCCTCCCGGCTAGCGGTCGTCTTCATGGACGCGGGGCGACCCGGTACGGGGTATGGCCCGGCAGGACGCCGGCCGGTCGGGGGCCCGCCGGGAGGGTCGCGGGGCTCGGCGGTGGATTGGCTCCCCGCTGCGCTCAGCGGCCGAAGTCCTGGACCCAGTACGTGGTGAACGTCGTGCCGGGCGTTCCGTTGCCCGGCCCCGACGTCACGCCAGTCAGGGTTCGTGACGCGGCAGTGGTCGGGAGTGCCCAGCAGGATGTGCAGCGCGTCCTCGGAGGTCGTGGCGTCGTCCGTGGCGCTCTCGCCGACCAAAAGGCCGGGATGGCCGGCGGCGCGCTGCCGGTGACCGGATTGACGTGAACCCGGAAGTTCAGCCGGATCAGGTCGTTCAGGTGCGTCTGGGCCGCTCGTTCCGGCGCAGGGGTGGAGCGCCGGGCAACAGCTCGTCGCCGCAGCGCTGTCCCTGCCGTCGGGCCGCGTTGGTGAGGTCCAGGAGGTGCAGCAGCCATGCCCGGGGATCGTCCGTCCCGATCTGCGTGGGCGTCACGCTGACGAGCGTGGCGCGCCCGTCCTGCCCGCAGGCCCGGAAGTCGGCCTGCACCAGCAGATCAAGGAGGTCCGCGCGGTCAATCAGGGTGTCGGCGGCGACCGGGGCCCCGCCGGGGAGGGCCAGTGGCGCCGCCGACGCCGTCTCCGGGGCAAGCGTCGGCGGCGTGCCGTAGGGCACGCTGGCGGGCTGCGCGGCGCCGGTCCCGCCCGGCCCGAGGCTCAGGGTCAGCAGGGCCAGCCGCAGCGCAGGGAACATGCCTGCATTTCAGCACGAGCCTCCTGCAGTGCGCGCACAGTCGGGTCCGTTCTGGCGAGGCTGCTCACGCAGGGCTGCACAGGGGCGGCACGGTTCCCGGGGCGGGCGACCTAAGATGCTGGGCATGACCGATGCCGCCCGCCCGGACTTCACGCCCCTGAACCGCGAACGCCTGATCGCGCCCGGCCCGGTCGAGGTCGCGCCGAACGTGCTGGCCGAACTGGCCCAGCCGCAGATGCATCACCGCGCGCAGGCCGGGATCGCCAAGCTGATGGAGGCCCGCGAGAAGCTGACCCGGCTGCTGGGTGACCCGTACGACGCCGTGATCACCACCAGCAGCGGCACCGGCGCCTTCGAGGGCGCGCTGGTGAGCACCACGCCCGGCGGCGCGAAGGTCGTGAACGCCCAGGCCGGGAAGTTCAGCGAACGCTGGGGCGAGATGGCCCGCCGCTTCGGGTACGACACGAGCCTCGTGGCGAAACCCTGGGGCGAGGTGCTCGACCCGCAGGAGGTCGCGGACGCCGCGCGCGGCGCGCACACCCTGCTCATCACGCACAGCGAGACGAGCACCGGCGCGCTGCACGACCTGGAAGCCATCGCGCGGGCCGCCAAGGCGCAGAACCCTGATCTGATCATCATCGCCGACGGCATCACCTCCTACGGGGTGGCCGAGCTGCGTCCGGCCGCCTGGGGCGTGGACGTCATCGTGTCCGGCAGCCAGAAGGGCACCGCCACGCCCCCGGGGCTGGGCTTCGTGCTGTTCAGCCCCGAGGTGCAGGCCCGGATGATCCAGAACCCAGAGCGCGGCTTCTACCTGGACATGACCCGCGAACTGGCCGGACAGAAGGCCGGGAACACCCCGCAGACCCCGGCCATCAACCTGATCTACGCCCTGAGCACCGCCCTGGACCGCCTGCTGAGCGTGCCGCTGGAGGTGCTGTGGGCCGAGCAGCGCCGCAAGACCGACGCGCTGATCGCCGCCGGCACCGCGCTGGGCGCCCCCGCCTGGGCGCCGCGCACCAGCCCGGCCGTGGCGGTCCTCACGCCGCCCGCTGGGATCACCGGGCGGCAGGTGGCGGCGCAGCTCGCCGCGATGGGGCAGCGCGCCCTGCCCGGTCAGGCGCCGCATGAGGACGCGGTGTTCCGCGTGAGCACCATGGGCTACGCCGACCGCTACGACGCGCTGGCGATTGCCGGGATCCTGGAGGACGCCTTCAGCGCGCTGGGTGTGGACTTCGAGCGGGGCGCGGCCGTGCAGGCGGCGTGGAACGCCCTGAAATAACCCGGTGGACGGAGGGGGAGGCCGGGATCGCCCGGCCTTTTCGCTGACGTCACCCCGGCGGGGTAAGCCGAATGGACGATCCTTGAAAAGATGTGGGGAGCTGCACTTTCTTTTCAATAAGACTGTTGCAACCTTCGAAGCATGTTGCCGCCGGAACAACCGCCGCCCGAACCCGACCGTCCCCCCCTGAGCCCCGAACACGTGCAGGCCGCAGAAGTCTTCGGCAAGACCATGAAACGCCTGCACCGCCTGATCAGCAGCCGCGTCATGCGGGGCATGCAGGACGAACTCCTCGAATGGGACCTGAGCTTCTCGCAGATCACCGCCATGCACCAGCTGCGCGCCCGCGCGCCCATGACCGTCACGCAGCTCAGCGAACTCACCCGCCTGAGCGTCCCGGCCGCCAGCCACCTCGTCGAACGGCTCGTCAAGCGCGGCCTGGCGCAGCGCACCGAGAACCCCGAGAACCGCCGCGAGAAACTCGTGGACCTCACCGACGCCGGGCGCGACATCGTGGGCCGCATGGACAGCGAGTTCGTCAGCGCCTACGTCACCGCCTTCCAGGGCCTGCAACTCGACACCGTCCAGGCCGCCACCCACCACCTCCAGCGCGTGCTGGACGAAATCGAACCCCTCTACTCCTGCCAGGAGCATCCATGAGCGCACACACCGCCGAACCCGAAGGGCGTATCGACTACGCCAAGACCCTCGACCTGCCCACCAAACGCCTGATCCTGCTCGGCGTCCTGCTGGGCCTGTTCCTCAGCGCGCTGGACCAGACCATCGTCTCCACCGCCCTGCCGCGCATCACGCAGGAACTCAACGGCCTGAGCCTGTACTCCTGGGTCACCACCGCCTACCTCCTGACGAACACCGCGCTCGTGCCCATCTACGGCAAGCTCTCCGACCTGTACGGCCGCAAACCCATCCTGATGATCGGCATCGTGATCTTCCTGATCGGCAGCGCCCTGTGCGGCCTGAGCGGCGAACCCTTCCTGGGCAACCTCTTCGGCGGCGGCATGATGCAGCTCGTCGTGTTCCGCGGCCTCCAGGGCGTCGGGGCCGCCGCGCTCGGCTCTGTGGCGTTCGCGATCATCGCCGACCTCTTCGAACCCGTCGACCGGCCCCGCTACCAGGGCCTGTTCGGCGCCGTGTTCGGCCTGAGCAGCGTCATCGGGCCACTGCTGGGCGGCTTCCTGACCGACCAGGTGTCGTGGCGCTGGGTGTTCTACGTGAACCTGCCCATCGGCCTGATCGCCCTGGCGTTCATCGCCAGCAAGATGCCCCGCCTCGCCAGCGGCCTGAAAGCCAAGGTGGACTGGCTGGGCGCCTTCCTGATCCTGGTGTTCGCCGTGCCGCTGCTGCTGGCCCTCACCTGGGGCGCCGACGGGAACTACGCCTGGGGCAGCCCGCAGATCCTGGGCCTGTTCGCCCTGAGCGCCGTGAGCCTGATCGCGTTCCTGTTCGTCGAGAGCCGCCACGAGAGCCCCATCCTGCCCCTGACCCTGTTCAAGAACCCCACCTTCGCCTGGGGCGCCCTGGCGCGCTTCATGATCGGCGCCGGCTTCCTGGGCGCGATCCTGTTCCTCAGCCTGTACCTCGTACAGGTGCAGGGCGTGAGCGCCACCAAGGCCGGGACCGCCACCATTCCCCTCACGGTCGGCCTGATCATCGGCGCGATCGGCAGCGGTCAGATCGCCAGCCGCATGGGCCGCTACAAGCCCCTGATGCTCATCGGCCTGATCGCCGCGGGCCTGGGCTTCTTCGCGCTGAGCACCCTGAACGCCGACAGCAGCTACGGCAGCGTCGTGTTCCGCATGGTGCTGCTGGGTCTGGGCCTGGGCCCCGCCCTGCCGCTGTACACCACCGCCCTCCAGCTGGCCGTCAAGCCCTGGGAGATCGGCGTGGCGACCAGCGCCGGGCAGTTCTTCCAGCAGATGGGCAGCACCATCGGCACCGCGATCTTCGGCGCGATCCTGACCGCCGGGGTGAGCAGCAACCTCGCCACGCAGTTCGCCGCGCAGGCCGCCAGTAACCAGGGCACCGTCGCCACGACCCTCCAGAAGATCAGTGACGACATCAAATCCGGCAACAGCAAGACCAGCGGCGACCGCAGCGCCACCCCCGAGAAACCCGAGGACATCCAGGCGCGCTTCGCCACGCTGCGCGAGAACCTCACCAGGGCCATCCAGACCGGCGACCAGCAGGCCCTGGCGGCCGTGAAGAACGACCCGTTCATCAAGACCCTGCCCGAGAACGCCCGCACGCAGCTGACCGGCATCCCCGAGGGGGGCGTGCCCGCCCAGGTGAAGGCCGGCTTCGCGCAGACCTACGCCACGGTCGAGCAGGCCGTGAACAGCGGCGACGCCGCGCAGGTGCAGGCCCTGGCCGGCAACACCCAGCTGCCGCAGGCGCTGCGCGACAACCTCGCGAAGATTCCCGCGCCCGCCCTGGCCAGCCCGCAGGCCCGCGCGCAGATCCTCGCCGGCATCAAGCAGGGGCTCGACCAGGGGGAAGCCCAGGCCGAGCAGCAGGCCACCCAGCAGGCCCTCAGCGCGGCCCTCAGCGGCGTGAACGACGGCGAGAAGATCACGCTCGCCAGCGCCCGCGCCGCCAAGGTCGCCTTCGCGGACACCATCAGCTCGATCTACCGCTACTCGATCGTCGTCGCCGCGCTGGCCTTCCTGGCCACGCTGATGATGCCGAACCTGGAAATTCCCCGCCGCGCCAAGGGCGAACGCGCCCAGCCCGCCCACGTGGAAATCTGAATCCCTGCCGGGGAAGGTGATCGACCCTCCCCGGCAGCAGGCAGCGCCCCGGCCAGTCAGGCCGGGGCGCTGCCTGCTGTGCCGGTTCAGCGTCCGGACGATTCGGTGGGCCGGCGCGTCCGGCGCCGCAGGCGCGTCACGGCGAGCGCCACGCCCAGCAGCAGCAGGGCGACCGCGCCGCCCAGCACGGACGGGGTGGGCCACCCCAGGGCGCTGCCCAGTGCGAACAGCGCGGCGATGGCGGCGACCGTCCCCAGCATCAGTACTCCAGACCGTGACATGCTTCCTCCTGCGGCCGGAAGCCCACGGGCCTCCGATTGGAGCGCCCAGTGTAGGGGCCGGGCCCGCCCCTGCGGTTAAGTGCGCCGTGAAGTGCCCCTCACCGCTGGCGGCCCGCGGCGGCCGGGAACGGGACGCTACCCTGGGCGGCATGACCCGCCCCCTGTACCACGACAGCACCCTGATGACCTTCACCGGCACCGTCACGCACGCGCAAGGGCAGGAGGTCGCGCTGGACGCCACTGCCCTGTACCCGGACGCGGGCGGGCAGGCGGCCGACACGGGCACGCTGCGCTGGCCTGAAGGTGAGGCCCGCGTGACCGGCAGCCGCCGCGACAAGGCCACCGGGCTGATCTGGCACGCGCTGGACGGCGCGCTCCCCCCGGTCGGGCAGACCGTACAGGGCGACGTGGACGCCGACCGCCGCTGGCGGCACATGCAGCGCCACAGCGCCGAGCACCTGCTCGCCCAGGCGTTCGTGCAGGTGAACCCGGCGTTCGAGGTGGTGGCCGTGAATATGAACGCCCCCGAGTGCACCATCGACCTGAGCGGCGACCCGGCCGAGTCGCACGTGCGCGCCGCCGAGGCGCTGCTGCGCGAGACGCTGGGCCGCGCCGAGCTGACCCTGGACACTCCAGTCGTGCCCGAGGCCGAGCTGAGCCGCTACCCGCTGCGGCGCGAGTCGAAGGTGCGCGGCGACACGCGGCTGGTCATCTACCGCCGCGCGGACGGCACGCCGTTCGACGTGAGCGCCTGCGGCGGCACGCACGTCCCGCGCGCCAGCATGGCCGCCCCGGTCGTGATCCTGCGTACCGAGCGGATCAAGGGCGGCGTGACCCGCGTGACCTTCATGGCGGGCGAGGAGGCCAGCGCGTACCTGGGCGGCGTGTACGCGGACGCCCGCCGCCTCGCGCAGGGGTTCAGCGTGCCGGTCGAGCGCCTGCCCGAACGGGTCGAGGCCCTGACGGCCGAACGCACCGCGCTGGCCGCGCAGGTCGACGCCCTGCACGCCACGCACGCCCGCACGCTGCGGGACGCCGCGCCCAGCGAGCCGCTCGGGGACGTGACCCTGCGTGTGGTCACGCTGCCGGACCCGGCGGGCCTCCAGGCGGCCCTGACCGACCTCCCGGTGGGCGAGGTGATCGCGGCGGTGACCGGGGCTGGCCGCGTGGGCATCGGCAGCGCCCACCCGGCCCTGAACGCGGGGACGCTCCTGAGGGCCGCCCTCACCGCCAGTGGAGGCAAGGGGGGCGGCCGCCCGGAGCTCGCGCAGGGCAGCACCCCCGACGTGCCCGGCTTCCTGCGGGCCGTCCGCGAGACCCTGAGCGCCCCGGCCTGACCCCACCGGCGCGTTCACAGCTGCGCCCGGACTTGATAGGCTTAGGGGTCATGAGTATTCACCTGAACGCCGAACCCGGCCAGATCGCCGAAACCGTCCTGCTCCCCGGCGACCCGCTGCGCGCCAAGCACATCGCCGAGACCTTCCTGACCGACCCCGTGCTGCACAACACCGTGCGCGGCATGCACGGCTACACCGGCACCTACAAGGGCAAGAAGGTCAGCGTGCAGGGCACCGGCATGGGCATCGCCAGCTCCATGATCTACGTCAGCGAACTGATCACCCAGTACGGCTGCAAGAACCTGATCCGCGTCGGCACCGCCGGCAGCTACCAAGCCGACGTGCACGTGCGCGACATCGTGCTCGCGCAGGCCGCCTGCACCGACAGCAACATCAACAACATCCGGTTCGGCGCGAAGAACTTCGCCCCCATCGCGGACTTCGAACTGCTGATGCGCGCCTACCAGATCGCCCGCGAGCGCGGCCACGCCACGCACGTCGGCAACATCATGAGCAGCGACACCTTCTACCACGACGACTTCGACCAGTACAAAATCTGGGCGGACTTCGGCGTGCTGGCCGTCGAGATGGAAGCCGCCGGGCTGTACACCCTGGCCGCCAAGCACGGCGTGAAGGCCCTGACCGTCCTGACCATCAGCGACCACCTCGTCACCCGCGAGGAAACCACCGCCGAGGAACGCCAGCTGACCTTCAACGCCATGATCGAGATTGCCCTCGACGCCGCTCTGGGCGAGTAAGTCGCCTGCCGTCCGGCCGGGTCGTCTCGCGCGGCCCGGTCAGGTTCGCTGTCCTGACGCCGCATCTGCCGGTACGGTGAGGCATGCCCCGCTGGACGTTCCGGTATCCGCGCGCCGCCGTGTCCCCGAGCCCATGGGGCGTGCGCGTGCGCCTGGCCCTGCACCTGCTGCGTCCCCAGGTGTCGTGGCGGGTGGGTGAACTGCCCGCTCCGCTCAGGGATGTGCACTGGCCGGCCGGTGTGAGCCCACTGGGCGTCTACCGTGATCTGGCCGGCGCGCGGCACGTCCGGCTGCGCGTCCCCGGCGACCCGGCCGCGCAGTTCAGCGCGCGGGAGGCGGTGCGCGGCGCGCTGCTCGCGGCGGGCCTGCCCGCGCAGCCCGGCGAGGCGGTCGGTTTCGACGTGCGCGAGGACCGGTTCGAGCTGGGCGACACGGTGTTGGGGCTGGGAACGCCGCAGCGCCGCCACCTCGACCTGCCGCTGATCACCCGGGAGGGTGAGGGGTCGCTTTCCCAGCCGGGCCTGTCCCTGTGGGGCGGGCCTCGCCAGTCCTCCGGCGGCGCCCCCCTGCTGCTGGTGCCCGAAGTCGGCGACCTGCAGGCCGTGCTCCTCGGCTGGCAGGCAGAGGCGGCGGCGCAGGGCTGGGACGCCCGGCCACCCCTCTGCGGGGCTGATCAGGTGCTGCTGACGTTCACCCGGGCGGACGGGATCGTCACCCTGACAGGCGTGAGACTGAGCGGCGCCGCGTGGGCCTTCACCCTGGAACGCGACGCCTGGTCCCATCTGCTGCGGCTGTCGACCGTCGCGGCCTAGAAGTCCCCGTCGGCGGGAAACAGTGTGGTGGTCAGCATGGCGTATCCCAGGGCGGTCGCGGCGTCGCCCCGCGTCCCCAGGGTGCTCATGACTGCGCGGCCCAGCGCCTCGTAGCGGTCCACCAGCTGCTTCCACTCGGCGGCGTTGTACGACGAGTAGGTCTCGTCGGGGGTCGGTCGGTAGGCGCGCAGAGTCGCCACGTACGCCGCGTGATCCTTGCGGGTCTGCGCGATCAGCGCGGCGTAGCGCTGCCCGGTCTGCGCGCCCAGTGGGGTGCGGGCCAGCGCGGCGAGCCCTGCGAGCTGTTCTTCCAGATACGGGAACGAGCGGGGGATGGCGTGGGAGTACAGGGTGCCGCCGCCCGCGCGGATGAAGGCGAACTGGCCCTCCAGTGCGCGCAGCTGCTGCATCTGCCTGCGGAGGCCGTCGATGCGGGCGCTGAGCTTCGGGTTGCCGCCCAGGCTACGGCGCAGCGCGGCGGCGCGGCAGTCTGCCCAGTTACCGGCGGCGTTGTCCTCGTCGGCCTCCGACCAGGTGTCGATGGTCAGGCTGGCGTAGCTGCCGCTGTCCACGGCGTTCGCCAGGGCGCAGTTCGCGGGGGTCTGCGCGGCGGCGAGCGGGCAGAGGGCCAGCAGCGCGGTGACGGTCAGGGCAGGCAGGAGGCGCATGCGCTCAGCCTACCTTGACCGTCCGGTCCGCGGCGGGTCAGGCCTGCCGGTTCAGGCGCGCGATGAAGAATCCGTCCACCCCGTCCACCGGCACGGTCAGTACGCCCGGCCCGGCGGGCACGTGCGGCACCTCCAGGTCCGGCACGGCCTGCGGCGTGAACTCCGGGTGGGCGTCCAGGAACGCCTGCACGACCTGCGGCCCTTCCTGCGGCGTGACCGAGCACACCGAGTACACCAGGGTCCCGCCGGGCTGCACGAGCGCGGCGGCGTTCGGCAGCATCCGCGCCTGAAGCTCGGCCATCTCCTGCACGGCGTCCGGCGTGAGGCGCAGCTTGATCTCCGGGTGGCTGCGCAGCGTGCCGCTGCCGGTGCAGGGCGCGTCGAGCAGCACGACCGGCGCGGGTTCGGTGGTCAGCGGCTGGGTCAGGTCGTGCGTGATGAACTGCCCCGTCAGGCCCAGGCGCTTCAGGTTCGCGCGGGCGAGGTCGTGCTTGCGGGCCACGACGTCCACGCTCGTGACCTGCGCGCCGCGCGTGGCGAGCATCGCGGCCTTCACGCCCGCCCCGCCCGCTAGGTCCAGCACCCGCGCGCCCTGCACGTCACCCAGCGCGTCCACGCAGGCGAGGCTGGCCGGGTTGATGGGCTGCGCCTGCCCCTGCTGGAACGCGGCGGTCTGCCGCAGCGGGCGGTCCAGCGCGACGCGGTCCACGCCCTGCACGGTGCCTTCCAGCACGCTGCCCTCGTCCTCCAGCGCGCGGACGCCCGCGTCGCTGAGGCTCAGCCACAGCGGCTGCGGCTCCAGCAGGTCCGCGAGTACCGCGTCCGCCTGCGCGCCGTACGCGCGGCGGTACACGTCTGCCAGCCACGCGGGCATCTCGTCCGGGACGGTCTCCTCGGGGCTCAGGGCCTCCAGGCGCCGCAGCACGGCGTTCACCAGTCCGGGGGGGGCCAGCCGCGCCCCGCGCGCGAGGTTCACGTACTCGCTGACGACCGCGTGCGGCGGGGTGCCCAGGAACAGCCGCTCGAACGCCCCGGCCAGCAGGACCGCGCGGGTCTTGGGGTGCGTGTCGCCGCTCAGGCGGGCGTCGAGCGCGCGGGTCAGGCTGGGCGCGTGCCGCAGCGCGCCGTACACGACGTGTGTGGCCAGCCCTGCGTCGCGGGCCGGCAGGCGGGCCTCCTGCAAGGCGGCGTCCAGCGCGGGTGCGGCGAACGCGTGGGCGTCCATGACGCGCAGCAGCACCCGCACGGCGACCTCACGGGCCGGGTTGAACGGGCCGGGCCGGTCGGCGTCGGATCTGGGTCGGTCGCGGGCGGTGCGGGGGCGGCGTGCGTCGGTCATCCGGGCAGTGTACGCGCGGCCCGGCAGGACGTCCAAGTCACGCGGCCCCCACCCCGGGTCCGGGAGGGAGGCCGCAGGGTGGGCCGGTCAGGCGGCGGCGGGCTGCACCTTCGGACGGATCAGCAGCATGACGGCCAGCAGGGCCAGCAGGACGCTGCCGCTCAGGATGTACGGCGCGGCGTGGCTGACCGTCTGGTACAGCCCGGTGCTGATGAGCGGGCCGGCCATGCGCCCCAGGGCCAGGGCGCTGCTGTTCAGCCCCGCGACGGTGCCCTGGAGGTCCTCGCCGGCCGAGAGGCTCAGGCCCGCGCTGAGGCTGGGGCTCAGGATGGCGCTGCCGACGCCCACGACCGCCAGGGCCAGCGTGATCGGCCAGAACGCCTGGCCGGCGGGCACGAGCAGCATGCCCACGCCCATGATCAGCAGGCCCGCCGAGACGAGCGGGGTGGTGGGGAGTTTCTTGGCCAGGGGCCGGATCGCGCCGCCCTGCACGAGCGCGGCCACGAAGCCGAACAGGGTCAGCATGATGCCCACGGTGCGCGCCGCGCCCTCGGGCGTCAGGCGCAGGGTGTCCTGCACGTAGAAGCCGATGGTCTGCTCCATGCCCACGCTCGCCAGGGTGGACAGGGCGCTGACGGCCAGCAGCAGCAGCACGGTGGGCTGGGAGAGCAGCGCGCGGCGGCTGCCCTTCGCGGCGACCTTGGCGCCGCTCACGCGGGTTTCGGGCAGGGTGCGCCACGCGACGAGCGCGGTGATCAGGCCCAGCGCGGCGCTGAAGAACACCGGCGCGGTCAGGCTGATGCCGCTCAGGGCGGCGCCGATGGCCGGGCCGAACACGACGCCCAACCCGAACGCTGCGCCGATCAGGCCCAGGCTGGCGGCGCGGTCCTTGGCGCTGCTCAGGTCGGCCATCATGGCCTGCGCGGTGGGCAGCGTGGCGCTGGAGAGCATCCCGCCGATCACGCGCGAGGCGACCAGCAGGACGAACAGCAGGGTGCCGCCCAGGGCGCCATTCAGGCCCGCCTGGGCCAGCACGCCGAACAGCCCGAAGCTGATCGAGAAGCCCACGAGGCCCATCAGCAGGACGGGCTTACGGCCCACGCGTTCGCTGCGGCCCCCCCAGATGGGCGAGAAGATGAACTGCATCAGCGAGTAGCCGGTGGAGAACCAGCCGGTCTGCGTCTCAGTGAGGCCGAGCTGGCGGCCCAGCGGGGCGATGATCGGAAACAGGACGCTCAGGCCCAGCATGGCAATGAAGATGGTCAGGAACAGGATCAGCTTGGTTCGCCCGGTGGTGGCCGGGGCGGGGGAGGGGGCGGCGGACGACATGCCCGGAAGTATACGCCCGCACCCTGACCGATCGGTCAGGACAGAACGGTAAGTCCTGACGGTGGTGCGTGAACCGGCGCCCATGTGGCCTGATGTCTGCACAGGGCGTGGCCGGCGCTTCGGATCAGTGCCGTACCGGCGTCCGGTGCTCATCTGCCTCCAGTGTGCTCGCCCGGCTGAGTCTGTCTAACCGGCTTCCACGCGTTCCACGGTGCCAGGGGATATCCAAAGGCCTCGTGAGAAGGTTAGGATTCCGTGAACCGCTTCCAGTTTTAACTTTGTTCAGTGGAACGTCAGAATGCCGTGCCGGGTCATCCGCCCCGGGCCGTAACTGATTTCTCCCTGACTGGGACGGTGAAATTGTCGGTGTCACCCCATTGTCAGCAGGCCCGGTTGCCTCTATACTGTCGGTTGAGCAACCAGAATAATCACCCGTTGCGGACGCTCAGCCGCGCGGACTCCGGGCGCCTCCCTGCCGTGGAAGGCCGATGGAATCAAAGTTGATCCCTCGAAATGGAAGCGATTCACAGTCGCGCCATGTAAGGAGACCTATGAAAAAAGCTCTGACCATTCTGTCTCTCGCGCTGCTCGGCCAGGCCAGCGCCGCCACCATCACCGTCTGGACGCACTTCGGTGACAGCGAACTGGCGTGGCTGCGCTCGCAGGCCGCCGACTTCAAGGCGAAGACCGGCAACACCGTGAACATCGTCAGCGTGCCCTTCGGCGAGATGACCGACAAGTTCATCCAGAGCGCCCCCAAGGGCCAGGGCCCCGACCTGCTGACCACCCAGCCCCACGACCGCCTCGGTCAGCTGGCCGCTGCGGGCGTCATCGAGCCCATGGACAAGTACGTCACCAGCCGCACCGACCTGGACAAGACCGCCCTGAACGCCATGACCTACCAGGGCAAGCTCTTCGGCATCCCCATGTTCGCCGAAGCGGTCGCCGTCGTGTACAACAAGGCCCTGGTGCCCACCGCCCCCACCACCTGGAGCGCCTTCCTGGCCGCCGCCCAGAAGAACACCGGCAGCGGCAAGTTCGGTTACCTCGCTGACCTGAGCAACGCCTACATGCAGTACGGCATCATCAGCGCCTACGGCGGCTACGTCTTCAAGAACAACGGCGGCACCCTGAACGTCAAGGACGTGGGTCTCGCCAACGCCGGCGCCGACAAGGCCAGCGCGTTCCTGAACGACCTGCGCTACAAGTACAACCTCGTGCCCGAGGGCGTCAACGGCGACGCCGCCAAGAGCGCCTTCGTGCAGGGCCGCCTCGGCATGTTCCTCACCGGTCCCTGGGACATGGGCGACATCAAGAAGGCCAACATCAACTACGGCATCATCCCCTTCCCGACCCCTCCCGGCGCCACCGGCAAGTGGAGCCCCTTCGTGGGCGTGCAGGGCACCATGCTGAACTCCTACAGCAAGAACAAGGTGGCCGCCGCGCAGTTCGCCAAGCAGATCAGCTCCTCCGACGCCCAGGTCGCGTTCAACAAGGCCGGCGGCCGCATCCCCGCCAGCCTCAGCGCCCGCACCAAGCTCAAGGCCGACCCGGTCGTGCAGGGCTTCGGCAAGACCATCAGCATGGGCACCCCCATGCCCAACGTGCCCCAGATGGGCGCCGTGTGGGGCCCCTGGAGCAACGCCATCGCGCAGAGCGTCCAGAAGTCCGGCCAGAACTACGGCCAGATCCTCGACAAGGCCGTCCAGGAAATCAACAGCAACATCAAGTAACCCGCCTGGAGGTGGGGCGAGCATGACCACAACCTCGCTCCACCCGGGCCACTCAGGACGCGGAGGGACGGTGCGCCGGACAAGGCGTATCGTCCACCCGCGTCCTGACTGTCGTGGCGTTCCCGGCCGCCGGGCCGCCGCTGGAGCCGCGCCCCGTCAGATGTCTTGATGAGCACCCTCGCTGCCCCCGTGGCAGCGGCGTTACCTTACTGCGAACTGATTTCACCCCGGACGTGCCCGGCGCACCTGCACCCGACCCACGTCCGCCTGGAGGCCCCCACGAGATGACCACCCTGTCCCCACCCCGCTCCCGCGCGACCGTGCCCCCCCAGGGCTCACGCGGCATCCTGCTGGCCCTGCTGATCCTGGCCGCCCTGATGGGCGCGTCCGTCCTGATCGGCTGGCTGCTGTCCACCCTGGCCGCGCAGGTCGTGCCCGGCGCCCCCGCCTACCTGCTACTGGTGTTCACCGTGGTATCCCTGTTGGTCCTGGCGCCGCTGACCCACCGCGCCTTCCCGTGGATCACGAACTGGTTCTACCTGCTGCCCGCGCTGGTGTTCATCCTGGCGTTCACGGTGCTGCCGGTCGTGCTGACCGTGAACTACGCCTTCACGAACTACAGCGGGCAGAACAGCGGCAACCCGGACAGCGCCGCCCGGCAGGACGCCACCCTGAGCAGCGACCGCCGCACCGTCACCCTGGGCGGCCTGAGCGGCAGCGCGCAGGAATACCTGAACTGCGCCGCCGCCAACTGCGCCGGGGCGACCCTGGTGCTGTACGACGAGGACGCCAGCGTCCCGTACCGCGTGAAGGTCGCCTCCGCGCAGGGGAACGCCTTCACGCTGGCCGCGCCCACCCCCGAGAGCGTGCAGGTCGCGCAGGCCACCCGCATCAACAAGATCAGCTACGTGGGCCTCGCGAACTTTCAGGAGATCTTCGGGAAGGCCAGCCGCGCCCTGTGGCCCGTGTTCCTGTGGACGGTCATCTTCGCGTTCAGCACCATCGTCCTGAACTCGGTCGCGGGCCTGATCCTGGGCATCCTGCTGTACAACAAGCGCCTCAAGGGCCGCAACGTGTACCGCACGCTGCTGTTCCTGCCCTGGGCGATCCCCACCGTGATCAGCGTGCAGATGTGGGTCGCGCTGTTCAACCAGCAGTTCGGCATCGTGAACAAGAGCCTGGGGCTGCTGGGCATCGTGGCGATTCCCTGGCTGAACGATCCGCTGTGGGCCAAGATCAGCATCCTGATGGTGAACCTGTGGCTGGGCTTCCCGTACATGATGACCGCCACCATCAGCGCCCTGAGCACCATCAACGACGACCTGTACGAGGCCGCCGAGATCGACGGCGCCAGCCGCTGGCAGCAGATCACCGGCATCACCCTGCCGCTGCTGCGTAACTCGTTCACGCCGATCCTGCTGTCGGGCTTCGCGTTCAACTTCAACAACTTCGGGATCATCTATCTGCTCACGGCCGGCGGTCCCGCCCAGGAAGGCCGCGAGAGCACCGCGCAGAGCACCGACATCCTGCTTTCGTGGGGGTACAACACGGCGTTCGTGTCGGCCGGCGGGCAGAACTTCGCGCTGGCCAGCGCCATCGCGCTGATCATCTTCTTCCTGACCCTGGCGATCAGCATCGTGAACTTCAAGGCCGCCGGCGTGTTCGAGGAGGCCCGCAAATGACCACCGCCCCCAACAACCTCCCACCCGGCGGGTATGTCCACCGCGAACCCTCCGCCCTGCGCAAGGCGCTGCCCTGGATCATCGGGGTCGTCGTCCTGGCATTGATCGGCTGGCTGGGCGCCGCGCTGGTCGACAGCCTGAAAGACAAGCAGAAGAGCTTCTCGATCTACTACGTCGACCGGGGCTGGGTGCGCTTCCTGCTGTTCCTGCTGGCCGCCAGCGGCGTGCTGGCCCTGACCAGCCTGCTGGGGCAGCGGATCGGTATGGCCCGCACGGGCCGCCGCATCAGCTACGCCGCCGTGCTGGGCGACCAGCTGACCCACCTGTTCCTGATCCTGGTCGTGCTGATCGCCATCTACCCGCTGTTCTACGTGCTGATCGCCGCGTTCGACCCGCGCAACAGCCTGTTCGCCTTCCCGGACTTCGGGAACCCGAACATCTTCTACAAGACCGGCCTGCTGCCCGACCTGAAGCAGCTGAACCTGGAGAACTTCGCCAAGCTGTTCGAGGGCGTCACCATCCCCGCGTGGCAGCTGCTGCTCGCCGTGATCGGCGGGGCCGCGCTGGCCGCCGTCCTGATCTCCCTGATCGTCAGCAAGGTCGGGCGTGACACCGACGCGCTGGCGAACGTGCGCGCCTGGGGTCTGCGCGTGCTGGTCGCCGCACTGGCCGTGCTCGTGATCTTCATGGGCCCGGCGCAGTTCACGGGCGGCAGCAACGAGAGCAAGTTCCTGCTCTCCGTGCGCAACACCCTGCTCGTGTCCGGCCTGACCGGCGTGCTGGCGATCCTGCTGTCCACCACTGCCGGGTACGCCATGGCGCGCCTGCGCTTCCCAGGCCGCTTCCAGATGCTGCTGTTCTTCATCTTCATCCAGATGTTCCCGGTGTTCCTGGCGCTCGTTGCGGTGTTCAAACTCCTGACCGACCTGGGCCTGGGGAACACCTTCGCCGGGCTGATCCTGGCGTACTCGGGCGGCGCGATCGCCTTCAACACCTGGATCTTCAAGGGGTACGTCGAGAGCCTCCCCGAGTCGCTGGAGGAAGCGGCGATGGTGGACGGCGCGACCCGCTGGCAGACCTTCACGCGCGTCGTGCTGCCCCTGTCGCGCGGCATGCTCGTGTTCATCTTCCTGAATCAGTTCATCGGCACGTACGCCGAGTTCATCCTGGCCAGCATCCTGATGACCGGCGTGGAGCACTGGACGGTCGGCGTGATGCTGCGCTCGTTCACCAGCGGCCAGTTCAGCACCAAGTGGGGCGTGTTCGCGGCCGCTGCCACGCTGGGCGCCCTGCCGATCGTGGGCCTGTTCTACGGGTTCCAGAACTTCTTCGTCGGCGGCGCCGTCGCCGGGGGCGTCAAGGAATAACCCCCTTCACGCCGCGGGCGCGGGAGGAGTACGGTGCACCTATGCGCCGACTCCTCCCGCTTCTGCTGGCGTTCAGCCTGACCAGTCTGGCCGGGGCGAACGAACGCCTGCCCGTCACCCAGGTGCGCTTCAGCGCGGACGGCGCGCAGGTGATGACCGTCGTCAGCGGCGAGCGGGATGGGAGCGGTTTCGGCACGGCGCAGGTGACCGTGCTGGACACCCGCAGTGGCCGCATCCGGTACGCGGCCACTCGCACGGACGACGCGACCCCACGCCGCGTCCTGAACGCCCTGCTGAACACGGCCGCCACGCGGAGCATGGTCGCTCCGTTCACCGCGCGCCCCCTGTCGGTGCCCCGGTACCAGCGGGTGTACCCGGTGCCCTACCCCCGCTGGCCGGACGGCGTGCGTGCCGGGCAGGTCGAGGTGACCCCCGTGCGCCTCTGGACCCGCACCGTACCTGTCCGGCTGGAGGTGCTGCGCCTCGCGGCCCGGTGCCCGTACCCGGAGATGCTGCCCCCGGGTGAGGTCCCTGCCGGAGTCCGGCTGACCGTGAACGGCCAGGAGGTCTGGCGTGACCGCACCCTGCCCGCCGCGCGCGCCTGCGCCACCCGCTACACGCTGGAGCGGGTGGACGTCCAGGGCAACCGCGCCCTCTTCACCCTGCGCGCCCTGACCCCCGGCTTCGAGGGCCCGGACGCGTTACTGGTGTTCGTCGCCGCATTGCTGCGGTAGACAGTTGAACGATGATGGTTGATGGAGAAGAGCTGTCCTCCATCAACCGTCAACTATTAACCATCAACTCAACGCGCCGGCGATCTCCTGCATGACCGAGCGCGCGGCGTTCAGTTCGTCCGCGTTGATGGTGTGGCCCAGGCCTGGGATGACGCGGGCATCCACGCGCGCGCCGCGGGCGCGGAGTTGCGCGGCCGTCTCCTCGAAGCGGGCGAGGGGAATGTGCCCGTCGCGCGGGTCGACGCCCATGAAGACGGGCGTGCCGGGGAAGGCGCTGCCCTGGTCCAGGGTGATCAGGCCGCCGCTGAAGGCGACCACCGCGCCGGGCTTACGTTCGGTGCGGCTGGCGTACTCCAGCGCGAGGCACGCGCCCTGGCTGAAGCCGCCCAGCACGACCCGCCCCTCGGGGATGCCGCGCGCGGCCAGTTCGCTCATCACGGCGTCCACGGTGCCCAGCGCGCGGTCCAGATGCGGCTGGTTCTGCTCGACCGGCGCCAGGAACGACAGGGGATACCAGGTGTTCCCCTCGGCCTGCGGGGCGAGGTACGTGAAGGCGCTCAGGTTGAAGTCGCGTTCCAGCGAGAGGATGTCGCGCGCCGTGCCGCCCCGCCCGTGCAGCAGGACCATCGCCACGCGCGCGTCGTCCAGCGGGCGGCCCGCGGTGAAGACCTGCACGCCCGTGCCCTCGTCCTCGGGGGTCGCCTCGGTTGCTGGTGCTGTGGCGCCGAGGTCGCGCTGGCCGATGATCACGCCGTACTCGCGGCTGACGATGCGCGGCACGTGGGCCTCGATCTGCGCCCGCTGACCCTCGAACCACGCGGGGAGCTTGAGGTGCCTGCCCAGTTCCGCCACGGGCTCGTCGTCGGGGAAGCCGGGCGCGTCGGTGGCGATCTCGAACAGCACGCCGTTCGGTTCACGGAAGTAGATCGAGTGGAAGTACTGGCGGTCCTGCACGGGCGTGGGGCGGTACCCGGCGCCGGTCAGGCTGGCCATGTACGCCTCCTGCTCGGCGTCGTCGCGGGTGCGCAGCGCCACGTGGTGAATGCTGCCCGCCCCGAAGTGCCCGCGCGGTTTGCCGGGCCGTTCCACGGCGTCCACGAACAGGCCCACGCCGTCGCCACTGCCCTGGAAGCGGGTGCGCACCCCTTCGGTATCGGATTCGCTGCCGACCTCGGTGAAGCCCAGCTGTCCCACCAGCAGCTGCCGCACGGCGTCGGTGTCGCGCACCCAGGCGGTCACCGAGTGGAAGCCCCGCAGTTCGTGCGTGGCGTCCACCGGGGAGGCGGGCCAGGGCTGCACGGCCTGCCCGTCCTCGAACACCAGTTCCACCCAGGTGCCGTCCGGGTCCTCGAAGGTCAGGACCGGCTGCCCGAAGCGGGTGCCCCCGGTGACGGTCAGCGCGTGCGCGGCCAGCCGCTCCTGCCAGTAGCCCAGCGAGTCGGCGGGGGCGCTGTATGCGGTGGCGACGACTTCACCGTTGCCCCGCTCGCCGCGCTTGGCGCCGGGCCAGGGGAAGTGGGTCATGATCGTGCCGGGCTGCCCGGTGTGGTCGCCGTAGTAGAAGTGGTACGTGCCAGGGTCGTCGAAGTTCACGGTGACCTTCACCAGCCGCTGGCCCAGCACCTGGGTGTAGAAGTCGAGGTTGCGCTGCGGGTCGCTGGCCATGACGGTGACGTGGTGCAGACCCTGGACGGGGCTGGTGCCGGGAGCGGGTGAGAAGGTCGTCATGCCTCCATATTACTTAACATTAAACTATTAATTGAGACTATGATCACAAAAATGGGAGAGGTGGGATTCGCCCCCAACCTCTCCCTGTTGCCCACTGCCGTTCAGCCGAGCAGGCCCCGCCACCCGGCCCGGCGCTGCGGGAAGCGCGCTGCCTGCACCTGCGCCGCGAACTCCTCCAGCGTCTCGTGCAGCGCCCGCGCCTCACGCACCAGCGCGCCCGTCACTGCCTGCACCTGACCGTCCCGCTCGGATTCCCAGTGGCTCAGCACCCGCTCGTTCAACCGCGCGTGGTCCGGACTCGTCACGTCACGCGGCGGGGCCAGCCGGTCGCGCGCCGCCTCCAGGTACGTGACCAGATCGGTCGCGCGGGCCACCTCGTGCCACGTGCCACCCGCCTTTAGCGCCGAGACGCGCGCCGTGAGCCGCTCCCGCTCCAGCACCCCACGCGCCCGCTCGCGGCCCTGGATGAGCGCCGCACCCGCCGCCATCCCCACCAGCGCCAGCGTAAACACCAGCAGCGACCAGTGCTCCGGCGTGGTCGGCCCGTCCGGCGCGGCGCTCAGGTCCGTCAGCTGGCCCTGCTGCGCAGCGTTCGCGGCGATCTCCTGCGTGGTCCGCAGGATGCCGTCCCAGTTCAGGAACCCCTCCACCCCCAGGTACAGCAGCGTCACCGCCACGATGCCCAGCACGTAGTTCGCGGGGCGGCTCATGCCGGGCGTACTGGCGGCCAGCTTCGCGCGGTACGACAGTTCGTCCACCAGCCACAGCAGCAGCACGCTGAACATCACGCCCGCCGTCAGCGCGATCAGCGTCAGGTACAGCCGGGACTCCGGGTTGAACAGCAGATTGATGCTCACGCCGCTGATCAGCCCCACGAAGAACTTGCTGAATACCGCGAAGGCATTGAACACCCGCTTGCTGCCGCTCTTCTGCTCGGGCGGCCGCACCGCGTGACCCTCGGCCGCCAGCTGGGCCAGCGCCTGCTGCGTGTAGAAGTCCTCGGCGGTCACCGTGTCGGGGCGCACGCCCGCCTGCGCCAGCGCCTCGAAGCGCGCCGCGCGGGCCTGCTCGATCGCCTCGGTCGCCTGCTCGTAGGCGCGCTCCACGCCGCTGCTCGCCGCGTTCATGAAGTTCAGGTGCTCCTGCTGCCGCGCCCAGGACGTGCGCACACCCACGCCCGTCTCGGCCAGCACGCGGTTCAGGGTCGTGCGGGCCAGCTCGAAGTTCACGCGGTACTGCTCCACGTTCAGCCGCAGCAGCCGCGAGCGCGACGTCAGCGCCGCCCGGGCCGCCTCGTCCCGCACGAGTTGCAGTTCGCCGCTCAGGTCCCCCAGCAGCTCACCGAAGTGCGCTGGGGTCAGCACCGGCATGAACGCCTCGGCCGCCAGCGGATCGGGGACGGGCAGCGCGGCCTCGTAGAGCGCCGGATCGAACGGCTCTTCGGCAGGGGACGTGACGGGTGCCACCTCCGCCTCGACGGGCGGCTCCTCGGGGAAGGGCGGCACGATCACCTGCTGCGTGTCCGCACGCCGCTCGCGCGCGCCGTCCTCGAACTCGAGGTTCACGGTGCTCAGGTCCGGCCCACTGAGGGTCACGCGCGACAGGGGGCGCACTTCGGTGTCCGCCGGGCTGTCCGGCGTACGCTCGCTCATCGCCTGGCCGCCTTCACCTGCGCCGCGAACGTCGGGTACACGTTCGACAGGTCGTACGCGCCCGCCAGCAGCACCCGCTTGTCGGCGGAACTGCCGCCCAGCGCCTTCACGAACGAGTCCCGGACGGACACGCCCCCCGCGCCCGCCTCGGGGCTCAGGCCCGCGACGAACAGCAGCCGGGTGTCCTTCGCGCCCAGGAAGCCCTTCACCGCCGCGCCCAGCGACGCGCGCTTCGGGTCGTCCAGCAGCGCGCCGTCCGTGAACAGCACCGTCACGTCCCCCACACCTTTCGTCTGCGCGCCCCGCTTCACGGCCTGCTGCACGCCCGCCGTGATGGCGCTGCCCTTCCCGGTGCAGGGCTTCGTGAGGGCCGCCGTGTAGCGCAGGATGTCGGCCTTGCCCAGCCGCGCGCCGTTCTTCGACTGAAATTTGAAGTCCGCGACGGTCTGCACGCCGTCGCAGATGCGCAGCAGCGTCAAGGTGTCTCCGGAGCGCAGCTGGTTTAGCAGGACGCTCTGCGAGAGCAGCCGCGCCTGATCCGCGTACTTGAACGCCGGGTTCTTGCTGCTGCCGGTCATGTCCACCGCGACCGTCAGGTGCAGCGGCGGCGTGGACAGCCCCAGCAGGGTCGAGGCGCTCATCGGCGCGGGCAGCAGCGTGGACAGGAGGGCGGGAACAATCATTGGGAAGGGCATGGTCACCTCGGGAGTCTGGAAGGGGGAAGAGGGGGCTCAGGGTGCGGGCGGCGCGGGGTTGCGGGGGTTCAGGCCCGGCAGCGGCACCGCCACCCCACCCACGGTCGTGATGCCCGGCGGCACCGGGACGCTCGTGCGTTCGTGCGGCAGGTCGCGCAGCAGCCCAACCTCACGGCAGGCCGCCTGATCGCGGTAGAGGTTCACGGGTACGCTCTGCCGCCCGTCCGGGTCGCCGATCCACACGGCCATCGCGTACTGCGGCGTCACGGCGGCGCACCACGTGTCGTTCACGTCGTCGGTCGTGCCGGACTTCGCGCCCAGCGGCATGCCCTTGCCGGACAGCCGCTGCCAGACGGTGGGGCGCAGGAACTTCACGTGCCCCGCGTTCGACGTCACCGCGCCGGTCAGCAGGTCGAAGGTCTCGTAGGCGACCACCTCGTCCCACAGCGGCGCGCAGTCCGGGCGCGGCAGGGACAGGGGCCGCCCGGCGCGGTCGTACACCTCGGCCAGCAGGTGCGGCTCGCAGCGCGTCCCGCCGTTCGCGAACGACGCGTACGCAGCGGCCACGTCCAGCGGCGCGGCGCGGTACGTGCCCAGCGACACGCTCGACGTGTTCCCCGCGTCCGCGCGGTACCCCAGCGCGTCCAGCGTGCGCCGCAGCGCCTTCTCGCGGGGCGTACCCACCTGCACCGCCACGGTGTTCAGACTGCGGGCGTTCGCCTCGCGCACCGTCACCGCGCGGTTCAGGAACTCACCCGAGTTGTTCCGGATGGCCTGCCCGGCGTACCCCGTCGCGCCGTCGCGGAAGGCCGTCAGCTGCGTCACGCCGTCCCCGAACGCCAGGGAGTACAGCAGAGGCTTCACGGTACTCGCCACCGGCCGCAGCGCCGACGCCGCCCACTGCCGCCCCGGATCACTGCTGAGGCTCCCGCCCGTGCTGCTCGCCAGCGCCACGATCCCGCCGCCGCGCACGTCCACGACCGCCGCGCCCTCGGCCACCCCGGCGGCGCGCGGGCCGGTCGCGCCCTCGCCCTGCACCCGCTGCGTCAGGGCAGCCTGCGCCTGCGCGTCAATGGTCAGCACCACGCGCCCCACCCGCTTGGGATCCACGCCCGCCCGCCGCAGCTCGCGTCGCACGAGCTCCTGCATGGCCCACACAGGTTCCGGTTCGTTCGCGTACTCCGGATTGCGGGCCGCCGCCACCACCCGCAGGTCCGCACCCGACCCCGCGTACTCCACCCGCCACAACCTCGGCTGCACCGGCGTGGCGGCCGCCTGCGCGTACGCCCCGTCCGAGATCAGCCCGTGCGAGCGCAGGATGTTCAGCGTCACCAGCTGCTGCGCGCGCATCCAGCGGAAGCGCGCCGTGGCCGTCTCCGGCGGCGTGTCCTCCTGCACCAGATATCGCCCCGGCGCGGGCAGCAGCCCCACCAGGAACGCACTCTGCGCCAGGGTCAGGTCCGCCGGTTCCACCCCGAACACCGCTCTGGACGCGTCGTACACGCCCTTACGCTGCCCGATCCCGATCCACGGAAGGCTGTTCACGCTCATGGCCAGCACCTCACGCCGACCGTAGCGCCACGTCACCAGCGGCGCCAGCACGAACTCCGTGGCCTTGCGCGTCACCGTCAGCAGCGGTCCACGGCGGTCCGTGTCGTAATCGAAATGGCCGGCCAGCACGCTGTTCTTCAGCAGCTGCATGGTGATCGTGCTGCCACCCGCGCCACTGAGCATGGCGCGCGGCAGGCGTCCCAGATCCACCCCAGGATGCGAGAAGAAGCGCACGTCCTCCTTCGCCACGTACGCCAGCAGGAACGCCTCACTGACGCCCGTCAGCGGCACGCTCAGCGACTCCCGGCACGGCACCGCGTTCACCGCGTTCCCCTCGCGGCAGTGATCGATCACCCCCAGCGGCGCGCCCCGCCGGTCCTGCACCTCGATGGGCAGCAGTTCCGAGCGCAGGTTCCACACCCGCCCCAGCGCCCCGGTACTCAGCGCGCCCGCCATGCCCAGCCCCAGCATGCCCAGCGTCAGCAGACCCACACCCGCGCCCGCCGCCCGCAGCGCCCGCCGCAACGTCCACGGCTCGGGCCGCCGCACGAACGGCGTGCGCGGCCAGCGGTTCCACCAGCCCAGCACCGACTTTTTAAACTGCCGCGTCACTCAGCGCACCACGTCCAGCACGCCCGCCGCCGCCGACCGGAACTGCCAGTCGCGCGCCACGGCGTTCCACAGGCCCGACAGGCCCACGACCAGCACCAGCAGCGCCCCCAGGCCCGCCAGGGCCGTCACCGCGCCCGCCCACGACGAACGCGGCCTGCGCGGACGGGCCGGACGCGGGGCCTTCTCCTTCGGCACGCGCGGCGCACGCGGAGCGGACACCGGCGCGGACGGCAGACCCGACGAGTACGGCCGGGGCTTACGCACGAAACTCATTCCAGCAGGATAGGCGAGACCCATGAGGCGTGCATCCCACCAAAGAACGATCAAACGGGCGTGAAAGCCGGCAGGATGAACTGCTAGATCTGGTCGATCCCATGATTTGTGAGGAGCGGAAAGGGGCGGGCGCGTGCAGGAGGGCGGGCCGGCGGCGGCGAGCGAACCGACCGGCGGTTGTCCAGCCACCCGGAACTCCGTGAGCCGCGTGCGCCTACACTCGGCGCATGACCACTGCTGCCGTCCTGACGCAGGCTGACCTGCGTGCCCAGTTTCCGCAACTCCAGTCGGGCCGCGCGTACCTCGACAATGCCGCCGGGGGCCTGATTCCCACCCGCGCCATCCAGGCGGTCACGGAGCACCTGACGCGCTACGGCGCCACGAACGCCATGCCGGGGCACCGGCCCGGGGCGGAGATCCTGGCCCTGAAGTACCGGGCGCGCGAGGCGACCGCGCTGTTCATGAACGCGCATCCCGAAGACGTGGCGCTGGCCCAGAGCGCCACGGCCCTGACCTTCCGGCTCGCGGCGGCGTTCGCCCGCCTGTGGGGTGAGGGGGACGAGGTGATCCTGAGCGGGCTGGAGCACGAGAGCAACGCCAGCCCCTGGCGGGAACTGGAGCGGCGGGGCGTGACCGTGAAGGTCT
Source organism: Deinococcus actinosclerus (assembly GCF_001507665.1). Taxonomy (NCBI): domain Bacteria; kingdom Thermotogati; phylum Deinococcota; class Deinococci; order Deinococcales; family Deinococcaceae; genus Deinococcus; species Deinococcus actinosclerus. The sequence continues at coordinate 1,862,872 of NZ_CP013910.1, read as the reverse complement.
GGCACGCCCGCCAGCCGGACATGACGCTGCACCCCGACGATCTGGCGGCGCTGCTGTCCCCCCGGACGCGGCTGGTGGCGGTCACGGCGGCCAGCAACGCGCTGGGCGTGACGCCCGACATTCCCGCCATCACGGCGCAGGTGCGCGCGGCGGGCGCGTGGAGCATCGTGGACGCCGTACACGCCGCGCCGCACGCGTTCCCGGACGTGCAGGCCTGGGGCGCGGACTTCGTGACGTTCAGCCCGTACAAGGTCTGGGCGCCGCACCTGGGGGCCATGTGGCTGCGTCCGGAGCTGCGCGCCACGCTGCCCTGGCCGAAACTGGAGTTCGTGTCGCAGGGCGACATCACGGGCATCGAGCACGGCACGCCGCAGTTCGAGCTACTCGCCGGGTGGCTGGGCACCCTGGACTACCTGCGTGAGCTGGGCGGACACGCGGAACTGACCCGCGCGGCGCTGGAGGCCGCCTCCCAGCGCATTCACGAACTTGAGGCGCCGGTCATGGCCCGGCTGGTGGGGGGCCTGCTCGCGCACGACCTCGTGACCGTGTACGGCCCGCAGGGCACCCAGGGTCGCGTGGGCACCGTCGCGTTCCGCGTGGCCGGGGAGAGTCCCGAGCAGACCGCGCTGCGCCTCACCGCCGCCGGGGTGGACGTGGCCGCCGGGCACTTCTACGCCGTGCAGCCCCTCAAGGACCTGGGCCTGTACCCGCAGGGCGTCGTGCGGGCCAGCATCGCGCACTACACGACGCTGGACGACATCGAACGGATGCTCGCGGCGCTCGGGTAAAAGGAGACAGATGAAGGGTGATGGTTGATAGAGGGGGTTCTCCATCAACCATCACCCTTCTCCTATCAACTGAGCACGCTGTTCAGTTCGTTGCGGAAGTCCCGCGCGGCGTCCACGCTGGCGCGAATGTCGAGCCCGCTGGCGTACTGCACGCCCCGGCTGGCGCTGGCGAGCGCGCCGGTGCCGCCCGGATCGAAGGCCGGGGCGAGTTGCGCGGCGGTCGCGCCCTGCGCGCCCAGGCCCGGCAGGAGCAGCAGCGCGCGCGGCATCCGGGCGCGGAAGGCGGCCAGATCGCCGGGGTGCGTGGCCCCCACGACCGCGCCGACGCTGGCGTACTCCGCGTCTTCCTGGGCGTTCAGGCGCGTGATCTCGTCCGCCACGCGCTCGCTGATCCCGCCCCCTTGCAGGTCGGCCTGCCCGGGGTTGCTGGTCTTCACGAGCACGAACACCGCGCCGCCGTTCGCGCGGGCCGTATCCACGAACGGCGTGAGGGTCTCGAACCCCAGGAACGGGTTCACGGTGAGGGCCGCGCCCGCGTGCCGCCCGGTGAGCCAGCCCTGCGCGTACGCCTGCGCGGTGCTGCCGATGTCACCGCGCTTGGCATCCAGCAGGACCGGCAGGCCCAGCGTGCGGGCCGCCGCGCAGACCTCCTCCAGGACGCGCAGGCCGCCCAGGCCCAGCGCCTCGTAGAAGGCCAGCTGCGGTTTCACGCACGCGGCGTAGGGAGCCACGGCCTCCAGCACGTCCAGGGTGTGCTCGCGCAGATGCGCCGCGTCCCGGTAGGCGTCCAGGCGGGGGTCCAGGCCCACGCACAGGCGGGTCTGGAGGGCTCGGGTGCGGTCGGTCACGGCCTGCGCAAACGTCATCGGGCCCGAGGGTAACACGCCCGCCCCCGCGCCCGGTGGGGGCCTGTCCGGGTGGCCGCAGCCACACGCTGCCTTCACAGATCAACGCGTCCCCACCAGCCGCGCATGCCGGACTCACGCGGCGCCCCTACGCTTGAGCTACCCACAATTCAGACCCGACCGGGTGAAGTCGGGACGGGCCGCCCCGCCAGCTGCGGGGCTTTTTCCTGCGTGCCAACTCCGCCGGCCTGCGGGGCTGGGCGCCGACCTTAAAGCCGGTATTCATAGATCGATTTCCCCTCAAGGGCAGCTTCAGGGGGCTTGAGGCGCGCGTCATGGAGGCCGGGGGAGAGGAGCGCAGACTGCTCCTATGAATCTCCTCCTGATCATGGCGGCCCTGACCCTCTTGATCATGCTCGTGGCCTTCGTCGCCATGACGCATGAGGACCGCGCCGTGCTGCGCGAGCAGGAGGAGCGGCCCTTCCGGGGGCTTCAGGCCGGGGACTGATCCCCACCCGCACATTCAAGAGTCCATCCATCCACAGGCCGCTGCCGGTGCCTCACCGCCGCAGCGGCGTTCCCTTGCGGGGCGCGGCCGGAAGGTATTACGCTCCCAGTAGAATGGCGGGTATGACTGCCGCCGCCCCCGACACCCTGGTGCTGATCGACGGCCACGCCCTGGCGTTCCGCTCGTACTTCGCCCTGCCGCCCCTCACGAACAAGCAGGGCGAGGCCACCAACGCCATCCTGGGGTTCCTGCGCCTCACGCTGCGCCTCGCCCGGCAGCGCAGCAATCAGGTCATCGTGGTGTTCGACCCGCCCGTGAAGACCTTCCGGCACGAGCAGTTCGACGGGTACAAGTCCGGCCGCGCCGAGACGCCCGCCGACCTGCCCGGCCAGATCAACCGCATCCGTGAGATCGTGGACGCCATCGGCTTCCCCCGCCTGGAAGAACCCGGTTACGAGGCGGACGACGTGATCGCCAGCCTCACCCGCAAGGCCGAGGGCACCGGCATGCAGGTGCGGATCGTGACGAGCGACCGCGACGCGTACCAGCTGCTCGACGACCACGTGCGCGTCATCACGAACGACTTCCGCCTGATCGGCCCGGCCGAGGTGCTCGAAAAGTACGGCGTGACCGTCGGGCAGTGGGTGGACTACCGCGCGCTGACCGGCGACGCCAGCGACAACATCCCCGGCGCCAAGGGCATCGGCCCGAAGACCGCCGCCAAGCTGCTTCAGGAGTACGGCACGCTGGAGGGCATCTACGCCGCCGCGAAGGCCGGCACCCTGAAACCCGACGGGACGCGCCAGAAACTCCTCGATTCCGAGGAGGCCGTGGAGTTCAGCCACCGGCTGTCCTGCATGGTCACGGACCTGCCGCTGGACGTGCAGCTCGGCGCGGGCCGCCTGCCGGGCAACCCGGACCGCCTGCACGAACTGCTGACCGAGCTGGACCTGCACTCCGTCAAGCGGGACGTGGCAGCCCTGGACGGCATCGAGAGTGTCCTGAGCGTCCCCGACGTTGTGAACGACAGCACCCACCGCGACGCGCCGCACGACGCCCCAGAAGCATCCGCCGTGCCCGCCGTCCCGGCCCTGACCATTCAGGAGGCCGCGTGGCGTACCCCCGCGCAGGGCGTCATCTGGGGCTACCGCCTGTCCCGCGAGGACGACCTGACCGCCGCCCTCGTGGACGCCGCCACCCTCGAACTCGACGGCACGACCGGCACCGTCCGCACCGCGCCCACCACCGAACCCGCCGAGTGGCGCAAGGCCGAGGTGTACGCCCAGCCCGGCGGCCTGTTCGACCCCCCCGACGAACCCGCCGCGCCCCTGACCAAGACCCAGCAGAAGGCCGCCGAGAAGGCCCGCAGGGAGCAGGAGAAGGCCGCCGCGAAACTCCGTGAGCAGTTCCCCGCCACGGTGGACGACGCACAGTTCGTCGCGCAGCGCACCGTCACCGCCGCCGCCGCCAAGGCCCTCGCCACGCACCTCAGCGTGCGCGGCACCAGCGTCGAACCCGGCGACGACCCCCTGCTGATGGCGTACCTGCTCGACCCCGCCAACACCACCATGAGCGCCGTGACCGGGCGGTACCTGAACGTCCCCTGGCCCGATGACGCCGCCGGCCGCGCCGCGATCACCGCGCAACTCCTCGACCTGCTGCCGCCCCTGCTGGACGACGCCCGCCGCACCCTCTACGACGACATGGAAAAACCCCTGTCCGCCGTCCTGGCCCGCATGGAAGTGCGCGGCGTGCGCCTGGACAGCGAGTACCTGCGCGGCCTGTCCGCCGCCACGGGTGCCCGCCTGAGCACCCTGGAAACCCAGATCCACTCGCTGGCCGGACGGGAATTCCAGATCCGCAGCCGCGACCAGCTCGAAGCCGTGCTGTACGACGAACTCGGCCTCGCCAGCGGCAAGAAGACCAAACTGACCGGCAAGCGCAGCACCGCCGTCGCCGCCCTCGAACCCCTGCGCGACGAGCACCCCATCATCCCCGCCCTGCTCGAGTACCGCGAACTGGAAAAACTACGCGGCACGTACCTCGACCCCCTCCCGAACCTCGTCAACCCCCGCACGGGCCGCCTGCACACCACCTTCGCGCAGGCCGCCGTCGCCACCGGGCGCCTGAGCAGCCTCAACCCCAACCTCCAGAACATCCCCATCCGCAGCGAGACCGGCCGCGAGATCCGCAAGGGCTTCATCGCCGACCCCGGCTACTGCCTGATCAGCGCCGACTACTCGCAGATCGAACTGCGGCTCCTAGCGCACATCGCCGACGATCCCCTCATGCAGCAGGCCTTCCAGGACGGCGCGGACATCCACCGCCGCACCGCCGCGCAGGTCCTCGGCCTGAACGAGGGCACCATCACCCCCGATCAGCGCCGCGCCGCCAAGACCGTGAATTTCGGCGTGCTGTACGGCATGAGCGCCCACCGTCTGAGTAACGACCTCGGCATTCCCTACGCGGACGCCGCCGGCTTCATCGAGACGTACTTCGCCACGTACCCCGGCATCCGCGCGTACATCGACCGCACCCTGGAATTCGGCCGCCAGCACGGCTACGTCGAGACCCTCTACGGCCGCCGCCGCTACGTCCCGGAACTCGTCGCCACCAACCGCACCCTGCGCGAGGCCGGGGAACGCCTCGCGTACAACATGCCCATCCAGGGCACCGCCGCCGACATCATCAAACTCGCCATGATCACCCTGGAACGCGAACTCCAGGGCACCGGCGCCCGCCTCCTGTTGCAGGTGCACGACGAACTGCTCCTCGAAGCCCCGGAGGACCGGGCCGAGGAGATCAGCGAGACCGTGCGCCGCATCATGGAAGGAGCGGCCAGCCTCACGGTGCCCCTCGCCGTTGAGGTCGGCGTCGGGCCGAACTGGTACGACACGAAGTAAGGGCGTGCGCTGGCCGCCTGTGAGGTGCCGGCTGCCCCGCCGGACGCAAGGTCAGCGCTGCGCCAGGGCCGGAGCAAACCGGGCCAGGGCCGCCTCCACGATCACCGGCCAGTGGTCCGGCCCGGGCTCGTGGCCCATATCCGGCACTTCCACCAGCCCCCCACGCACGGCGGCCGCGAAGCTCTGCCCCTCCCACGGCGGGCAGATGGTATCGCGCAGGCCCACCACATTCAGCGTCGGTACGCGCCAGCCCCGCGTGAAACGCGCCGGAGAACAGCTGACCCACTGCTCCGGCGTGAGCACCGCGTCGTAGTAGCGGCGCAGCCCCCGGTACCCGGTCGTCTCATACACGCGCCGCAGGTCGGTGGGCGCGCTGACGGCCACCACCCCATCCAGCGGGACGCCCACGCCCTGCCGAGCGGCCAGCAGGGCCATCAGGCCACCCATCGAGAAGCCCAGCAGCACCACCGACGAGGCGGGCACACGCGCCCGGACGTCTCCCAGGGCTGCCCGGAGATCAGCCGGATGACTGCGCCCGTAGTCGTCGCACCCCCCGGAACCGCGCCAGCCGCGCATCGAGAGGCTCACGACCGCCGCGCCCCGCGCCTGCAAGGCCTCAGCCGGCCGGACCATCGCGGCGGCGTCCTGCCCGTACCCGTGCAGCAGCACGAACAGCGGCGCGGCCTGAGGTTGCGGCCACACGTACCCACCGAGCCGGACCCCGTGCCCGCTCACCTCCAGCCGCTCCGCCCCGGCCAGGGGCGGGAGGGTCAGGCCAGGCACCATGACGGAACGCATGCTCCATCCTCCCTCATCGGGAGGACGGCGGGGGCGCGGCACCTCACCCTTCCTTGGCGATCAGGCGGCCCCGGTCTGTCACGGGCGTACCCTGCGGGCATGACCATCCGCGCCCTCTTCTTCGACATCGGCGGGGTCCTGCTCAGCAACGGCTGGGACCGCGAGCAGCGTGCCGTCGTCGCCGCGCAGTTCGGGCTGGACGCCACGGACTTTGGTGAACGCCACAAGCTGGCCGTGCCCGAACTGGAACTGGGCCGCATGACCCTGGACGAGTACCTGGAGCAGACCGTGTTCTGCCACCCGCAGACCTTCACGCCGGGCGAGTTCCGCGCCGCGATGGAGGCGCAGAGCACCCCGCACGAGGGCGCCCTGGCCCTCGCCCGCGACCTCGCCACGCGCCACCGCCTGTACGCCCTGAACAACGAGGGCCGCGACCTGAACGACCACCGCATCCGCACCTTCGGCCTCAGCGACTTCCTGCTGGCGTTCTTCACGTCCTCCACGCTGGAACTCATGAAACCCAACCCCGCCATCTACCGCGCCGCCCTCACCCTGGCCGCCGTCGCCCCGCACGAGGCCGTCATGATCGACGACCGAGCCCAGAACACCGAAGCCGCCCGCCGGGTCGGCATGCACGCCATCCGCTACGAGAACGCCGCGCAGCTCCGCGAGGAACTGGCGGCGCTGGGTGTGGAATGAGAGAAGGGTGTGGCGGTTCTTGTCAGCCGCTTGGATAGCGTGGTGCTCGGGTGAACTATTGATAGCGACGTAAATACGAGCTGGTATGCTGGAGGTGTGGCTGAATGGCATCCATCCAAGTACTCCCGGGCGCAGCTGGAGGAACGCCGACTGGCGGCGACCCCCTGGCTTCAAGGGGGCCAGCATTCACAGCAGGCGATTGCCGATCACTTTGGCGTGTCCGTCCACACCGTCAGTAACTGGAAGAAACGCCTGAAGCGCACCGGCAGTCTCCAGGCAACGGTGACGACAGGACGCCCATCCCGACTCACCGCCGCCCAGCTCGAACAGGTCCGCACCCTCCTGCGGGAGGGTGCGCTGCACCACGGCTTCCCTGATCCGACCTGGAGCACCAGACGAGTCGCAGACCTGATCGGGCGGCACTTCGACGTGTGGTACCACCCCGATCACGTCCGGAGAATTCTTCGTCAGCTGGGGTTCACGCCCCAGATGCCGGATGGACGGGCAGCAGAACGTAATGAACTCCGGATCGCGTCCTGGAAAGAACAGGTGGCTCCGGAGTTGGGAAAAAAAGGTCGCGCAGGGCGCAACCCTGGTGTACCTGGATGAGGTTGGCTTCTCGCTGAAAGGCGTGCGAAGACGAACGTGGTCGACCAGGGGCGTCACGCCCCTGGTCACACTCCCGGCCAACTGGGAAAAACTCTCGACCATCGGGGCGATCACCTCGGACGGTCGATTCTTCCAGCACACGAAGCCTGGGGCGATCCGGAGTGGGGACGTCATCCGGTTCTTCCAGCATCTGTTGCGCCATGCGCAGGGGGAGATCGTGGTGGTGCTGGACAACGCGGGCATTCACCGAGCGAAGGCAACTCAGGCGTTCGTGGATCTCCACGAACGCCTGTCGCTGGTGTTTTTGCCGCCTTACGCTCCAGAGTTGAATCCGATCGAGCTGGTGTGGGCGTACGTGAAGCGGAATGTGCTGGGGAACTTCTGTGCCCGCTCAGTGGGCATGCTGAAAGCGAAGCTGGTGAAGGCCTGGCAGCGGGTTCGGTACATCGACCTGCCTCAACATTTGATGGACTCGAACTTATGCCGTTATCAATAGGTCGGATAGGAGCAGCCGCCTTGCGGGAAGACCGTCCCTAGTTCTGGATGGTGCGCGTCGTGCGGTAGGTGCGCCCCGCAATCGTCAGGGTTTTGGCGGTCCATTGTCCCTGAGCATTGTATTCCCAGGTTGTGACGCTCGTTTCCTTTCCAAACTGGGTGGCGGTGGAGGTCTCATTCACGACTCGGCCCTGCTCGTCCAGAAGGAGCGTGCCGTTCTCCGTCACGAAGCCGTCCAGCCGGGCCGTGGTGTACACGATGCGACGCTGGGCGTCTGGCGCGCCGAAAACGGTGACGGAGCCTGTCGATCCGCCTTTCCTGGTCAGTCTACTGAGTTGACCGCGTTCGTTCAGTTCGGCGGTGGTGGTTATGGTCTGGCCGTAGAGCGTCTCGGTCATGATCACCTGTTGTGGGCTGGGGTATTGGCAGGCAATCTCGATGTCCTTGGCGTTGTAGAGCTCTGGAACGTTCATTTTCAGGTAAAGGGGGCGACCGGTCCCGTCATAGTTCAGCGTGATGTCAGTTGGCCCGAAGCGGCCCGCGTTGAGGTTGACCTGCCCGAGTGTCTTGACCCGGTCTTCGCGTGAGGACGGCAGGTCGATGTCGTCTCCCGGCACGAACCATTTCCGGGCCCGCTGAAAGACGCCCTGGTTGACCTGTGCGGTGACGGTCGTCCTGCTGGCGAAGGCATCCACGACGTAGATGTTGCGCGTCAATGTCCGGCCGTCGAACGTGGTTTCTGTCCAGCGTTCAAGCTTGCCATTGTCATCGAAGAACTTCTCGATGGTGTTGCTGGGGAGCGTCATGCTGGTGAACACGCTCCACGCATTCTCTTCCTGCGGGACGTACTGCGGGAAGCACAGCTCGGCAGATGCGGCAGATGTGAAGAGGAACAGTCCAAGAACAGTCGCGCGGAGATTCACCCGGTCAGTCTACTGTAAGCCGAATTCAGCTGAAAAACGCTGTGACAGGCGTGCCTGGGGTCATATTCCTACTGCGTCAGGAACGCCTTGACCGCGCCGAGGCTGCCGGTGTCGAGCAGCAGCTTTCCGCTGGGGCGGTGCAGCAGGGCCGGGGTGCGGGCCAGGGCGTGCGCGTCGGCCAGGGCGGTGAATGCGTCGGGGTTCTGCTGGCGGTGCAGCACTTCGATCTGGTCGTCGAACGCGCCGCGCAGGGGGAGGGTCAGCATGCGCTTGAGGGTCTCGCACTGTGGGCACTGGTCCTGCGTGAACAGCACGAAGGGTCTTGGGTCAGTCATGGGCGATCTCCTCAAAATGACTCCGATTGACTGGTTTGTAAAACCAGTTCAATCCGAGCGGATGCGAGTAGGAGCGGTAAGGGTTCCGGGCGTGGAGTTGGCCGCCCGGTGCTGTGCCGGGTGGTCAACGGAACAGACGGAATCCGCCTGAGCGGGCCAGAGTTCGCTGAAGTCGTCGTCGGTGAGGGCCTCGACGCGGAGTTTGGCGTAGCTGCTGCCCTTGGCGCTGAAGAAGTCGTGGGTGGTGCCGCGTGAGCGGATGCCGTTCAGCACGACGGGATTCACGTCCTCGTCGGGGAAGCGGCGTTTGAGGCCGAGGTTGTCGGCCAGCACGTTGAAATTGAAGCGGATGAACGTGGCGACGTCGTGGGCGAGGTTCACGCCGCCGTACAGCACCTCGGTGTACGCCAGTTCGTTGCGGTACAGCGTGTTGAGGCTCTGCTCGTACCACTCGAGCGCCTGCGCCTGCTCGTCATCGGTCAGCGCGGCGAACTTCTCCTGCGCCAGCAGCGCCACGTACACGCCGTGCACCGCCTCGTCGAGGATGATCAGGTTGAAGATCTCCCCGGCCGCCACCATGCGGCCCTGCCCGGCCAGCAGCAGCGGGTAGTAGAAGCCGCTGTAGAACAGCGCGGTTTCCAGCATGCACGACACGACCATCTTCCGCCACAGGCCGAAGTCGCTGGTGTCCGGGTCGCGGAACACGTCCTCGATGAACTGAATCTTGAACTGAAGCTGCGGCTGCGCCTCCACCCACGCGAACACGGCGCGTTCCTCGGTGGTCGTCAGGAACGTCTTGTTCATCAGGCTGTAGCTGCGCGCGTGAATGTCCTCCATCATCCCCTGGAATTGCAGGGTCGCCTTGCGGATGTGGCCGTACACGAGGCCGCGCAGGCCCGGCATGCCCACCTCGCCCTGGAGCGTGTCCAGCGCATTCAGGCCCGCCGAGGCGTGCATGTACGTCCAGCGTTCCTGCTCGGTCAGGCTCTTCCAGTGAATCGCGTCGTTCGTCAGCGGAATCTCGTCGGGGAACCACAGCTGGGACGTGTACTTCTCGTAGAACGTGACCGAGAAGCTGTCTTCCGGGTCGCTCCAGTTCGTGGCGGTAAAGGGGGCTCGGGTCATATCAGGTCTCACAGGGGTTGGAGAGGGGAGAGGGGGTCTATCCGGTGGCGACTTGAGGGAAGGGGCTGAGGGTCTAACTGTCCAAGGGTCTAAACGTCTGAGGGTCTAAGAATGGTTTGGCAGAGGGGCTTTTCCTAGACTCTTTGACCCTTTGACTCTTCGACCCTCGGACGGTCAGTCGTGTAGTCCGATGCCACCCCGTCCCCCGTTCCGCCGTCAGATGGCGCAGTTCAGGCACTCGTCGATGCTAACCTTGCGCAGGCGCGTGTAGTACAGCGTTTTCAGGCCCCGCGCGTAGGCGTACAGGTAGTAGCGTTGCAGGGTGCGGGTGCTGGCGTTGCTGGGCACGAAGAGCGTGCAGGAGATGCCCTGGTCCACGTGGCGCTGCGCGGCGGCGACGGTGTCGATCACGCGCTGCTGGTCCATGTCGTACGCTTCCTCGTAGAACCATTCGGTCATCTCGCTTAAGTGCGGCATGGGGTAGATGGTGCGGGCCTTGTTGCTCGTGCGGGTCTCGACGCGTTCGGTGATGGGCATGATGCTGGCCGAGGCGTTGCTGACGTAGCTGATGCTGCCCGTCGGGGCGATGGCCATGACGAAGGAGTGCGCCAGCCCGTATGTCTGGATGTCCTGCACGAGCCTCTGCCAGTCGGCGCGGGTGGGGAGGTCGTGCCCCTTGAACAGCGCGGCGACCTCGGGCGTGACCGGCAGGAAATCCTGGGTCAGGTACTGCGCGAAGTGCTCGCCGGTCTGGTAACGGCTGCCCTGGAAGCCCTGGAACACGAAGCCGGTGTCCCGCGCGATCTGCATGCTGGTGCGGCGGGCGTGGTAGTGCACGGCGGCGAAGTACACGTTCACGAACTCCAGCGCCTCTGGGCTGCCGTACACGAGTTCGTTCTTCGCCAGGAACGAGTGCAGGCCCATCGCGCCCAGGCCGACGCTGCGCATCTCCTCGTTGGCGCGTTTCACGGCCGGCACCTCGTGGATGCTGGTCGAGCGGGCCACGTTGTCCAGCAGCTTCACCGCCGAGCGCACCACGCGCCCCAGGTCGCCGCTCGCGAGGCTCTGCTCAATGACCAGTGACGCGAGGTTGCAGCTGACGTCCAGACCCACCTGGTCCCTGTCCTCCTGCCCGTAGGCGTGGAAGGTGCTGGGGAGGGTGGGTTGCAGGATCTCGCTGCACAGGTTGCTCATCTTGATCGTCCCGACGTTCGGGATGGGGTTCGCGCGGTTCGCGTTGCCCTCGAACAGCAGGTACGGGTAGCCGCTCTCGCCCTGCGTGACGGCGATGTCCTCCAGGATGCGGCGGGGCGACACGAGTTTCTTGCGCAGGCGCGGGTTGGCGGCCAGCGTCTCATACTCGCGCGTCCAGTCGATGCTGGTGAACTCGCGCCCGGTCTCCTGGAACAGCGAGTGCGGGTAGAACTGATAGATGTCCTGCCCGGCGCGCGCCCTCTCCAGGAAGATGTCCGGGATGGTTGCGCCCATCGAGAGGGTCTTCAGGCGGGCGTCCTCGTCCGAGGCGATCTTCTTCGCGCTCAGGGTGTCCAGGAAGTCCGGGTGCATGACGCTCAGGTAGATCGCGCCCGCGCCGGGCCGCTGTCCCGCCTGATCCGCGTAGCGCAGCATGTTGTCCAGCATCTTCGCCACGCCCATCACGCCCTTCGTGACGTTCTGGATGCCGCGCAGACTCTCGCCCCGCGCACGCAGGTTGCTGACCTCCACGCCGATCCCGCCGCCGCCCTTGCTGAGTTCCGCCACGAACGACAGCGTCTTCGTGATCGAATCCAGGTTGTCCGTGCAGTCCTGGAGCAGGAAGCAGCTCACCAGCCGCCCGGTGTTCGCCTTCCCGGAGTTCATCAGGGTGGGCGTGGCGGGCGTGAACGTCTGGTTGACCAGATGCTCCACGAGTTCCAGCGCTTCCGGCAGCGACTCGCTGCGGGCCAGCGCCGTGACGCTCAGGCGGTCCTCGTAGCGCTCCAGCCACTGCCTGCGGTCAGGCGTCATGGTCGCGTACTCGCTGTAGAACTTGAACGCGCCCATGAATGACCGGAAGCGGAAGTTCAGGCTGTACGCTCGCTCGAACACGGCGCGGACCTCCTGCGGTGTGAAGCGCGCGAACACCGCCGGGTCCCACACGCCCCGTTCCGTCAGCGTGGCGATCTTCTCCTCCAGGCTGGGAAAGGTCACGGTGTTCGGGTTGACCTTCTCGCGGAAGTACACCCGCAGCGCTTCCTGATCATGCGACGTATCCACCACGCCACCCGCCAGCACCTTGTTGTTCAGTTCAATCCAGGGATCCATTCGTTCGTCCTTTCCGCCACCACGGGCGACACCCACGCTGCACTCGATTCCTTGCCCTGCCCCGCCAGCCACGCCAGCACCGCCGCGCGGTCCGCAGCCGTCCCGCCCTTGTTCAGCCGGGCCACCAGTGGCACCCCGAACTGCGCGGCGATCCGGTCGCCCGCCCGCCCGAAGTTCTCCCCCCAGTGGTAACTGCCGCTCGCCACCACGCCCCGCAGGCCCGCGCCGTGCTCGCGCAGGAACGCGGCGGTGCTGTCCGGCACCTGCCCCGACCCGAACGTGTACGTCAGCAGCAGGAACCCCTCACCCGGCGCGGGCGGCGCGTCCCGCACCGACCCGACCGGCAGGCCCCCCGCCTCGCGCGCCAGGGCCGTCGCGAACCGCCGCACGTTCCCCGTCAGGGAGTCGAAGACCAGCCTCACATGCCCTCCGATAGATCGGTTCTCAGGAGCCGATCTATCCGAGCGGATGCGAGAAGGAGCAGCGAGGGCGCCCGGCGTGGAGTGGACCACCCGGAAACGCGCCGGGTGGTCCACGGAACAGACGGCACCCTCAGCACACGTCCGCCAGTGGGGGCACGGGCGCCGGCTGCCCGTCCTCACCCAGCGCCACGAGCGCGAACGTCCCCGCGCACGCCAGTTCCCGCGTCTCGCTGTACATGTCCTCACGGAACACGTCCACCTGCACCGTCATGCTCGTCCGCCCGGTCCGCACCACGCGCGCCACGAGTTCCACCAGCGACCCCTGCGGAATCGGATGCCGGAACTCCATGGCGTCCAGATGCCGCGTCACCACCTTCTTCCGGCAGTGCCGGGTCGCCGCGATGAACGCCGCCGAATCCATCAGGGACAGCGCCTCACCGCCGAACAGCGTGCCGTGATGGTTCGTCAGGCCGGGAAAGACGACGTGCGTCACGCGCGTCTCACGCGGCGGCACGGGCGGAAGGCCGCCCAGCGGGGGACGGGACAGGGACAGGGTCATGGAACACCTCTGAGGGGCTTCCGGTGAGTCGTCAGACGAACCCGAGCGGAGCGAGAGGAAGACGGGGAGGCCCGGCGGCGACGGAGGTGCAGGTTCGGCGGTGTTCCGAACGTGCGCCGCAGTCAGAGCGGGGCCGGGTCAGGGGCAGCGGGGCAGAGGTTGTCAGGTGATCAAGGGGAAACCGCCTTGTGCCCCTTGCGCGGGGGCCGTGAAGTGGGCGTCTCTTCGCTGGGCGAGCGTTCGGACTGAAGACCGTGGCGCGACCGTGCCGGACTGAAGCCCCCTGATGGGGCGTGACCGGACTTCCCTCTGTTCCCGCGAAGTGCTGCGTGCGCAGCGACTGCCGGAGTCTACATGCGGTATGCCGGTGGGTCAAATGCAGGTGCGGTATACATCATCTGGTATGACAGCAGAACGCACCGCCTCCGGAGTGGAAGCGGTGCGTGGTGGGATTCAGTCTACGCGGTGACGGGTGCCAGGACGGCGCGGGCGGCGGTGCGTCCGGCGTTCACGCAGTCGGGGACGCCCACGCCGGTGTAGCTGGCCCCGGCGATCTGCTGGTGTGCGGGCAGCGCGGCGCGGATGCGCGCGATGTGGTCGAGGTGCCCGACGACGTAGGCGGGGTTCTTGCCGCGCCAGTCGCCGAACGCGTGCCACAGCGGGTCGCCCTGCGCGCCGAAGAGCCGCTCGGCGGTCTCCTGCGCCAGGACGCGGGCCTGCGCGGGTTCGATGTCCTTGAAGAACACGCGCATCAGCACGTGCCCTTCGGGGGCGCGGCCGTGCATCTTCGCGGAGTGCACGGTGATGGCCTTCAGGAGGGTGTCCTCGCTGGCGTCCACCTGCAGGCCGTGCAGGAGCATGTCGCCGGGGAACTGCTCGGCGCGGTACGCGAGCACCACGGCGACGCTGCTGTTCGCCTTGAGCTGCCCGATCAGGCTGGCGGCCTCCGGGTAGTCCCGCTGGTACATGGCGCCGGCGTACCAGGCGGGGGTGGTGTTGATGACGGCCCGGCCGCGCAGTTCCTCGCCGCCTGCGAGGGTCACGCCGTGCTCGTGCACACGCAGGACGGGGGTGTTCAGGCGGATCTCGCCGCCGGTGAGGCGTTCGTGCAGCGCGCGGATCAGGGTGCTCGTACCTTCCTGGAAGGACATGAAGACGGGTCCGGCGGCGCGGGGCGTGGCGCGGCTGCCCCGGATGACGCTGCCGTACTCCTGTTCCATCTTCAGGAACTGCGGGAACGCCGCTTTCATGCTCAGTTCCAGCGGGTTCGCCACGTAGATCCCGGCGGCGAGCGGCACGATGAAGTTCAGGCTTTCCGGCCCGAACCGCCGCGTGAGGAACGACGCGAGGGACTCGTCCTCGTCGGTGGGGGGCCTGGGCGGCACGTGCTGTTCGTCCAGGTAGCGGCGCAGGCCCTCGGGGGACAGCACGCCACTCTGCAGGAACGATTCGTCGTCCAGCGGCACGAACATCTTCATGTTCGGCGGGAACGGCAGGAGCTGGCCGCCGCGCAGGAAGTAGATCTTCTTCGTGTCCTCGCGCGGGTGGATGACCTGACCGTCCAGGCCCACCTCGCGCGCCAGTTGCGCCGCGTACGGCTTGCCGAGGATGAACGCGTCGGCGGCCCGCTCGACCAGGAAACCGTCCTCGGTGCGTTCGGAGTGCAGTTTCCCGCCCAGGTAATCCCCGGCTTCGAGCAGCACGAACGGCACGCCGCGCGTCTGGAGTTCCCAGGCGGCACTCAGGCCGGTGATGCCGCCCCCCACGATGATCACAGGCAGCTCACCGCCCGCCCCTGTGCCGTCCTTCACTGCGGCGTCGGTCATGACAGCGCGGCCACCTTGCGTTCCAGCACGCTGGCGAGCGTCCCGATGAACAGCGGGTCCGTGTTCAGGGCCGGGGGGCGCACCAGCGTCATGCCCAGTTCGGCGGCCGTTTCCTGCGCGGCGATGTCGATGTCGAACAGGATCTCCACGTGGTCGGACACGAAGCCCACCGGCACGCTGACCACCTTCCTGATGCCCTTGCCCGACAGGTCGTGCATGTGCTCGTCGAGTTGCGGCCCCAGCCACGGCTCGGGGCTGCGCCCGGCGGACTGGTAGCTCCAGGACCACTGGTCGTCGCGCAGTCCGGCGGCGGCGGCGATCAGGCGCGCGGATTCGTGCAGCTGGTCGGCGTACGGGTCACCTTCACGCAGGATCCGCACCGGCAGGCTGTGCGCGCTGAGGATCACGTGCACGTCGTCCCGCTCGCCCTCCGGGAACGCCTCGATGCCCTCGCGGACGCGGTTGGCCAGGGCCGTCACGTACCCGCTTTCCGTGTGGTACTCGTTCACGAACTCGAAGTCGATGTGGCCGTGGTTCATGCTCAGGCCCGCCTTGATCTTCTTCTGGTACTTCGCGACGCTCATGCTCGAGTAGTGAGGGGCCAGCACGATCGCCACCGCCTGCGTGATGCCGTCGTCGAGCATCTCGCGCACGGCGTCCTCGATCCACGGGTTCCAGTGGCGCATGCCGATGTACGCCTTCAGGGGACGCTGCACGCGCGCCTGGAGTTCCTGCATGGTCGCCTCGACCTGCGCGCGGGTGAATTCCGGCAGGGGGCTCTTCCCGCCGATCTGGCGGTAGTTGTTGGTGATCTCGTCCAGCACGGCCTGCGTCGTCACGCGCCCGGCGCGGATGTCCGCGAGGTACCCGGGCATGTCCTCCAGGCTCTCGGGGCCGCCGTAGGCCATGAACAGCACGCCCAGCGGCGCTCCTTGGTGGGTGGAATCGGTCATGTCGCTCCTCTCAGGTCACAGGGGGGAATCGGGGTGGGGTTCAGCGCAGTCGCTGCTCGCTCCGCTCGGGTTGACTTGGGTGGGCCGCGATTACTTCGCGGTCTGCTCGTGCACGTAGTCCACGAGGCGGCGGACCATATCCACGGGCGTCTCGGGCAGCAGGCCGTGCCCCACGTTGAAGATGTGCCCGGGGCGGCCGTCCACCTCGGCCAGGATGCGGTCGGTCTGGTGCTTCAGTTCACGCCAGGGGCCCTGGAGCAGCAGCGGGTCGAGGTTCCCCTGCACGCCCTGGCCGGGCTGGATGAGCTTCCAGGCGTCGTTCAGGGGCGTGCGCCAGTCGATGCCCATGACGTCGCTGCCCAGCGAGGACATCTGGGGCAGGAGGTGGTGGGTGCTGGTCCCGAAGTAGATGACGGGCACGCCCAGTTTCTTGGTGCGTTCGATCAGGCGGCCCGTGGCGGGCTTCACGAACGTCACGTAGTCGTAGATGCTCAGCGCGCCCACCCACGAGTCGAAGATCTGCACGGCCTGCGCGCCCGCCTTGACCTGCTCGGCCAGGTAGTCCGCGAGGATCGTCTCGAACTTGTCCATCAGGCGGTGCCACGCGGCAGGCTCGCCGTACATGAAGCGCTTGGTGCGCTCGTAGTTGCGGCTGCCCTTGCCCTCGATGGCGTAGCTGGCCAGCGTGAACGGCGCGCCCACGAAACCGATCAGCGGCACGCCGCGCGGGTCGAGTTCCTGGCGCACGAGCCTGATGGACTCGGCGGTGTACGGCATGACTTCCGCCGCGGCGGGCACGCCCAGGCGGTCCACGTCGAAGGGCGTCTCGATGCGGTTGCTGATCTGCGGGCCCACGCCCCCCACGAAGTCCAGATCCAGGCCCATGACCGGCAGGGGCGTCAGGATGTCGTTGAAGAGGATCGCGGCGTCCATCGGCATGGCCTTGATGGGCTGCAGGGTGATCTCGGCGGCCAGCTCCGGCGTGCGGATGCACTCCAGCATGCTGCGCCCGGCGCGCAGCGCGCGGTACTCGGGCATGTAACGCCCGGCCTGCCGCATGAACCACACCGGGGTGTGCGGGGCGGCCTCGCCGCGCATGGTCTTCAGGAACGCGGAGTCGCGGTTGGTGGGGTCAGGGGTCAGGACGGGCGTGCTGGGTCGGGTCACAGTGAAAGGCTCCTTGCCGGGGTGGGGCGCGCCGCGTGGGCGCAGGTCGAAAAGGGACAGAAAGCCGCACCGGAACGGGGTCGGGTGGGGCAGCGCCCGGTACTCTAGCGGAGAGCCTCCCAGTCAATCATCCCGGACCAACCGGTCGGTCAGCGCGTGCCGGTGGGCGTGGCGGTCACATTCTCCCGGGTGAGGCCCGCGCAGACCGTACCCGTCCCGCCAGTTGACCAGCGCACACCTGAAAAGCAGAAGGGGCCGGAGGGGACGTGCTCGCCCAGCCTCCGGCCCGCGCGCCCTGACCCGCTCAGACCTTCACGAATTCCTGCACGCCCATCACGAACATCACCGCGCCGCCCACGGGGACCTCGACCGGGTCGTTCACGAGTCCCTCGTTCTGCTCGCCCATCGGGACGCTGGGCGCGACGAGGCGCGTGCGGGTGCGGCAGGTGCGCTGCACGTGCCTCTTGAGTTCGTCGAGGCGTTCGTCCGCCACGCCGATCATCAGTGTGGTGTTGCCCTCGCGCAGGAAGCCGCCGGTACTGGCGAGTTTCGTGACTTCGAAGGCGTTCTGGGACAACACGCGGATCAGCGCGGTCGCGTCCGCATCCTGAATCACAGCCAGCACGAGTTTCATGCCCGGCAGGATACCAGACGCCCGGTAAAGGTTCAGTCAGGCTGGTCAGGCTATGTACCCACCCGGCAGCACAAACCCCCGCCGGAGCGGGGGCTGCAAGGGGTGCGGGGTGGGCTCAGGCGACGGCTTTCTTGCGGCCGCTGGCCTTCTCGGGGGCGGCGGCGCCGTCCTGCCCGAGGGCCTGGGTTTCTTTCAGGCGGAAGATGACCAGGCTGCCCACGAAGGTGCAGGTGATCATGCCGTGGGCGTTCAGGAGGCTCAGGGCAGCCATGACGTCCTCGCGGGTCATGCGCAGCTGGTCACTCATGTACAGGGCGCTGTCGGCGCGGCCTTCGAGGTAGTCGCGCACTTTCTTGGCGTCGCTCGTCAGGGGGGTGGCGGGCACGTCGGCCAGACCGGGGTCGGCCAGGCCGTACACGGCGCGGGTGCCGGTGCCGGGGAGGCGGCGTACGCGGCCCTGGTCGAGCAGGCTGGCCAGCGCGGCGCGCAGGTGGCTCAGGGCCAGGCTGGTGGTCTTGGCCAGTTCGGTCTCGACCCATTCGGGCTTGCTTTCCAGGGCCTTGAGGACCAGCTTCTCGTTGGCGCGGCGGGTTTCCTGCAGATCTTCGAGGGTGGGGGGATTGAACATTCGGGCCTCCGGGGCGCCGGCCGGCCCTGGGGGGCGGCGGCGCTGAACTGTGGCGGTTCGGTGGCGATCCCTGGCCGCGCGGGGCGGCCGGATCGGGGGGCGTGGGGCAGCGAGGTCGGAACGGAATCGACGAGACTCAACTTGAACGCAGTGCAACTTTGTGGCCGCAGTGGCCTCAAGCGCAACTTTCCCATTGTTACAGATTCGCTCTCATTTTGCATGAGCAATCGGGGGATTGCTTTTCATGACCGTCCTGTGTCCCTGAACGCAAAATGCTGTATCTGACGCGGTTTCTCCTGCGCTGCACATCTGTCTCATTCCTGGGCTGGATCGATTCAGCGTGCAGCGTCAGGATGCCAGGAACCTGATTGTGAACTGACGCGTATTCAGCCCCAGTCCCCCAGATGGGGGGAAGGAGACGCATGCTCGATATTCAGAACGTCACCAAGACCTACGGGCGCTACCAGGCGCTCACGGGCATCACGCTGCAGGCGCGAGGCGGCGAGGTGTTCGGCCTGCTGGGCCCCAACGGCGCGGGCAAGACCACCCTGCTGCGCATTCTCGCCACCCTGCTGCGCCCCACCGCCGGCACCGCCACCCTGGGCGGGCACGACATCCTGCGCGACCCGGAAGGCGTGCGCCGCTCGGTGGGCGTCGTCAATGGCGGCATGGGCCTGCCCGCGCGCCTCACGGGCCGCGAGGTGCTGCGCTCCTTCGCCACCCTCTACGGCCTGAGCCGCCCGCAGGCGGACGCCCGCATCGCGGAACTTGACGACCGGCTGGAACTCGGCCGCACCCTGGACGTCCGGGCCGGGGAGTACTCCACCGGCATGAAACAGAAGGTCGTGATCGCGCGCGCCGTCATCCACGACCCGCCCGTCCTGATCCTGGACGAGGCCGCCAGCGGCCTGGACATCTTCGCGCGTCGCACTCTGCTCGACTTCGTACACGCCACCCGCGCCCCGGGCCGCCTGACCGTGTACTCCACCCACGTCATGAGCGAGGTCGAGGAGGTCTGCGACCGGGTCGCCATCCTGCACGAGGGGCACCTGCTGAATGTCAGTACCATTCCCGAGGTGCTGGCCCGCACCGGCGCCAGCAGCCTGGAACGCGCCTTTTTCCGACTCGTCCGCCCGGAGGCCCCGCATGCCCGCTGAGCGCCGCGGCCTGCGGCCCGCGACGCTCTGGCAGATCGCCACGCGCGACCTGCTGACCACCCTGCGTGACCGCCGCACCCTGACCGCCACGATCCTGATGCCCCTGATCCTCATTCCGCTGCTGTCCCTGGGGCTGCCGCTGCTGATGGGCAACCTGATCGGCGGGCAGCAGCAGGCCCGGCAGCAGCTGGGCGTGGCGGGCACCCTCCCCGAGAGCCTGCGCCGCGCCCTGAGCAGTGACGAGACCCTCCCGGACGGCACCGTGACCCGCGCGGGCGTGGACCTCGTGCCGGTGAGCGACCCGCTGACCGCCGTGCGCAGCGGCGCCGTCGACGCCGCCCTTCAGGCCGCCGGGCCGCTGCCCCGCCAGGCCGGCGACGGCACCGGCACCCTGAAGCTGTACGCCAAGCTGGGGAACCTGCGCGCCCAGACCGGCGCCTACAGCAAGGTGCAGGACGTCGTGCAGGGCTACAACCGCCAGCTGACCACCGCGCGCCTGGAGACGCTCGGCCTGAGCGCCGACACCCTCGAACCCGTGCGGCTCCAGCCCGTGGACGCCAGCAGCGCGCAGGAGCAGCGCAGCGGTCAGCTGGCCTTCCTGATCCCGCTGCTGATGATGCAGTTCATCCTCTCCGGCGCCATGGCCACCGCCCTGGACGGCACCGCCGGCGAGAAGGAACGCGGCACCCTGGAAAGCCTGCTGGTCGCCCCGGTGCGCCGCGTCGAGGTCGTGGCGGGCAAGCTGCTGGCGACCACCATCACGGCCCTGACCAGCGCCGCGTTCAGCGTGGGCGGCTTTCTCCTGAGCGGGCTGGTCATGCGCGCCTACCTCGCCCGGCAGCCGGAGGCCACCGGGGCGCTGACCCAGGGGCTGGGCGGCCAGCTGAGCCTGACCCCCGCCGCACTGCTGACGCTGCTGGCCGTGGCGGCCACGACCGCCCTGCTGGTCAGTGCCGCCCTGATCGCCCTGGGCATCTACGCCCGCTCGTTCAAGGAGGCGCAGACCTACGTCGCGCCGCTGAGCCTCCTGATCGTGATCCCGGCCGTGATGCTCCAGTTCGCGGACTTCCTGACGCTGGGCGGCGCCGTGTACGCCGCGCCGCTGATCGGGGGCATGGTCACCATCCTGGACACGGTGCGCGGCAGTGTCGACGCCGGGCACGCGGCCCTCTCGATTGCGGGCAACCTGCTGGGCGCGCTGCTGCTGGGCGCGCTGGCCCTGCGGTCCTTCGGGCGCGAGGAGGTCATCTTCCGCAACTGACCCCCGCAGCCAGAGTGGGCCGCGCCTTCCAGTGGCGCGGCCCACTCTGACCTAGAATGCCGCGCGATGAGGATTGCTGTCCTGGCCGACATTCACGGGAACGCCGACGCCCTGGAGGCCGTGCTGCGCGACGCGCAGGCCCAGGGGGCCGGGCGGCTGATCGTGAACGGCGACGTCGTGAACCGCGGGCCGGACTCCGTACAGGTCATGCAGACGCTGCTGGACCGGGACGACGTGACCTTCACGCTGGGCAACCACGACGACCTGCTGCGCCTGTGGCAGGCCCGCAGCGACGCCCTGCCCGCCGACTGGTACGCCGACCCCTTCTGGGGCGCGACGGCCTGGAGCACCGAGCAGCTCGACCGCGCGGGGCTGCTGCACGTGCCCGCCAGCTGGCCCATGACGGTCGACCTGGACGAACCGGGCCTGCCGCGCGTGCAGATCGCGCACGGCACCCGCGACCACTACCGCGAGAGCCTCAGTGACCGCACCGACCCGGCGCGGCTGGACGGGCTGGTGGCTGCCCCGGACGGCGGGCAGTACGGCGTGATCGTCGGGTCGCACATCCACCGGCCCGTGCAGCACGCCCACCGCGGCACCCTGATCCTGAACACCGGCGCGGTCGGCTCCCCGGCCACTGGCGACCCGCGCGCCCAGTACCTCCTGCTGGACGCCCGCGCCGACGGGTGGCACGCCACGCTGCGCGCCGTTCCCTACGACCGGACGGGCGTGCTGGGCCGCTTCCAGTCCAGTGGACTGCTGCGCACCGGGCTGAGCGCCCAGATCTTCCGGGACGAGATCGTCACCGCGCGTAGCCTCTACACGCCGTACTGGGCCTGGACGGAAGAGGCCCGCCAGCCGCGCACCCCGGCCACCTGGGCCGCCTTCCTGCGGAGCCACCCGGAGGCGCAGACCGCCTGAACGCAGCGGCCTGACGGGAGCGGCCAGCTGCCGCGTGCCGTGTGCCCGGGCCATATCAGTATCAGAAGGCCACGCCCTCCGGTCAGGGAGGAGCGTGGCCTGCGTGGGGAGGCTTACTTCAGGGTGGGGGGAATGAGCACGCTGTCGATCGGGTAGATCACGCTGTTGCCCGCATCGGAGCGGCTGGCGACCACGCCGCCGGTGATGACGTCGCCGCTGCGCACGCCCACCTTGTAGCTGCTGCCGTCGGCCATCAGGTCGATGCTGCTGCCCTCCATGGAGCGCAGCTGCGCCACGTTCAGGCCGTCATCGACCACGCGACCCGTGACCACGTGGAACAGCAGGACCTGCTTGAGCTTGTCGTTGTCGGCCATCAGCATGTCAAGGGTCGCCTGGGGCACCTTGGCGAAGGCGTCGTTGGTGGGGGCGAAGATGGTCACGTCACCGGCCATCAGGGCGTCGACCAGACCGGCCTTCTGCACCAGGCTCAGCAGGGTGCTGAACTGGGGCTGCGCCAGCACTTCGGTGATGTTCGTCCCGGCCTGCGCGGCGGGGAGCGTCACGACGGTCACCGTGGCGGTGGTGCCGGTCGCGGTCGTCGCGGCGGCGTCCGTCGTCGCCGTGTCCGTGGTAGCCGCGTCGGCCGCGGGCGTGGGCAGCACCAGATCGGGGGGCAGGAGCACCTGATTGATCGCGTAGATGTAGCCGTTGCTGGCTTCCACTGGCGTGCCGTCCACCATGGCCTCGTTGACCATCTGGGTCGAGCCGTCCAGCTTGAAGTTCAGGCTGGCGCCCTGCTCGCTGCGCAGCTGGGTGGCGGCGGCCACCTGCTCGCCGGTGACCTTGCCCTGCACCACGTGGTAGGTCAGGACAGCCTTGAGGGTGTCGGGATCGCTGGCGATCACCGCGAGCGTCTCGGGATCCACGGCCGCGAAGGCGTCGTTGGTGGGCGCGAAGATCGTGAACTCGTTGTTGATGAGCAGGTCGGTCAGACCGGCGTCGCTGAGCAGGTCGCGCAGCGTGCTGAAGCGCTCGTCGCTCACCAGCTGGTCGTACACCGTATCGCTGCTGACGGCCGTCTCGGTCGCGGCGGTCGTCGTGGTTGCGGCGGTGTCCGTGGTCGTGGTCGTCGTGGTGGTGGTCGTGGTCGTCATGCCCACGGGCATGGCGGGAATCGACATGATGTCGGTCGCGGCCGGCGCGGTGGCGACGGGAGCGGGCATGGGCGCCGGGGCCGGCGCGGGTGTGGTGACCGTCACGGGCGCGGGGGTAGCAGCCGCCATGGCGGGCATCAGGACGGTATCCACGACGTGCACGACGCCGTTACAGGCCATCACGTCGGCCTTCGTGACCGTGGCGTTGTCCACCATGACCTTGCCGCCCATCACGTTGATCAGGACGCTGCCGCCCTGGGCCGTCTTGGCGGAGGACATGGTCATGACCTGCTTGGCCGTGACCTTCCCGGGCACGACGTGGTACAGGAGGATGGAGCGCAGCATGGCGGGGTCGTTCAGCGCGGCGGCCAGCGTGTCGCTGGGCAGCTTGGCGAAGGCGGCGTTCGTGGGCGCGAACACCGTGTACTGCCCGCCCATCAGCGTCTGGCCGAGCCCGGCCGCTTCCACGGCCGTCGCCAGGGTGCTGAAGTTGGGGTCGGTCATGACGATCTGCGCAATGCTCTTGCAGGCGGCGGCGGGCATGGGGGCCATGGGCGCGCCGGCCCCACCAGCGAGTGCGGGGGTGGCGAGCATCAGGCTCAGGGTGAGCAGACCAGTGTGCTTCTTCATGAGATCACCTCGGGAATTGGGTATTGAACTGCGGGTTACCGTCCAACAATCTTCACCACCAGCGCGGGAAAAGCAACTTTTGGAAGCATTCTTGCAGGTCACTTAAATGAAAACAGCCCTGAAATTAGGGCCATTCTCATGAGTAATTCACAAGCTTATTGAATTGTTTATCGTTCGGTGCGGCCCATGTGTACAGCTGCGGCCCCCTGCCGGCAGAGGAGAGCTGGTCAGGTGCCCTCTCCGGCCCGCCGGTGGGCGGACCCGCCGCTCGGATCGAAGACCGACACGGAGCTCAGCGGCCGAAATACTCCGGCAGATCGGCCTCGGTGACCAGCACCTCGCGCGGCTTGCTGCCCTGATGCTTGCTGACGATCCCCATCGCCTCGAGCATGTCCATGAGCTTCCCGGCGCGCGCATGCCCGACCGACAGGCGCCGCTGCAACCGCGACACGCTCCCCTGTCCCTCCTCGATGGCGATCTGAGCCGCCTGCCGCAGCAGCGGGTCGCTGAAGTCCATGTTCGACTTGTCGCCGCTGGGCCCGCTGGCCTCCACGCCACCCTCGAAGTCCGTGCCGTAGGCCTCCACGAACGCGTCCTCGAACACCTGACGGCGCAGCTCGTCGGCGATGCGGGCGGACTCCACCTCGCTGATGTACGGCCCCTGCAAGCGGATCGGTTTCACGAGGCCCGGCTGATAGAACAGCATGTCGCCCATGCCGGTCAGGCGCTCGGCGCCCAGCGCGTCCAGGATCGTGCGGCTGTCGTGGCTGCTGCTCACCGCGAACGCGATGCGGGCCGGCACGTTCACCTTGATCAGGCTGGTCAGGATATCCACGCTGGGCCGCTGCGTCGCCAGCACCAGGTGCATCCCGGTCGCGCGGGCCATCTGCGCCAGCCGCATGATTGCCGACTCGACTTCTTTCGGGCTGGTGATCATCAGGTCGGCCAGCTCGTCGATGATGATGACCAGATGCGGCAGCTCCGGCTCGCCGACCTGACGCATCTTCGCGTTGAACTGCTCAAGGTTCTTCGCGCCCACCTGCGACATCATCTTGTAGCGCCGCTCCATGTGCGCCACGGCGCCCAGCAGCACGCCCGCCGCGTCCACCGGGTTGGTCACGACCGCCCGCACCAGATGCGGAATCCCGTCGTACGGCGTGAGTTCCACCATCTTCGGATCGATCATCAGGAAGCGCAGCTCGGTCGGCAGGTACTTGAACAGCAGGCTGGTGATCAGCGTGTTCACGCACACCGACTTCCCGCTGCCCGTACTGCCCGCCACGAGCAGGTGCGGCATCTTCGCGAGGTCCCCGACCATCATCTCGCCGTCAATGCTCTTGCCCAGGATGATCGGCAGTTTTGCCCGCGACCCCTTGAAACTCGGCGCGGCCGCTGCCTGATGGAACGTGATCGGCTCGCGCTCCGCGTTGGGGACTTCCAGGCCGATCACGCTCTTGCCCGGCACCGGCGCCTCGATGCGCACGCCACCCACTGCCAGGGCCCGCGCCAGATCGTTCGACAGGCCCGCGATGCGGCTGATCTTCTCGCCGGGCGCGGGCTCGATCTCGTAGCGGGTGACGGTCGGGCCGCGCGCGTAATCCACCACGCGCGCCTGCAGGTTGAAGTGCCGCAGCGTCTCGTCGATCAGGCCGGCCCGCTGCCGCGCCGAGATGTCCAGCGCCTCGGTGTTCAGCGCCGCTCCCGGAATCGGATCGAGCAGCGTCTCGTCCGGACGGGCCAGCGGCAGCGCGCCCTGCACCGGGCGCGGATTCGCCTCGCCCGTGAACAGCGGCAGCGGGGCCGCCGGCGCGGGGGTGGGGGCGCGGCGTTCCGGCTGCGGGCTCTCCCAGGGGGCCGCCGTGGTCGCCCGGACAGGGGCGGATGGCGGGGCGGCCGGGATCGTGGGCGCCGGGCCAAACGGCAGGTCGTCGTCATCCCAGCCGCTGAAGGGATCCATGCCGTCTGGCGCGTCCTCCATGCCCGGCACGACTGGATCGGGCCGCACCTCTGGCGTGTAGGCCGGCGCGGCACGCTGCGGCGTGGGCGGCAGCGTCGCGGCCGGGGTGGGCGCTATCGGGGTGGGCACGGACTCCACCAGAGGGAGCTCAGCCGCGGCCGGGGGGAGCGGCGTCGCGTCCCAGTCGGGCGCCGCCGGGGCAGCCAGCGGGGCAGAAACAGGGGCGGGGGAGAGGTCGTGGGCCGGCCCCATATGCGCCGGGGCCGGGGCGACCGCCACCGCGGTCGCCCGCGCGGGCGGCGTCCAGAGGGGCGCCGTCGCCACGGCCGGGGCGGCACCGGTCAGCGGCGCGCCGAAATCGAAATCCAGGGTGGGCAGCGCGGGGGCCGCCTCCGGGACGGGCTGCGCGGCCAGCGCCTCGGCGCGGCGGCGGGCGTCCTCCTGCGCGCGGGCCAGTTGCGCCCGCCAGCCGCCGGGATCGGCCAGGACCGCGTCCGGATCGGCGCCCAGCGCCTCCGCGAGCGATTCGGCCAGCTCGGTGGGCGCCCGGTCGAAGGCGGCGGCCAGGTCCGGCCAGCCCACGTACGCCGCCGCGCGGGCCCGCCACGCCGTGAATTCCTCGGCCAGTTCCGCCCACTCGCGGGCGCGGCCCGCATGCGCGGGCAGTTCGCGCGTCAGCATGCCCGCGTCCGGTTTCCCCAGCGCCTTCTCGGCGGCCTTGCGGTCGCGTTCCAGCCGCCCAGCGCGCTGCGCCAGACGCTGCACCTCCAGCATCAGCGCCCGGCGCAGCCGCTCCAGCGCCGCGCTCGCCATGGTGCTCGGCAGCTCGGCGCTCAGGTCGTGCCGCCCGGCGCGCAGCTCGTTCGCCACTGCCTCGACCTGCGCGCCCGCCTCGGGGGCCTCCGTGGTCACGGCGGCCCGCAGGTCCCGCGCGGCGTGCCCCACGAAGGTGCGCGCCACCTCGCGCCACGCGACCAGCTCCCTGTCCAGGTTCTTCAGACCCGCCTCGTCCAGCGAGCGCACGTCCCGGCCCGCCGCGCGCAGCTCGTCGTGCAGGCCGGACAGCTCCGGCGCCTGCGGGTAGAGGCGGCGCAGGCCCTCGACCTCGCGTTGCAGGTTCGCCAGCCCCTGCCGCGCCCCCACCCGCGCGCGCGCGGCGTCGCGGCCCTCCTGGCGCGACTCGATCACGCCCTGCACCTGCGCCGCGCCGCCGCCCAGCAGCACGCTCAGCGACCGGAAGAAGCCCTTGAGGAGCGACAGTGGCGCGAGGCGCAGCATCACCTCGACGCCCAGCGTCAGCGTGAGCAGCGGCAGCAGCGCCGCCGCGTAACTCAGTGTGTTCACCAGCGGGTGCATCGCCAGTCCGGCCAGCTGCCCCGCCTGCCCCGGCTGCGCCACCTCGTGCAGGGCCAGCAGGGACAGCACGACCAGGACACCGCCCAGCACGCGCCGCGTCAGGTTGCCCACGTCGCGGTTCAGAAACACCAGCGTCCCGTACGCCACCGGCACCACCGGCAGCAGCATCGCCGCCCAGCCCAGCCAGCCCACCAGCAGCGCCCGCGCCTGCCCCATGAACGACTCCGACCCGGGCTGCGCCGGCTCCATGAACACCGTCACGCCCAGGAAGATCCCGAGCGCGAACAGCACCAGGCCCAGGGCCTCTCCGTCGAACCGGCTGACCGGAGCTGCACCCCTCGAACGCGCCTTCGCCATGCCGGGCAGTGTACCCCAAAGTGCCGCGCAATTCCGCACCAGCACGGCATTTCGACCCTCACACCCCCGGCGTGGGTCATGGCAGAATGCCCGGCGTGCCCCTGCACCTTCCCGCCGCGCTGCACGCGGCCCTCTGGCAGCACGCCCGCACCCACCCCCACCACGAGGTCGTGGGCGCGCTGGGCGGCGTCCTGCGCGGCGAAACCTGGTGCGTGCACACGCTGTACCCCCTGCCGAACATCGCGCCAGACCCCACCCGCGAGTACCTCGCCGACCCCACGTACCTGCTGCGCGCCCTGAAGGCCATGCGCGCCGAGGAGTTGGACCTCGTGGGGCTGTACCACAGCCACCCGCGCGGCCCGGACCGGCCCAGCCGCACCGACACCCGGCTGGCCGCGTACGACGTGCCGTACCTGATCGCCGACCTGAGCGGCGGCACGCTGCGCGCCTACCTGCTCCCCGAAGCGCACGAGGTTGCGCTGCACGTCACGGACGGCCCGGAGTGAGTGCCATTCACGCTCTGCACGGCTTCATCGGCAGCGGCAAGACGACGCGGGCCCGCATGCTGGAACGCGATCTGGGCGCGCTGCGCTTCACGCCCGACGAGTGGATGACCGCCCTGTACGGCGCCGACCCGCCCGCCGCCGAATACCCGGCCCTGCTGGCCCGCGTGCGGACCCTCATGCTCGCGCAGTGGACGCGGGCCGTCACGCTGGGCGTCCCGGTCATCCTCGACGAGGGCCTGTGGACCCGCGCCAGCCGCGACGAGCTGCGCGCGCAGGCCGCCGCGCTCGGCGTGCCCCTCACCCTGCACGTCCTGCCCTTCGACCCGGCCACCGCGCGGGAACGGATCGCAGCGCGCAACGAACAGGCGGGCGCACATTTCGTCGCGCCCGCCACCTTCGAGCTGTTCCTGCCGCGCTTCCAACCCCTGACACCCGACGAGGAATCCCTCCAGTGCGTCATCCGGCACTGACCTCAGGGCAGGCGGCCCACCCGTGCCAGCAGCAGGTCGAAGAACTCGGCGTCCCGGACGCCCACGGCCACCTGCGCGTTCGGGGTCTGCCCGGTCACGCCGTACAGGTCGCAGACGGTGCGCCCCACGTTCAGGCCCTCGGTGGTCTCCACGCTGACGGGCATGGCCTGCCAGTCCAGTAGCTCCGGGCGGATCGCGGCGGCCACCGCCAGCGGGTCGTGCAGCGCCCCGCCGTCCAGGCCGTAGCGGCGGCGGTACACGTCCGCGTAGAAGGTGAGCAGCTCGGCGCAGGCGGCCCCCGCGCGGGTCCCCAGGGCGCGCAGCGCCGCGATGCGGTCCGGCCCCGCGACCGCCTGCATGGTCACGTTCAGACCCACCATCCGCAGCGGCACCCCGCTCCCGAACACGACGTGCGCGGCGTGCGGGTCGGCCAGCGCGTTGAACTCGGCGGCGGGCGTGCGGTTGCCCTGCGCGGTGCTGCCGCCCATCCACACGATCTCGCGGATCAGCGGGGCGATGTCCGGCGCCAGCCGCAGCGCCAGCGCCACGTTCGTCAGCGGGCCGGTGGGGATCAGGGTCACCTCGCCCGGCATGGCGCGCACGGTGCGGATGATGAAATCCACGGCGTGCGCGGCCTCCGGCTCGCGGGCCGGGTCCGGCAGGCCCCCGGCGGGCAGGCCCGACTCGCCGTGCACGGCCGCTGCCGTCAGCGCCGGGCGCACGAGCGGGCGGTCCGCGCCCACGTACACGCCCACCCCGTCCGCCGCCGCGCCCGCCAGGGCCAGCGTCACCCCGGCGTTGCGGGTCGTGCGGTCCAGCGAGACGTTGCCGTGCACGGTCGTCACGCCCAGCACCCGCAGGTCCTCCGGGCTGCCCAGCGCGAGCAGCCACGCCACGGCGTCGTCCAGGCCAGGGTCACCATCGAGAATCACGGGCAGCGGGAACTGGGTCACGCGCGGCAGCATACCGCCAACAGAAAGGGGCGGCCCCCAACTGAGAAGCCGCCCCCTGAACGTGGACTTTAAGCCTGGGCGGTGCCGGGTTGCTGGGCGCCGGGCTGCTGGACTTCCTCACCGCGGATGGTGGCGATGGTCGCCTCCACGAGCTCCTGAAAGCCGCCCCTGTGCATCGCGGCGAGCAGTTCGATGGTCTTCGCGGCGTTCCCCTCGAACGCGAAGCCGGTGTTGTCGAGCTGGCAGCCGTTCATGGCGGTGCCGTCCGTGCCCTTGTACACGAGGAGGCATTCGACGAACGTGCAGTTCTGGAACTGGGTGCCGTCCAGTTCGATGCGTTTCTTGGTGAAGGTCTGGTTCTCGATGGTCTGCATGAGTGGACGTCCAGTGTACGCGAGGGGATGAAACGGAGGGGGCCGCCGCGTTGTTCACGCAGCGGCCCTCCTGCTGAAGGTAACTTACTTCCCGACGAACACGGCGGTGGTCAGCGCGGGCACCGTCACACTGTTCCCGGTGGCGCGACTGCCCTTGACGGTCGCGTCGGTGCCCGCCGCCAGTGCGGGGTGCAGGCTGAGGTTCAGGCCCGCGAGGGCCGCGTCGCTGAGGGTCACGCTCTGGCCGGTCGCGTTGAACACCACCACGACGTTCCGGTAGGGGTTGGTGGGGCTCACGGCGCCGCTGAGTTTCATGGCGATCACGCCGGGCTGCTGCGCCGGGCCCACGTTCAGGAACGTCAGGCCCTGCCCCACCTGCGCGGCGGTGTCCATGCGGAACAGCGTGCTGGAGTACCGCACGCGCAGCATCTCGCGGTAGTGGTCGAAGGCCCGCTGAATGTCGGCTGCCGACGGTTTCAGCGCCGGGTTGCCCAGCAGGCCGCGGTACAGGTTCCAGTTCGCCTCGTTCTTCTCGGCGGGCGGCAGGCCCTTGCCGAAGCCGTTGCCCTTGCCGGTGAAGTCCAGGGTGTTGAACCAGTCGCCGCTGTTGTAGCTGTCGGTGTCGAAGCTCTTGGAGCGCAGAATCTCGTCCCCGGCGTAGCTGAACGGCAGGCCCTGCCCGAGCAGCACGACGCTGTTGGCGAGGTTCTGCATGCGGGTGCGCTGCGCGGAGGTGGCACTCAGGGGCGCTTTCAGGAGGACCGCGTCGAATAGCGTCTGGTTGTCGTGCGCGCTGACGTACGTGATCGCCTCGCGGGGGCTGGCCGCGTACCCGGTGGGCGCGCCGTTGTAGTTCACCTCGGCGCCCTTCACGGCTTTGCCGGTCGCGTCGGTGAAGCGGTAGTCGCGCAGGTTCCCGGTCAGGCCGACTCGCACCTGATCGGCGAGGCTCAGGGCCTTGGCCCTGTTCGTGTTCGCGGGTTGCCCGTTGGGCAGCACGAACATCCCGGTCGCGAAGCCCTGCTCCTGTAGGCCGCCGAAGGGGCTGCCGCCGCGCACCGCGTCACGCAGGCGGTCGTTGAAGGTCCCGATGCCCTGCCCGAACAGGTTCAGCTGCGTGGCGTTCGTGCCGCGCCCACCGCCCTGCACCTCGCCGAAGTCCCAGCCCTCGCCGTAGAGGTAGATGCTCTTGCCGTCCACGCCGTCTTTTTGCACGGTCAGGGCGTCAAGCGCCTTGCGGGCGGCCTGCATGTCGGCGACCATGTGGTGCCCCATCAGGTCGAAGCGGAAGCCGTCCACCTTGTACGCCCTGGCCATCAGGACCAGCGTGTCCACCATGAGTTTGCGCATCATGACGTGCTCGGTGGCGGTGTTCGAGCAGCAGGTGCTGTTCTCCACGCCGCCGTTCGCGTTCAGGCGGTGGTAGTAGCCGGGCACGATGCGGTCCAGGACGCTGCGGTCCGCCTGCCCGCTGGCGGCGGTGTGGTTGAACACCACGTCCTGCACGACGCGCAGGCCCATGCCGTTCAGCGCGGCGACCATGCGGCGGTACTCCAGGGTGCGCTGGTCGGGGTTCACGGCGTAGCTGCCCTCGGGCACCATGTAGTGGTACGGGTCGTAGCCCCAGTTGTACGCGTCCTGATCCTTCACGGCGCCGATGGCCTTCTGCTGCTCGTCGCTGTTCGGCGCGAACTTCGTGAGGTCGCCGGGGGACTTCCACGCGGCCTTGTCCTCGCTGATCGTGGCGATGTCGAAGGTGGGCAGCAGGTGCACGGCCTTCAGGCCCGCGTCGGCCAGGGCCTTCAGGTGCTTCACGCCGTCACTGCCGGGCAGCGTGAACGCGAGGTACGTGCCGCGCTGCGCCGCCGGGACGGTGCTGTCGGCGGCGCTGAAGTCGCGCAGGTGCAGTTCGTAGAAGCTCAGGTCGCCCGCCGAACGCAGCGCCGGTTTCTTCAGGGCGTCCCAGGCCTGCGGTTTGGTGGCCGGGTCGTTCAGGTCCAGCAGCACCGAGCGGGTGCTGTTTCGCGTCAGCGCCACCGAGTACGGGTCGGTCACGAGGTTCGTTTCGACCTTGCCGGTGCTGGGCGCGTACACCTTCACCTCGTAGCGGTAGGCGGCGCCGCGCCAGGTCTGCGCGCCCTTGACCGTCCAGACGCCCTTCGCGTCGCGGGTCATGGGCACCACCGTCTCCTGCCCGCCGGGCACGGTCAGGCGTAATTTGACGTCCTGCGCGGTGGGCGCCCACAGGCGCAGCGTCGGGATGTTGCCCTGCCACTGCGCGCCCAGCGCGCCGTCGTACGCGTAGAGGTCGTCCAGCGCCCATGCGGTCTGCACGCCGGTCGCGCCCAGCACCGTGCCGTCCGGCATGACGCTGCTCACCGCCACCTGCCCCTGCAACGCGGTCCCGAGGCGGGCGGTGTCCTCGGCGCGCACGCGCAGCAGCGCGTAGCTGCTCAGGTACGGCGCCTTCGCCTTCAGGGCGGCGCTCAGGCCCCCCTCAACCTCCTCCAGCGTCAGGGTGTCGCCGCCGTCCACGCCCGCCGCCGTCAGATTCAGGCCGCCGGCGCGCGCGGCGTGCAGGGTCAGCAGCGCGCCCGGCTGCACGAACTCCGGCTTCACGGCGATCAGGTCGCGCGACAGCATGACCGCCTGCTGGCGCGTCAGGTCGCCCACTGTGCGCACGCTCGTATCGGGGCGGGTGGTGTTCACGGCCGCGTTCCCGCTCACGATCCACGCCTGATTGCCCATCTCACTCGTCAGCACCTGATCCGCACCCGGATCCTTGTTGTCGCCGTTATGCACAATGAACCCCAGTTTCTTCCAGTCCGTCTTCATGGGGACGTCCCAGTACACGCCGAACGAATTCGTGCCCGTGGGCGTCAGGGGCTTACTCCACTCGACCTGGGCGGTCGTGTCCTCCCAGGCGTGCAGGCCCCAGCCGTCGTACTTGCCGTCCGGGCGGTAGTAGTTGATGCGCGCCACGCCCGCCGGGACGGGCGGGTCACTGAGCACGGCGGGCGCGCCGTACGCGAAGTCGGCCTTGCCGCTCGTGACGGTCACCTCGTTGCCCTTGCTCAGGTCGGCGAACATGTCGGCGCCCGGGTCCTTCTCGTCGCCCCGGTGCACGAGGAAGCCGATCTTCGCTGCGCCGTCTTTCAGCGGCACGTCCCAGTACGCGCCGCCCGCGTCCGCACCCGTGGGCGTCAGGGGCTTGCTCCACTCGACCTGGGCGGTGGTGTCCTCCCAGGCGTGCAGGCCCCAGCCGTCATACTTGCCGTCCGGGCGCACGTAGCGCACGCGCAGGACGTTCTTGGGGATGGGCTGCGCGCTGCTGCTGGCTGCCGGCGTCGCGGCGGGCGCGGTGGCTGCGGGCGCAGCGGCCTGCGCGACGGGCGCCTGGCTGG
Organism: Deinococcus actinosclerus; assembly: GCF_001507665.1. Lineage (NCBI taxonomy): Bacteria > Thermotogati > Deinococcota > Deinococci > Deinococcales > Deinococcaceae > Deinococcus > Deinococcus actinosclerus. The sequence goes on along the minus strand of NZ_CP013910.1, from coordinate 1,829,851 downwards.
CGTCCACCGTGAACGGCCCGGCCTTCGCGTACGCGACGTTCAGGCTGCCGGACTTCAGGAACAGTTCGCGGCCGCGGCTCAGGTCGAACCACAGGTCCCTGTCGGCGTCCTTGGTGTCGCCCTTGTGCACGATGAAGCCCAGCTTCTGCGCGCCCGGTTTCAGGGGAATGTCGAAGTAGGTGCCGAAGTCGTCCTTCCCGCTCTGGGCGAGGGGTTTGTCCCAGGCGACCTGGGCGGTGGTGTCTTCCCACACGTGCAGGCCCCAGCCCGCGTAGGCGACGTCCGCGCGCTGGTAGTGCACGCGCGCGGTGTCGGCAGGCAGGGTTGTTTGCGCCGCTGCCGAAGCAGACAGCGCGACCGTCAGGAGGGTCGCCAGTCTTTTCATTGGTATGGAAATTGTAGCGCTTCCACACCGGAACGGGGGTGAGGTCGAGGTCACGACCTCCGGTCCGGCTGGGCTGAAAATATCGGGCAGGACGCTCAATTTCTCACCAGGGGCCGACACGGTCCGTGCCTCTCCTTCTGGAAGCGTTCCACGCCGGATCAAGCCCCCTTGACCCACCCCACACGCAGCCCGACCTGCACGCCCCTACGCTGTGCCCCATGACCGGCACCGGACACACCAGCGACGAAACCCGCGACGAACCCCAGCACGACCACAGTGACGCCGAGAGCCTGCGCCACATTCCCGCCGACTACGACGACCGTGGCGTGGTGCAGGACAGCCCCGGCAACCCCGACATCGGCGTGGAACACGGCGAACCCAACCGCCAGATGGACCCCGAGAACGACAACACCAACGACGGATAACCCCACAAGCGGAGGCGGCGCGCCGTATGGACTGGCGCGCCGCCTCCCTTGTTTGTCTCGTCAGAAGCGCAGTTCCAGTCCCAGTCCGGCCCCGAAGGTCCCGGCACTCGTGCCGCGCACGAAGGCGCGCCAGCCCGCCGGACCGAACACCGGACCGCGCAGGCCCGCCTCGCCGTACAGGGCGTAGGCGGTGGTGCCACCGCTGGAGGGCAGCAGGGCCTGCCCGCCCAGCGTGGCGAACGCGTCCACCTTCGACAGGGGAATGTTCAGGTCCCGCAGCGTCAGGCCCAGCGCCACCCGGTTCGCCGAGGTGTCCGTGACGCGCCAGGGCCGCTCGGCGCTGCCCTCGAGGCCCACCGTGCCGACGAACGGGATGGGCAGCAGCGCCGCGCCCGCGTGCACGCCGAAGCCGCCCGTCGTGGCGTCCGCCCCGGCCCACGCCACGGCAGCGGAGGCAGGCGCACAGAGGGTCAGGGCGGCCAGCAGGGGAAGGAACCGGATCATGCGCGCAGGGTAGCAGCCGGGCCGGTGAGAACGTGACGGGACTTCCAGTGCGGGCTGGTCTCTCACTTGGGCAGCCACGTCTGCCCGCCCCACCGTTCGCCGCCGCGTCCGGCCCACAGGACCGCGCCGCCCAGCACCAGCGAGGCCGCGCCCAGCAGCCACAGCGGCCAGGACAGGCCCAGGCCCACCTGCAGCACACTCCGGGACGGCTGCCGGGGATCGTAGTGCACGGCCACCGATTGCCCCACCGGGTACTGCGCCAGCACCCGCCGCGCGCCCCGCAGGGACGTGGTGTTCAGCCGGAAGAAGTTCAGTCGCTCGCCGCTGTACATCTGCCCACTGGCGCGGTAGGTGTAGTTCACCTCGGGCCGCCAGCCGCGCCGGTCTGCGAAACGGCCCCCCGGCACGGCCTGCGCCCGCGTGACCGTGCCGGTCGCCACCGGCCAGCGCGCCGCCCGCAGGGATTGCCCCGACTGCCACACCCCGGAGCCCAGCAGGGCCGCCCCGACGAGCAGCAGGAGCAGGGGCACGGCCGGATAGCCAGGGCGGGGACGGCGCGGGGGACGGGGCATGTCCCGCAGTGTCGCCGTCCTTCCTGCGGGCCCGGTCCGGGTTGGGTCCGGACGCCTTCATGAAAGCGCCGCGGCCGTCAGCCGTCCAGCCGGACCTCGGCGACCTTGGCGAGCATGCGGAACGTCTGGAACAGATGGTACGCGTCCGGGCTGTGCCAGCCGACCGTGACGGCGTCCACGCGGGTCACGCCGGGCACGCGCTCACCGGCGTCCGCGCGGGCCTGATGGTTGAAACTCACCTGCGCGTGCGCGGGCCAGCGGGTCACGTAGGGCGCCGCGTCGCCCGCCGCCTCCACTGCCCGGCGCGCCCCGTCCCGGATGCGGCGCTGCGCCTCGCGCGGGTGCAGGTGCGCCGCCGCGAAGGCACTCAGGCCCTCCTTCACGGGCACCGTGACCACCCCGGGCCCCAGTTCCGCCGTGATCTCGCTCATGGCCACGTCGTCCCCGGACGCGAACAGCACGGGCACGCCGTAATGCCCGGCCAGCAGGGCGTTCAGGCCGTACTCGCCGGTACTCACGCCGTTCACGACCACGTCCCGCACGAAACCGTTCCAGGTGTGCGCTAGCGGCCCGCGCACACTTCCGGCCCGCGCGTGGTACCCCACGAACAGCAGCCCCACCACCCCGGGCTCCTGCACGCCCTGCACCATGCTCAGCGGCTTGTCGTTGCCGCTCGTGAAGCGCACCCCGTCGGGCAGCAGTTCCGGGATCAGGTTGCGCATGGTGTCGTGACTGTCGTTCACGAGCACGTCGGTCGCCCCGGCGTCCAGCGCGCCCTGCGCGGCGGCCGCCGCCTCCAGCGTCATGCGTTCGCGGGCGCGTTCGTACTCCGCGCCGCTCACCAGCCCGCCGAATTCCGGGGGGCTGACCTGCACCCAGCTCGAGACTCCGGTCACGCCCTCCATGTCCACACTGATCACCACTCGCCGCTCGGTCATGGCTGGCAGCCTACGCCAGCCGGGCCTGCCGGGCGCGGGGCAGGTGGTGCCGTCCACCCGCCCGTGAATCCGTACACACCGTGACGCGCGGCCGCCCCGCTGCGGCGCGGGCGTGTTAGCCTCATTCGTTATGAGCCGCGTGCCCCTGAAATCCGCCCGTGAAATCGAGATCATGCGCCGCGCGGGCGCGCTCGTCGCCGACACCTTCCGCGTCCTCGCGCCGTTCGTGAAACCCGGCGTGACCCTCAAGGAACTCGACCGACTGGCCGAGGAGCACATCCGCAAGGCCGGAGCGATTCCCGCGTACGTCGGCTACGGCCCCAAGAACAACCCCTTCCCCGGCACGATCTGCGCCAGCGTGAACGAGGTCATCTGCCACGGCATCCCCGACGCCCGCGAACTGAAGGACGGCGACATCATCGGCGTGGACATCGGCGTGTTGCTGGACGGCTACTACGGCGACGCCTGCACCACGTACACGGTCGGGCAGGTCAGCGCGGAGGTGCAGGGCCTCGTGGACACCACCCGCGAGTCCCTGAAGGACGCGCTGGACCTCGTGAAACCCGGCGCGCGCCTGGGCGACATCGGGCACGCCATCCAGAGCCTCGCCGAGGGCCGTGGCTACGGCGTGGTGCGCGAGTACACCGGGCATGGCATCGGCAAGCGCCTGCACGAGGAACCCACCATCCTGCACTACGGCGCGCGCTACACCGGCCTGAAACTCCAGCCGGGCATGGTCTTCACGATTGAACCCATGGTCAACCTGGGCCGCCCCGAGACGCGCCTGCTGGCCGACGGCTGGACGGTCGTCACCGCCGACGGCAGCCCCAGCGCGCAGTTCGAGCACACTGTCGTCGTGACCGCGAAAGGCCATGAGATCCTGACCGTGTGAGCCGCCCCCCCGCGCCGACCCCCCGAAATTCCCGCGTGGCGGCGTCCGCGCGCCCAGCCCCGACCAGATCGAAGACGAAGCGACCCTGCGAGGCGCGCTGTTCGAGGGGGGCGACTGGCCTGCCCTGGCCGCGCTGCACAGCGTGACTTTCGCCGGGTGCGTGTTCCGGCGCGTGAACCTGACCGGCAGCGTGTGGGAGCGCGTGCGCCTGCTGGACGTGCGCTTCGAGGACTGCGACCTCAGCGGCGCGCGCTGGACGGACGTGAGCCTGGACCGCGTGGAGGTCACGGGCTCGCGCCTGCTGGGCCTCCAGGCCGCTGGCGTGCGGCTGCGGCACGTGCGCCTGACCCGCGTCCACGCCCCCCTGAGCGTCTGGCAGCGCGCCGACGCTGCGCATCTGCACCTGAACGGCTGCGACCTCAGCGAGGCCAGCTTCATGGAAGCGAACCTGCCCGGCGCAGTCCTGCGGGACTGCCGCCTGCACCGCACCGACCTGCGGGGTGCGCAGCTGGACGGCGCGGACCTGCGCGGCAGCGCCCTGGGTGGCCTGCGCGCCGGGGCCGCCGACCTCCAGGGCGTCACGGTGGAGGCCGCGCAGGTGCTCGACCTCGCTCACCTGCTGGGCGTGCAGATCGAGGAACTGCCCGGCGAGGCGTAGGCCGCCGGGCCTCCGCCCCGCTCAGCTTTCCAGCGCCAGCCAGGTGTTCGGCCCGACGATGCCGTCCGCCGTGAGTCCTTTGCTCGTCTGGAAGGATTTCACGGCGTTCTCGGTGGCGGGCCCGAACGCGCCGTCCACCGTGACCGCGTACCCGCGCGCCGCGAGCTGCCCCTGCGACGCCTGCACCGCCGGGCCGCTGTCGCCCTGGCGAACCGTGCGGATCAGGCGTTCCCAGGTGGCCGACCCGATCAGGCCGTCCGGCGTGAGGCCCGCCCCCGACTGGAACGCGCTGACCGCGCTGGCCGTGCCGCCGCCGTAGCTGCCGTCCGCCGTCAGGGTCTGCCCGGCGGCGATCAGCAGCCGCTGCGCGCTGCGCACCCGCTCACCGGTCATGCCGGTCTTCGTGGTGGGCCAGATGCGCACCTGCACGCCCAGCCGCGCCGCCACGTCCGCGCGCAGCTGCGGCAGTTTCGCGTACAGCACGTCGCCGGGGCAGTCGGTGTTGTTGAAGTCCCGGTGCCCGTACAGTTCCGTGGCGGGAATGCCGTACTGCTGGCACAGCCACGCGCACAGGCCCACCAGCGCGCCGTACTGCCCGGCGGGCGGCGAGACCGTCATGTACGTGCCCTCGTTCTCGATACCCACCGCCACGTCGTTCTGCCCGTCGCAGTGGGCGCCCTGCACGTGCTGCGCGCCGCCCTGCGCGGCTTCCAGGCTGCGGTGCCGGCCCTCCAGGACGTATCCGCCCCGGCTGACCGTAAACTGCTGCCCGGTGTCGATCCACCCGCGTGAGAAGTGACTCTGCTGGATGCTCCGGGCCAGGCTGAACGCCTGCGCCTGCGACAGATCAGTGGTGTTCGCGCTGGCCGTGTGATGCACCAGGATGCGGGTGGGCCGCGCCGCGAGCAGTACGATGGGCGATTTTGCCGGTTGCGCCAGCCACGCCGCGCAGCCCGAGATGCCCGGCGCGGCGACTGCCAGCGCGTTCAGCCGGTCCGGCACGCGCGTCAGGGGCACGCCGCAGCTCGCCAGGACGGCACTGGCACTCGCCAGCAGCCCCAGCCGCAGGACGTCACGCCGCTGCACATTCATCGTTTCCTCCGGGGCGCGAAGGTGGCGTACGGGGAGCGCCGCCGGGGCCGGGCGGACGCCGTGCGGATCGCGTGGCCGGGCGTCCGGGGAGCCGCGCTGCCCGTCAGGGACCGGCTGATTTCCGCTGACGCAGTGGCTGGCGCGGGGCGCGGTGTGGGGAGGGTGACGGGGACTGCGGCCTGACCGGGATTCAGCGGTGTCGTCATGGTCAGTTCCACGCGCAGTGGACGTGGTTGCTGTGCCCGCCGGTCGGGTCGTGGTACGCGTCGAAGGTCTGCCCGGGGTCGCTGCCCGCCGCGATGCAGGCGTTGCGCGCCGCCGTGTGCGAGCTGTTCGGGCTGCTCAGGCTCACGCCGTTCCAGATGCCGATATCGAACGCCAGCCCCGCGTAGTGATCCGAGTACGTGGAGTGCACGCCGCCCGCAATGGAGGTCACGTAGAAGCTGTTGCTGCGCGACAGGTCGGACATGCCCTGCAACATGCTCTTTTTCAGGTACACGGTCAGGCCGCAGTTGGCGTTGCTGGCGCAGCCGCGCGTGGCGGCCTTCCCGGCGGCGGTGTCCAGCAGGTTCTGGCGGGGGCTGCCGCTGACGGTGCTGCTGCTGGTGCCCAGCGTCACGCGGCTGGTGTTCAGGATGCTCTGCGCGAGGCTGGCGGCGGTGCCCGACCCGCCGGTGCTGGCCCCGGTCACCAGGGCGTTCCAGGTGTTCAGGCCCACCACGCCGTCCGCGCTCAGGCCGCGCTTGCCCTGGAAGTCCCGCACGGCGCTGTCGGTGCCCGCGCCGAACGCGCCGTCCACGGTCACGCCGGTGTACCCGTACCCGCTGCGCAGCTGGTCCTGCACGGCGCGCACCGCGTTGCTGTTGTCGCCCTGGCGGACGGTCACGATCAGTTTCTCCCAGGTGTTGCCGCCCACGATGCCGTCCACCGTCAGGCCGTTTGAACCCTGGAAGGACCGCACGGCGCTGTCCGTCCCGGCGCCGAACGCGCCGTCCACGCTCAGGGTGTAGCCGCGGTGGCGCAGCAGGTACTGCAGGGTGACCACGTCGCGGCCACTGTCGCCCTGCCGCAGCGCCTGCCAGGTCAGCACGGACTGCGCGCCCAGCGTGGGCGCAGGTGACAGCGAGGTCGGGGTACTCGGCGCGGCGCAGCCCGCCAGGAGGACCGTCAGGAGGAGGGGAAGACGAAAGCGCATGGATGAACCTCCGGAACACGCGTGGGGAAAGGGCCCCGGATGCCAGGGTGGGCACCCGCAGGAGTTGAATTGACGCGTGACCCCGACTGTAGCGTGTCCAGCCCGCCCGGCGGCGGCAAGGTGGTGCGCACCAGTCGGGCGCAGCGAAGAGCCCCCGGCGCAGGCTCGGGGGCAGGGGAGAGGGTCGGTTCAGCGCGACCTGAGCAGGTCCGTGTGCGGCGCGCCGAAGCGGTCGCGCAGGAAGTGCCCCTGCGTGAGCAGCCGGTCGGCGGCGGCGTGGTCGTGGCGCAGCAGGTCGTCCAGGCCCTCGTTCAGGCGCTCCAGCTGCTCGCGCAGCAGGCCCTCGGGGTCGCGGCCCTGGGTGCGCAGTTGCTCGCGTCCGGCGGGCGTCAGGTGCAGGTAGGCGCGCAGGGTCTCCGGCAGGTACTCCAGCCGGATCTGCCAGAGCAGCGTCCGCGAGCGCTCCTCGGCGGGCGGGGGCGTGTCCTCCAGGCGGCACAGCAGGGCCAGCGCGAACAGCCGGTGCGGTTCGGGCAGGCGCAGCGCGAGGGCGGGCGCGTCGTCCCCGGCACCAGCCTGGGAGAGAGGTGCGGGTAGGGCCTGGCGCTCCTGCGTGACGCGGGTGGGGAGCAGGCCGCGGCGCAGCGCCTCGCGTTCGAGTTCGTGACGGTGGATCATCTGGCGGCGCAGCAGCGGGAAACCGAACACGCTGCCGAAGAGCAGGGCGGGCACGACGATGGCTTCAAGGTCCATGGGGGTCACCTCCGGGAGGGCAGATGCGGGCACTGTATCCGCCGCGCATGAGGGCCTCGTCCCCCGAAAGGCGGACCTGCCGGGCAAGGCCTCTACAATCGGGGGATGACTGTGTACTGGACCGGGGTGACGCCATCAGCGGCGTGACCTTCAAGGGAAAACGCCCACGTGATCTCGCGGCCGACGCGGCCGTCAGCGTGCGCGGCGTGCGCAAGAGCTTCCGCTCGCCGGGCGGCGCGGAGACGCGCGTGCTGGACGACATCGACCTCGACATCCGCCGCGGCGAGTTCTTCAGCCTGCTGGGCCCGTCCGGCTGCGGGAAGACGACGCTGCTGCGCATCCTGGCGGGTTTCGAGAGTCCGGACGCGGGCGCGGTCCTGATCGGCGGGCAGGACATGACGGGCGTGCCGCCTCACCGGCGGGACGTGAACACGGTGTTCCAGAGTTACGCGCTGTTCCCGCACATGACCGTGCAGGACAATGTGGCCTTCGGGCTGCGCATGAAGGGCGTGCCCGCCGCGCAGGTCCGTGAGAGGGTCATGACGGCCCTGGAGCGCGTGCGCATCGCGGATTTCGCCGCGCGCCGCCCGGATCAGCTCTCGGGCGGGCAGCGGCAGCGGGTGGCGCTGGCCCGCGCCATCGTGAACGAACCGCAGGTGCTGCTGCTGGACGAACCGCTCTCCGCGCTGGACCTGAAGCTGCGCAAGGAGTTGCAGGTGGAACTCGCCAACCTCCAGGAGAGCCTAGGCATGACCTTCGTGTTCGTCACGCACGACCAGGAGGAGGCGCTGGTCATGAGTGACCGCATCGCCGTGATGAACCGGGGCCGCGTGGAGCAGCTGGGCCGCGCCGAGGAGCTGTACGAGCGCCCGAGGACGGCGTTCGTGGCGAACTTCCTGGGCAGCAGCAACCTGATTGAGGGCACCGTTCTGACCGTGGACGGCCACGAGGCGACCGTGCAGACCGAGCACGGCCCGCTGCGCACCACCCACGGCGCGGGCCTGCGCCCCGGCCAGAGCGTCACGCTGTCCGTCCGCCCCGAGAAACTGAGGATGGAACGCGACGACCTGGCCGTGGGCAATGAGATCCGCGCCCGCGTGGACGACATCGTGTACACCGGCGCCGAGAACCAGTACCTCCTCCAGGCCGGCGGGCAGCAACTCGTCGCGTTCCAGCTGAACGCCGACATCGGCGCGGACGAGGACTTCGACTACGACGAACAGGTCGCCCTGTACCTGCCGCCCGACAACCTCGTCGTGCTGGAAGAAGCGTGAGAAAGGTTGAACGTCGTATGAGGACCGTTGCTGGAGCGCGCTCCTCGCACCAACGCCACACCCCTTATCACGCCACCGCAGGTGCCGTGTGCTGACGGTCCGGCGCTTCTTTGCCACGCTGGGGCCGGGGGTGCTGTGGCTGGGCGTGTTCCTGATCGTGCCGGCCCTGGTGATGCTGGGCTACTCGTTCCTGACGCGCACGGACCTGGCGCAGGTGGGCGCGCCGTGGACGCTGGAGTCCTGGCAGCGGGTGTTCGGGTACGACGCGCTGTTCCAGGAGTGGACGGGGGACAACGTACGCGTGCTGTGGCGCAGCGTCTGGGTGGCGGCCCTGAGTACCCTGTTGTGCGCGTTGATGGGCTACCCACTGGCGTTCTACATCGCGCGGCAGGACGCCCGCCGCAAGAACCTCCTGCTGCTGCTGCTGATCATCCCGTTCTGGACGAACTTCCTGATCCGCGTGTACGCCTGGATCCTGATTCTGCGCCCGTTTGATCTGGTGCCCAGCCTGACGGCCACGCTGCTGGGCATGGTGTACGCGTTCGTGCCGTTCTTCGTGCTGCCGGTGTACGCCAGCGTCGAGAAGATCGACTGGCGACTGCTGGAAGCCGCCGAGGACCTGGGTGCACCCCCGGTGCGGGCGTTCCTGAGCGCCGTGTTCCCGCAGACCCTGCCGGGGCTGGTGGCGGGCATCCTCCTGACGTTCATTCCCGCGCTGGGCACCTTCGTCGTCAGTGACATCCTGGGCGGCGCGAAGACGGCCCTGGTGGGGAACCTCATCCAGAACCAGTTCGGGCAGGCGGGCGACTGGCCGTACGGCAGCGCCCTGAGCTTCCTCCTGATGGGCGCCGTGTTGCTGGGCCTGTGGGCGTACGCCCGCGTGGCCGGGCAGAAGGGCCTGGAGGAACTCGTATGATCCGGCGGACGCATCCGGCGCTGAGTGCGTGGGCGTGGCTGGTGTACGCGTTCCTGTACCTGCCGATCATTGTGCTGGTGGTGTTCTCTTTCAACGATTCGCGCTTCGGGGCGACCTGGGCGGGCTTCACGACGAAGTGGTACGGGGTGCTGTTCGCCCGCGCGGACGTGCGCGAGGCGCTGGCGCACACGCTGGAGATCGCCCTGCTCAGCACGCTGGTCAGCACCGTGCTGGGGACGCTGGTGGG